>JADKIY010000005.1 GCA_016722575.1 Elusimicrobiota bacterium | reverse complement strand
CGGAAATCTTGCGTTGTCCACCGCACACCATTTCCGTGCACTTTCGGAGCCTTTGTAACTGTTGCACGTCCTAAAAGCAACGTATTGCCCGAGTATTTGGCCTATTGGATGTCCAATCCCATATTCAAATCTTGGTGTTACAAGGCATCATCCAATACAACGAATATCTCCAATCTCCGCGTATCAGAGCTTGAGGAAGTCGGTTTCCCATTGCCTGATTTCCATGAGCAAAAACGGATCACTGGGATATTGGCGGAAGCTGACCGCCTCCGCCGCACCCGCCGCTTTGCGCTTGAACTCAGCGACACTTTCCTCCCAGCCGCCTTCCTCAAATTCTTCGGAGACTCAAATCAATCGGCAAAGCGTTGGGGCCTGGAAGAGCTTGAAAACCTTGGGGAGCTTGACCGGGGGAGGTCAAGGCATAGACCAAGGAATGCCGCGCATTTATATGGGGGGCCATATCCGTTTATTCAGACCGGTGACGTCACGAATGCAAACCTTTACGTTAGGAAGCACTCACAAACCTATTCCGAAGAGGGATTGAAGCAGAGCAAGCTGTGGCCGACGGGAACATTGTGCATTACCATCGCCGCGAACATTGCGGAGACTGCCATCCTTACCTACCCCGCGTGTTTTCCCGATAGCATTGTTGGATTTACCCCTGGGAATCGCGTTCGAGTTGAATATATCCAGTTCTGGCTACGGTTCCAGCAAGAAATGCTTGAACGAACGGCCCCTGAGTCCGCGCAAAAAAACATTAATCTTGAGATTCTGCGGGAACTCCGATGTCCGGCTCCACCCCTTGCCAAGCAAAACCAATTCGCCGCCCTGGTAGCGGGACATGAGCGGCTGAGAGCCCAACAACGCGAAGCCCTCCGTCAAGCTGAACATTTGTTTTCCACCCTTCTTCATAATGCCTTTTCTCAATCATAAACCATGAGCTCTCAAAAGATTGTCGTGCCTGACAATCAGGGCCTTTGGGACGGACTAAGTTTCGTTAAATCACTATGGGAGCTGCCTGTTGCCGATGAATATTTAGTGGATTTTGAAAGGGTGAAATTCATTAAACCGCTTGCGATGATCCACTGGGCAAGTGAACTAGAGCGGTTTGCCAAAGAGCGGCGAGGTGCTCGGCTATTGTGCAATAACTTCAAGCATCTCACGTATCCGGCACACATGGGTTTTTTTAAAGCGTTTGGGCTTGATTTCGGGAAAATGGCAGGGGAAGCGGGGGGAAATCAGAACTATATCCCCGTGACAAAAAAAGATTGCCGCGAGATCGAACACGCGGCCAGCCAGGCACGGCGGACTGACGTAGAGGTATTGACTGACTTTTCTAAGGGCCTCGCGGGTGTTCTATGCAGGGCGAAAACAGGCCCATTATTTGATGCAATCGTTTATTCCCTCGTTGAGGTGTTTAGGAATGTTTTGGAGCATAGCCGGTCTTCGGATTTCTGGTATTGCGCTCAATATTGGCAACATACTGGAAAAGTTGAGATCGTTATTTTAGATCGGGGTAGGGGCGTGAAGGAATCCCTATCCGCGAACCCGAATCTCAAGATTTCCTCGGATGACGATGCCTTGCGGCTGGCGATATTGCCGGGTGTTTCTGGCGTTGCATATCGGGGGCGAAGTCAAGCATTGAAGGCAACGCCAAATTCTGGTTATGGCCTATACATGATGCATCGCCTCTGTCGAACCGGAGGATCATTTTTCGTTGGGAGTCGGTCTTCAGCAATCTTTCTGGCAGGGGACAGGATCATCCAATATCCAGCTTGGTTTGCTGGGACAGGGCTTCGCTTGATTTTAAATGAAAAGTCACTGGATGAACTCAGGAAGATGTTGGATCGCTTTCGGGGAGAGGGACAAGCTTGTGCTACTAAGTTTGGAAACGCTGACAAGCTTTCGACATCAACTACAGCGAGTTATTTGCAGGGATTCGGGGGCCCCGTTAATAAATGAATGAGGCCAATAGCAGACCATTTTTCTGCTCGGAACTCCTTCGGAACTTTCCAAATTCCCCTCAGTTATGAGTTGGGACGATCTAGATTTAGGACTTGCTTGGCGAAGATCGAAAGCAGATCAGAAAGATCGGTCGTTTGTAAGTCATCCTTTTCTTAATTTGTGGTTAGAGTCTAACTTAGATGGCTGGATTGGCAGTATCCGATCTAAGCTCGAGAAAGGATACTCTCCCCACGACAATCGGATTTGTTACGTGCCCAAACCCGGATGGATGGTGCGACCTGGGTCTGTTCTGGACTATAGAGACGAGGTGATTTTTAATGCACTTCTTGGCGCTATTTCTAGCCAATTTTGGGAGATACTAAAGGGCTCACAGGGTGTAACGGATATGGCGTACCAGATGAATCCTCCTACGGACGCCGTGGAGTGGATGCAGCCAGCATTCCTGGGCTGGAAACAGTGGACTAAAAAATCGCTGGAAATGTTGCAATCTGGAGCGACTTATGTAGTGGTTGCTGATATTGCAGGATTTTACGACAACATAAACCTACCGCTCTTTTCTCAAAGTTAAATGCTCTTGGAATTCCGGGGCCAGTATTTGAACTATTGAGAAAATGTCTTTACCGATGGTCCCGTGCCCCCGGGAAAGGAATCCCGCAGGGCTATTCAGCAAGCGATTTGCTTGCGAAACTTTATTTCGCCTCAGCAGACCAAAGTCTTGTTAATTTAGGATATGCGCATGTGCGTTACGTCGACGATATTCGAATCTTTTGTCGGACTCATCTGGAGGCCCGGTGTTCTCTTATTGACCTGACCGATATTTTGCACAATCTTGGACTTACGTTGCAGGCAGCCAAGACACAAATCCTTACTGCAGAAAAGGCAAGACTTAGATTTGACGGGATTCAACCAACTATCACAAAATTCAATCAACTCAAAGACCAATTTGAGGAGCATCTAATAGACCGCGATCCTTATATATCTGCTGATAAAATCGAGGAACTTCTCGAAGAACATGCCGACGAGATCTCCGCTGAAACATTTGAGCAAGTTTTTCGAGACCGATTTTTAAACGATGCCTCCGACAAATTTGATAAGACGCTCTTTCATTACTTGCTGTCTAGACTTGGCAAGGTAAATTCAAAAATCGCTTCAGACTATTGTATTGACACAATTTCACGGCGACCCGAAGAGATGAAATACATCTTAAAGTATCTTGGAACCATTGATGTGCGCGCAGAGGAAGAAAATAGGATGCTAAATTATATTGATTCTCCCGAAGGTATCTATGATCATCAAACATTCGAGATTCTGCGATGGTTCTTCGAAAGGGCTTCATTCCCTGAAAGACTCATTACTTTTTGTCGTCATTCTTGCTTTGATGCGAATCGTGCGCCATGGCTAAGAGCGTATGGCCTCGCAATTCTTGGGTCGGCTGGTTCCCCAGCAGATATTGATAGGATATTGTCAGCATATACAACTGCTGAAAGTGACTTAGAGAAGGCGCAGATTGTTGAAGCGCTAAAAAGAATGGAGCTTTCAAGAAGAAATTCCTTTTACGGTAAAATTCGAGATGATTCTGACCTTGTAAGACGGGCTGTAATCAGGGCCCAATCTGCCGGAACAGCACAACCTAAATAAATGAAAAGGAAATCGGATTCCAGCGGACCATATTTAATTCGTGTAGGAGGTTCTTCATGGCTGACGGGGGGTTTGTGGTTAAATTCGACGGGAAGGTTGTGAAGCGGTGTTATTCGGTGGCGTTTGATTACGACAAAGGCGAAGTTAAATACAATTTTGACGATCCGGTTCCCTTCCCGGTTAAACTAAAGATGATTACCGTTGAGTTGGAAAAGAACGGGCGCTGAGTGGGGGGGCATTCCCGTGGCGCAACCCCTTAAATCAGCGGCACCCCCCGCCAGAATCCACCGGCACCCCCCACCTGTATCCTCCCCCTCAAGGGGGGAGGAACAAGATTTAGGAGATGGAAAAGTACGGGCGATGAACGGGGGGCATTCGCGTGGCGCAACTTCTAACCTCACCGGCACCCCCCACCTCTATCCTCCGGCACCCCCCTCTAGTGAAATCCCAGTGGGGGAGGCCATTCAGGCCTCGCCCCTACCTCACGGGGAGGAGGCAGATAATAAGCGATGATTTTTAGATGAGGATTAGATTTTGGGTTGCGATGTTGGTGTTGAATCAAATATCCCCGCCGTTATTCGCCTACCGGGGGGAGGTGGAGAACATTCCGCCGCGGGCCTATTTTGAAACCGCGCAACGGGAAATGGCGCGGGCCAAGAAATCGATTTCGCTGTATATGTATTTGCTGTCCTTCCGACCGAACGACTCCCAATCCCACGTATTTCAATTGCTGAAAACCCTGAAGGACGCCCACGACCGGGGGGTGAAGGTGGAGGTGGTGCTGGACAAGAACTACAACTTTGCCGGGGAAGAGGGGGCGGCGGGGGAGGGGAAGAATTTGGCGGCGTACGCGTTTTTGAAAGCCAGCGGGATCTCGGTGTATTTTGACGAGGCGGGGACCTACACCCACGCGAAGGCGCTGATCATTGACGGGGAAACGGTGGTCACGGGCTCCTCCAACTGGACGCGGGCGGCGCTGGAGTTGAACGAAGAGGCCAACGTGTTGATACGGTCCAAAGAAGTGGCCCGGGACATGTTGAAAACCCTGGAGGGCATTAAACGGGAAGGGCCGGCCGAGGCGGGCCCGGCGGCGAAGGTGTCGGCGGCGTTTCTGCTGGACCCGAACCTATTGGGGCGGATGGCGAGCCAGCCGGACGAGAGGGCCTTTGACGTTTATTTGTATTTGGTTTGGCGGGCGGGGCCCCGAATTGTTTTGGATTACCAACAGCTGGCGGAGCACCTGGGCATAGCCTCCATGGGGAAGCACGCTTATGGGCGGCAGATCAACAAGACCCTGGGCAAGTTGGAAGAGCGGTATGGGCTGATAGGGGCAACGACCACTTACGGGAAGGAGGCGGAGGTGACGTTGCTGCCGCTTGATGGTAGAAGCCACCCCCCACCTCGGTCCTCCCCCTCAAGGGGGGAGGATGAAAGGCCTCAAGATTTGGGAAATGATGGGGCCAAAGGGGGGGAGGAAGTGCTTCAGGTGCCGGTGGGCTATTGGGCGTGGGGGTGGAACAGGCGGCTGGGGTTTGCGGGGAAGGTTTTTTATTTGATCAACCTGCGGGAGGGGGCGGTGTCTCCCATACAGCCGCGGTGGTCGCAACACATCCAGACCCTGGCGGGGCGGTATGGGGTGTCGCCCTGGTTCATCACCCGGGGGGTGACGGAGTTGCGGCGGGCGAACCTATTGGAAGTGGAATACGACGCGGTGGGCCCCACGGGGCCCAGCGGGCGGGCGCCCAATGTGTATAGCCTGAACCCCCTATACGACCCCGGGGCCTTCGACCGGGCGCTGGAGGAACTGAAAAAGCGGGTGGGGGCGGACAAGGTGGATAGGGCCCGGCGGGCGGCGGCCCTGGTGTATGAGGACAGCTATTTGCATGGGATAGAACAGCTGATTGAGCTGGAAGACCAATACGGCCCCGCCCGAATCCAAGAGGCCGAGAGGATTTTGGGCGCCAAGAGCCCGGACAACCCTAAAAGGAAGATTGGGTATCTTATCCGCACGATTCAAGGTTTGAAATGAGAACATTCGTTATTTTAAAATGCGGAATAGCGACCCTATGGCAGAAATAGAAATTAATCGAAAGAAGTTTAAGTTTGAAGACAAGGGGTCTTGGGAGACTCCTCTACAAAATGCGATGAGCTTGAAGTCATTTGACGTTGTTGCCCACACGGAGAATGATTCATTCTTCTTCCAAATGTTCAGGGATGGGGGAAAGGACTGCCTTCTCCAATGTCGAGCTGACGGTTACCAACTGGAGGCGGCCCTGCCGGAGATCACGGGCTCGCAGGCAAAGAGGTGGATTGATCTCTATTGCTCGAATGACATGCGGTTTGAAAAGGTTGTCGATTGGAAAAAAACAAAAACTTCTAAATTAGCGGATAGGGAGAAGGCATTCTACAAGAAGCTCTCATGGGGAAAATCAGTGATATTGACCTTCGGGGGTCTTTTGTTAGGCATGGGGTCATTTTTTCTCATGGGCAAATGGGACCTTCTAACGCGAATGCCTGAGCTTAAACCGCTTGTTCCCATTGGATTCCTGACCGCCGTTGCTATTCTTTCCTACGACTTCAGATGGCAAAGAATTCACAATAAGAAGCTGGGGATTCCCTTCTCGGCGCAGGAATTAAAGGGGATCATGGTGATCGTGGTTTTCCTTATTTTTGCGATCTTTTCGTTGTTGCCTGATCCGGACTGGTTCTGGCAACATCGCATTAACGAAAGACGACGCAGCCGCGGACAAACAATTATAAAATTCCAGTGAATTCAGCGGATGCCACACGTTATTCGGGTGAGGAAGAGGCCAATAACGTTGGGGACTCTCTGAACTATTAAACTATCCGAGATTCAAGTGTAAGGCCCTCCATTAACCGCCTCGCCAATTGACTTCCCTCGGAAACCTGTTAAAATATCGATACTTCTTTAGTTAATTCCGCACCAAAAGGCTTCTATGCGCCGGGTTTGTGGTTTTGACACCTTGTCCGCGCACCTCGTCCGAAAAAGCCTTTCCCTGTCCCTGAGCGTTGCGCTCGGGGTTTTTCCCATGGGCACGGCCTTTGGTCGGGAGGATGAGCGATATTCCTACAGCGCCAACAACCGATACCAGGATTACCAAAACCAATACAAGCCGGAGAAGAACTACTCCGCCTCGTCCCAACTGGACCGACAAATCAGAATGCAGAACACGGCCCTGGCGTTGCGGTTCCAGGCGCCGACGGCGACGTCCCTGGGGCGGATGGATGCGCCAAAGCCCACGTTTCAAACCCCCACGATAAAATTCGACTTCCTGGGGAAAAACGCCCCAAAATTCCCAACGCCCTGCGGGCGACGCCGGAGGCCCTGACGGCGCCCATCAAGCCGGGCCTGTTGAACACCATCGGCAATGCCTTAAAAGCGGTGGGGCACGTTATGGCCTACCCCTTCCAAAAGATTGGGCAGGGGATTGCGGGCTTGATACAGCGGGCCTTTGGATCTGGCAACCGGGCGACGACCCTGACCGACAGCCAACGGGCGACCTTGAGCGCCTACCGCAACATTCAGCCCACAGGCGATGGGACTTTCAAGGCCACGGGGCAAACCGTGGCCTTTGGGCGGACCTGGGAAGAGGGGGCGACCTTTAAGGTGGAGGGGGATCAACTGCGGTTGATCCAGGGCACGAGCTTTGAAAAGGCCTTCGGCGGGATGGAGCGGAAAGACGGCGGGCTGATGCCTCTAAAGATGGCGGAGGTAAACGGGCATATTCAACCAACGGGCCTGGACTTTGACCGCCTGGCCCCCAACACGGCCCTGACGATCAAGTCGCCCATGACCATTGAGGGGTTTGGGGAGCTGAAGGCGGGGGAGATGACCTACCAGGGGGCTTGGAAATCCCCGGACGGGCAGACGACGGGGGGGCGATTCAAATTTGAAAACACGCTCTTGGACCTGAACAAAGATCTGGCGCACGGGATGGACATGAACAACCCCGTGTCGCTCCGGCAAGCGACCTTCGCCCTGCAGGCGGGGCTGATGCGGCTAAACAGCGCGGTGGTTGAGAAAGGCGCGGGCAGATATTTTGTGAGCCAAGAGGAAGGCCCCGTGGACATCGCCCGCCTGGAAAAAACCGCCGGGGAGTTGGACAAGGGGAGCGAAGCCAGCCTGCGCGCCATTGAAACCACAAAGCAGGACATGGCCCACCGGACGGAGGCCCTGGGGGCGTCCGCCAAAGCCCTGGCGGAGAGGACGGGCCAGGGCGGGGCGGTTAACATAGACATGAATGGCCGTTTAGGCGATTTGGAAAAGGAAGCCCTGGCGGTGCGGGGGGAAGCCAACCGAATCGGCCAGGCCCTAAAGGCCGGCGACTACGCCGGGCTGGACACAGCGACCAAAGACCTGGCCCACCGCCAGGAAGCCCTGACGAAAAAGACCGAAGCCCTGGCCGACCAGGCCGCAGCGATAAAGGAATTGCAAAAGGGCTATCGAGGGATGGAGTTGGGGCCAAGGCGTTGTCCCAAAAGACCGAAGGCCCGGTCGCGGCCCAGGAGAGCGAAAGCATTGAAGCCTCCGCCCAGATCGCCATTGCGGCCGCCAAGGTGTTGGTGGGCCAAGGCGCCATAACCCCCGAGCAAGGCGCCCAATTGGGAATGCAGATCAACGCCCTTCGGAACCAAGTGCAGGGCGCAGACCCAATCAATATATCATCGGAAAAAATGAATGGCACAGAGGGGGCAACAAAGGTACTAGAAAATAATATCCCTCAAGTCGAATATATTGGATGGGGAATGCGGACCGCAAAAAGCCACTTAGAAGTCGGGAAATTGTTAAGGACAATCTTACCTGATGGGAATTCGGATTCGAAGCCTCTTAAGATGGACCAATCAGATGGACATTTCAATAACAAAGAAGATTCGAAAAAATTTCAGATCGGCGGAATTGTTCCATCCTCCCATAAAATGCAACAAATGACTATCGGTTTGATTCCTGGCGGGAAAGCAGCTGAGTCCTTGAGTAGTTCTTTTCAAAAGTCTGTTTCTTGGGTAAAAAATATTTCGCTGCGGGCGAGCAATAATGCAAAAGAGGCTATTGTCGCGCGTGTCAACCAGGCAAAAATGATCGCCGAATTTGGCGCTGAAAAAGTTCTAGACATGGGGCATGGAGTTTATAAGGGCTTCCAATTTGCCGCTCAACAGCCCGTGTCGGAAAATGTTTCTGATTTAGGCACTTCGTTGATCCGCTCTTTTGTGACTAATAAGGATCCAGCCCAAGCCATAAAGATTATTGTTGGTGTTCCTTTTAGTGTCCTTTCGGGGGATATTTTTGACAAACAAGTGCCAGCCGCGTTTGATCGAGATCCGGGGTCGCCAGCGGTAGTTGTCATCACTGGGATGGCCTGTCGGCCCGCAGACCTTTACAACATGGATAAGATTGCAAGCGATGCTCTTGGAATAAGACGCTGCGCACAAGTGACAAACTTTACTCACATCAACCTTCCGCGCATGGGAAATACAATAATTGATCCTGGGTTTGGAGACATATTTTCCCAGATGATCGGCACTGAATATTTCAATACAGTGGATATTACAGTGGTCCATGCAGCCGAGGCCATGCGACGAGGAATTGCGGAAAAGGGTTTTGTCTTGGCAATTGGCCACAGCCAGGGAACAGCGATTGCAAGGCGTGCGTTGAGCTTATTGACAGCGGAAGAACGAAAAAAGGTTCACATTTATGGGGCCGGGTCCGAATGGTACATTGATGAGAAGAGAATCGGTGTCGGTAGTGCTTGGAACGCGCGCAATGTGGAGGATCCAGTTCCGATCTTGGGAATGATGACAGGCATGGCGAGTAATGTTTTGCCTTGGAATTGGGACAGAATTGCAGATGCGGGGCGCGGATGGCGCGTTTTTAATTCAACGCAAAATCAAACTCCGAAAGGTGAAAAGGGAAACAAGCACGATTTCGGAATTTATTATTTAGAATCACTCAGGGATTGGGCTACAGAAATGCGGAGGAGGGGAATATTAAAGTGAAAAAGTTTTCAGTGGCTTTAATTTTTGTTGGGACTTTTTTTCTCGCGTGCTCGGCGCAGAGAACCGAGACGGATGTCTCGAGTGATCCAACCTTTTCTTCTGTGGTGGGACGCGAGTTTAAAACAAAAGGTGACTTCGTTTTATTTAAATTTCGTAAGAACGATAAAGAGATTCAATTGGATGAGCCGGGTGTTTCACGTGTTCCATATCTGGAAGAGATCGGTCGCCAAAAATTCCCCTTCGAATATCAAGGCAATTGGATATTGGGAGTTCTTCCTACTGGGAGCCAATTCAAAGTGAATCGGGCAATTCTTGTTCAAGGTTCTCCTTCTAGCTATGTTTTTTTCGATGCCGAAATTACAGTTGGCAAAGGTTTTGAAGGATGGCAGATTATTCCGAGTTGGCTTGGCGGTGGTGGCCTTAATCCGAAAATGAAACCCGAGTTGGTTCAAGATGTGACTGAATGGGTTGGAAAAAACAAATAAACTGTTTTTAGTGCTTTTCAATTTAAAAATTGCCCAATAGGCGTTGTTAATCAATAATTCGGAATTGTTTTTAGAGAAGCCCCTCCTGATACTTCGAAACTTCTGGATTTTCTTTCTCTTGACCCTGATTGGCGGGGCGGCGGTTTGCGCCCAGGCGGACCGATCGCGAGAGGAGGAACTTTCCTATCTTCGGGTTGCGGTGGCGCCGGATTTGCTTCCTTACGCGCACATTGAAATCCCCGCCATGGAGAACGTCAAGATCTACGAGGACGGGGAGGGGCGTTCCCTTGGCCTGAGGACCTACCACGGCCAGAAGCTTAAGAACAACGGCATTCGGGCGGAGGTCACGGTTGACGCTCCGACGCGGGAAGGAGAAACCGTCACCTACTCTTGGCGGTTTATGATCGGCAAGGATTTTCCGTCCGACGCGCCGGAAAATCGTTGGTGGTTGTTCAGCAATTGGCACGACCAGCCCAACCGGGATCGGGGGGAAAGCTGGGAGGGCTTTCCGTCCCACAGCCCGCCCATCGCCATCGGCTACGGCGTATTGAACGGCGTGGACCAACTGGCTTTGACTTACGGCTCGCCGGATTCGTCCACGGTGGGGTTGGTGCCTTTCACGCGCGGGGTGTGGCACAAGGTGACGGTTCGCATTGTCTGGTCCCGGGGGGCGAAGGGCCGGGCGGAGTTGCGCTTGGACGACTCGCCCAAGGCGGTTGTTGCGGCGCGCGGCCCGAACATGCACAACGACTTCCAACATTATTTGAAAGTGGGCATGTACCGGCACCCCGGAATCGGGGGGGACAACTGGATTTACCTGAGGGACATCGCCATCAAGAAAACGGTGATAAAATGAAATTAATGGATTTGTTTTCCAATGGAGCAAACCGGGTATTCCGTGGGCTGTCAGCGGATTGGAAAACATCGGCGGAGGCGCGGCGACGTTGGTCGCGTCGGCAAAGTCGTTCGCGTGGCGAGGGGGGCGAGCGGTGGCCCATGAACTCTCTTTCCACAAATCCCAAAAGATGAGGCATTAGAAAACATGAATGCAACCCTCGCATTTACGGCCGAAAGAGTGCGCATGGAGGTGGAGGAAGGCCTGGAGGCCGTCGAGTTTGAAAACGAGGCGGAAGGGTCGTCCTTCGCTTTTACCACGGAGACCCAAGACAAGGTCCGTAAGAAAAACCCCCATTTGGTCCGCGCCTGGTGGCGCCAGGCCGGCCGAGGGGCGGACGAGTTCATTATCGCCTTCACGGATATTCGGATCGGGCTGGGGCGATTCAAAGCGAAATTTACCGTTTCGCCCGCCTCCCGGGCGGCCGTCCCCTTTGACGACGTCGACATTTCCTACCCGGAGATCGACGCCCAGGAGACGGCGGGCCTTATTGCGATTTTTCGGTCGATGTTCCGGGATAAGACGGACCTCATTGCCTTGGATATCCCGGGCATGCCGGAGAAGTTGCCGAAATTGCCGCGATAAGGCGGAACCCCTCTTAAATTAACCGGGGACGGTTGTCCGATTTGCCATCCTCCTCCTGGCCCCGATCTCCCGAGTATCACCGCGCCATTGACCCGCCCATACCCCGTTTCACCAATCGAATCGCTTTGACCGGTAAATTCGCCTCCCGCGCGTAACCCTCGGGACGACCCTGCTGTCCTACCAACGGGAGGAATGTCGTTCCAATTTTTCCCAAGGACGGAAGGGGCCGCGAAGGGGTGGTCGGTCGATGCGGGACCGGGGAACATTCCCGAGATCTTGCCCACTGTCCTCGCCGGTTTCAAAACCACGAGCTAGACGTTCAATAAAACATTTGGAGGTTTGGTGAAAAACAATATTGGTCACGAGGCGCCGGTGAATCTTGCCTTTCCCCCGACGGCCTATTTTGTTTCAACGTCCAAAATTCGCGGCTGGTTTCTGTGGGCCGCCACGGCGGGGTTTTTGGCAGGGTGGGTGATGGGGTCCATGGGCGGGTCGCCGGCGGCGGTGAACCGGGAGACAAAGTGGGGCAAGGCTCCGCCCATGGCGCTTGGCCCGCCATTGGTGGCCCCGCGGTGAGGAATGAATCCTTTTGTGCGCGAGATATTGCTGAGGGGACCCCCTTTGGCTGTGGGTGAAGGGGAACCCCGCCGACCCGGAAATCAACGTCCTGGCGATTAAGTCGATCGCGAGCCCCCTCTGGAACACCATCGCCAACGTCTTTCGACTGCCGAAGACGCTTGTGCAAGAGTTGACGGGGAAAAAATGAGGCGGGGTTCCGGTGCCGCTGGTGATAGGGAGCAGCAAACGTCGGTCATTTTTCGGTGGGATTGGCGAACCCTTTAAAGAGTCCCCCAGGGTTTCGGTGGAATCAACGTCGAGAATGGCGTTAATCGAATTTCTTCGCTATTTGCCTCTGTTTTCTTCCTCGATATCCTTCAGCAGCATGTCCAAAGTCCCGACCGATATGAATATCTCGACAAGGGAAAACACCAGAGAAACAATCATTAAAATCAGGGCCAGGGCGAAAACAAACTGGCCGGCGACTTGCATGCCCTTGAAGAGAAAAAACATGCAGAGCGTGCACAAAAGAAGGCTGGCGATGCCAAAGAATTGCATGGCGCGAACGAGTTGAATCCGATGGCGCAAATGGTTGATCTGGGCCAGGTGAATGGGGGTCGGGTGGGCGCGATAATCGGCGTGCAAACGACGAATAACCGCCGCCAAGCCCAGGAATTTGTTGGTGTAGGCCAGCATCAACAGCGAAACGGCCGGGAACAACAATGCCGGAATGTTGAGCGTCATTTCCATGAACTCCTCCGTCGATCGGCCCGATCACCGCTGGGCATGAACGAACCGCGGACCCGGTACAGAAAAGCCGGCGCGGACAGGAATGTTGAAGAGGCCCATGGAATGGACAGGGAACCGTCCGGCCGGGATTTCACGTCTTTGGCCCCGGGAACCGGGCGTTGTCTATGCGGGCGAGGCTCTGTTCTTTGTGCGACCGTTCGTCCACGCCGATTTGCCGGAAAAGATCGGCCAGGTTCGCGAAATTTCCGTAATCCGCTGTGAATTCGCTCACGAAAGGTTCGGTTTCCAGGGCCGGGTTTTCCCGGACGAATTCCATGTATTCGTGCTCCGCGTGGTCTTCGAAATCGGCGTTCAGCCCGTAACTCCGGGCCGGTTTGATCACGTAGAGAAGCCAACTGATATGGTAGTAGGCGAAAGCCATGAACTGGGGAAGAACGCGCGCGAAGAAAAAGGATTCACGCACCCCCTTTCGCTGGACCAACTCTTCCAATAACAGAAGGTGCCATTGCTCGTTGTCCTGCTGATGGCGGCTCTCCTGAATAAAATCGAAAATTCGACGGGCGAAATGGGGTTGGGCGTAGGTGTGGGTCATGGCGATGTAGGCCACGTGCTCCCAGGCTTGGTAGGGCACCCGGGCGATGATTTCCAGTACTTTGAATTTGCTCAAGGTCCGGCGGCGGCCGTAAACCAGGTCCATGGTCAGAAACAACAGGCGCGCCAGCAGGCCATACGTTCGGCGGGGGGTGGAGAGGGTTTTGGCTTGTTCAACGGCGAGATCGTTCATGGGGCCATTTTACCATTTGGCTGCGGGCGGGCCGGGAATCCAATGGGCGGCGGGCCGCGTATAGGTATCTGAGGGGGCGCGTTGCCCCCGGGGAACGGATGACATAAACTGGAGGGGACTAATGAAAACCCAATGGAATTTCGGCGTTTGGGCGCGGGGCGCTCGCGGGGGCCTGTTGGCCGCGGCGGCGGTTTTGGCGGTCCCCGCCATTTACGGAGGCGAAAAGATGACGGCGAACCCGGCCACTAAGACGGAAACCGCCCTGGCGACCTTTGCCGGCGGGTGCTTTTGGTGCATGCAACCCCCCTTCGAAAAACTGAAGGGCGTGGAAAAGGTGGTGGTGGGCTACACCGGCGGCAAGAAGGCCAACCCGACCTACGACGACGTCTGTACCGGGACCACCGGCCACGCCGAGGCCGTGCAGGTGACTTACCGCCCCTCGGAAATTTCCTACCAGGAACTGTTGGACGTCTTTTGGGTGAACATCGACCCCACGGACTTTGACGGGCAGTTCGCCGACAAGGGCAGCCAATACCGCACCGCCATCTTTTACCACGACGAAACCCAGAAAAAGCTGGCCGCGGTTTCCAAGGATAAGCTGGTCAAGTCCAAAAAGTTCGACTCGCCGATCGCCACGCGGATTGACCCCGCCGAAACCTTTTACGCGGCGGAGGAATACCACCAGGACTATTACAAGAAGGACCCCTGGCGGTACAAGGCCTACCGGGCCGGCTCCGGCCGGGCGGGCTTTCTGCAAAAGACCTGGGGCGCGGATCACTGATTTAAGGGCCCTTTTTTTCCGTCGGGAGTCTCCGGCCATTACGGTCGCGGTCATGTGTTGCATTTTTTTTATTCGAACCTATGCTTAAAGTATGAGGGGATCGTCCTGTTGTGGGCGAGGGTTTACCTTGACCTGCTGGGGCCACGCCGCGCCACCCGGCCGGCGGCCCCCCCCCCCTCCCGCCCCCCCCCGCCTGCGCAAGCCCCCCGGGTTACCCGATCGAACTCATGCTCGTTGTGGCCATCATCGGGCTGCTGGCGGCCATCGCTTTGCCCAAATTCGCCAATTTGGTGATCAAAGCCCGGGAGGCCCAGGACCGGGGTTCCCTTGGGGGAATTCGAAGCGCCATTTCCATTTACTACGCCGACAACGCCGTCATGCCGCAAAATTTCGCCTGGTTGGAAGATTTCTTGGTTCCCAAATACCTCGATCGCATTCCCTCCGCCGACTTAAAGCATATTGATTCCCACGGACGCTCCTCCGGTAGTTACAGCACCGCCGCGGTGCCTCAGGACAACAAATGGACCGGGAACAGCACTCCCTGGGCCGAGGAAGTCAACGGCGGTGTTTTGGTGGAGGTTCGAATTTCCTGCACCCACACGGATTCCAAAAACGTGGCCTGGACGGTCTATTAGTTAAAAACTGCTTTTTCGGCCGCCCCGGACTGTGGGACCCCCCTCTTCCCTTGAAATTGAATTGAAGAAATGGTAATTTCTCGCCTATTCGCATCAGTCGGTGGGCAAAACCGAATCAGCGCGGACGCCCGCGCTGTTTTTTTTCCCATGATCCAATGGCTTTTGCTGGGATAGCTCAGTTGGTAGAGCACACCCTTGGTAAGGGTGAGGTCGTCGGTTCAATCCCGATTCCCAGCTGATTTTTTTTAACCAAATTCATCAAACGCACACAAGGAGATCTCACACCATGGCGAAACCCAAATTTGAGCGCACGAAACCGCACGTGAACGTGGGGACGATCGGACACGTGGACCACGGGAAAACGACCTTGACGGCGTCGATTCTCCAGGTGTTGTCGAAGCAGGGCAAAGCGCAGATCAAGTCGTACCAAGACATCGCCAAGGGCGGCACGGTGCGGACGATTCAAAGATCGTGACGATCGCGGTGTCGCACGTGGAGCGAGTCGGACAAGCGGCACTACGCGCACATCGACTGCCCGGGCCACGCGGACTACATCAAGAACATGATCACGGGCGCGGCGCAGATGGACGGAGCGATTTTGGTGGTGTCGGCGGCGGACGGGCCGATGCCGCAAACGCGGGAACACGTGCTGTTGGCGCGCCAGGTGAACGTGCCGAACCTGGTGGTGTTCTTGAACAAAGTGGATTTGGTGGACGACCCGGAACTGTTGGACTTGGTGGAGATCGAAGTCCGGGACTTGTTGAAGAAATACGAATTTCCCGGGGACAAAGTGCCCGTGATTCGCGGCAGCAGCATGAAGGCGATGCAGGGGGACCAGAGCGAGATCGGCGAGAAGTCGATCCTGAAGCTGATGGAAGCCCTGGACAGCGCGATTCCGGACCCGAAACGGGAACTGGACAAGCCGTGCCTGATGTCGGTGGAAGACGTGTTTACGATCACGGGGCGCGGAACGGTGGCGACGGGACGGATCGAGCGGGGTCGCATGAAAGTGGGCGACAACGTGGAGATCGTTGGGATCCAGGACACGAAGAAGACGGTCGTGACGGGGATCGAAATGTTCCGGAAGGTGATGGACGAGGCGCAGGCCGGGGACAACGTGGGCGTGCTGTTGCGGGGGATTGAAAAGGACCAGATCGAGCGCGGGCAGGTGATTTGCGCGCCGGGGTCGATCCAGCCGCACAAGAAGTTCAAGGGGCAGGTTTATATTTTGACGAAGGAAGAAGGCGGGCGGCACACGCCGTTCTTCAACGGTGCACGGCCGCAGTTCTACGTGCGGACGACGGACGTGACGGGGAGTTTGAAGTTGAAGCCCGGGGTGGAGATGGTGATGCCGGGGGACAACGTGGAAGTGGAAGTGGAGTTGATGGTGCCGGTGGCGCTGGAGAAGAACGTGCGGTTCGCGATCCGCGAAGGCGGCCACACCGTGGGCGCCGGCGTCGTCACCGAAATTTTGGCGTAAAAGGGGTAACGTGCCGCCCCAACGCCGACGGGTTGAACGTTTCGTTCTGCTCGCCGCGGCGCTCCTGGGCGGCGCCTCGCTGATGGCCAAGGAAAAGAAAGCTGCGAAGGGGTTCCATCTCGGGAAGGACGTTCGGTCCGTCGTCGTGACCCGCTATGAGAAACTGACGGATTCCCGGGATTTCCCCGAGAAGAAGAAAGTGGCGGTCATCCGAAAAGCCGACACGGTCGCCCGCCTGGTGGCCCTGGTCAACTCGCTGCCCGCCCACGGGACGGCCATGATCAAAATGGGGGACGTGGAGTTCATCCACGCCGATTTCCACGGCCATTACGACAAGCCGCCCGTGGCCATCGAGCTGTTTCACGGGTGGGTCCAGGCGCCGGACACCTCGTTTTACGAAGGGCTTCCCGCGGAAAAAGAAATTCACGAGATCCTCTCCCGGGCCAAGCCCCAGCCCAAAAGCGGGCTACGCCTGGAACGTGCCAAGTCCGTGCGGGTGGAGGAATACGACCACGCCGCCTACGCCAACGGGGACAGCGGCCCGAACCGATCGGTGGAAATCACCGACGCCGAAACGGTGTCGGCCCTGTTGGAACTGCTGAACCGGTTTCCCTTGAAGGGCGAAATCTTCGCGTCGTTCTCGGCCATGATGCCGTTGACGCAGGTGTTCTTTGTGGAAGACAACGGCGACGAGACCGTGGTCAATTATTACGGAACCGGGGTGTCCACCACCGACGGGTCTTTTTTCGCCGGCGGAGAGGGCGGGAAGCTTCAAACCGAGTTTCGGAAAATTTTCATGGCGGCGCTGGCGCGGACCGCCCCGGAGCGACGCTACGCCTTTGACGCGGTCAACGCCCAGAGCGCTTCCCTGGAGCTTCGGACGAAGCTAACCGATGAACGGATCGAGGCCTCGGAACAAGTCACGGACGCTAAGATTTTGAAAAAGATTCAAGTCTCCCTGGCCAAGCTTCCCGTTCGGGGCGAAAAAATGAAAAGTTGGTCCGACGACACCGAACTTTTGTCCGTGACCTTCAGCCGGCCGGGCGCGCCGAAGACGTACATCGAATTTTACGACGGGCACCTCAAAGCGCCCGACACCGCCTTTTACGCCGGGACCAACCCGGAAAAGGCGCTTTACCAGTTATTGAAAACACAGCTGCAAAAAGGAAAGTAAAGTCATGGCCAACGATCGCTTCGTGTTTATGCTCGCTTGCACCGAGTGCGACAACCGCAATTACCACTACGTGCGGGGTCGTCGTCGGGAGAAAAAGCTGGAACTGAAAAAGTTCTGCCAAACTTGCGGCAAGCACACGCCCCACAAAGAAACCAAATAACCCCTTCGGGAGGACACCCCATGCGCAAATCCGCGAGTTTCTTCGCCGCTCTGTTGACGGCGGCGGCGGTTTCGGCCGCGCCGGTCAAAACCACCGGCAACAAAGCCGTTCTGCAGAAGATATACGACGCGTTGAATAGCAACGACGCCACGGCGCTGGAGCAGGTGGTGTCCGTGAACGCCGTCACTCACGATCTGCCCGCGGGCATGACCGCCGGCGTCCGGGGCGTCGAGGAATTGCTCGTCGTGCTCAACCGGGCCTTCCCGGACTTTAAAATCGTCGTCCAGGATATGATTGGCGAAGGGGACCGGGTGGCCGCGCGGGTTCTTTTCACCGGCACCCACGAGGGCGAGTTCCTGGGCATCCCCCGCACGGGCCGCCAAGTGGCCTACACGGGGATCCAATATTTTCAGTTCGCCAACGGCAAAGCCGTCGAAATGTGGTCCTTCATGGACCACGAGCGTCTGAAACGGCAATTGGCCCCTGCCGCCAAACCGGGCGAAGCCGTTCCGGCGAAACGCCTCCGGCGAATTAAATTTAGAAAGACTTCGGGCCCAAAGGGCCCGAACCCCTTGGCCCTTTCCCAGGGCTCTAGGACCATCGGCACTGAAAACTATTTAACTCTTCGGGCACCCACGCAGAGCTTTGGGTGCCAGCGGCGGGCCCAAAGGGCCCGAAACCCCGCTGGGGGCGTCGGTTAACTGGCAAACCACCGGTCTCCAAAACCGGGACTGAAGGTTCGAGTCCTTCCGCCCCTGCCATTTAAAATAAAAGTGATTCTTTGGGTCCCTTCCGACTAACCGGGACGTTGGCTAACGCCAACGTTGGACGAGAACCTTCACGGTTCGCGGTCGCCCCGCTTGCCCAAGGCAAGCGGTTGAATCGAGGCGGGAATCCTCCCGACCTAGGGCTGTGCCCGTTGTCCTTCCGCCCCTGCCATTTAAAATAAATAGTGATTCTTTGGGTCCCTTCCGACTAACCGGGACGTTGGCTAACGCCAACCTTGGACGAGAACCTTCACCGTTCCCGGTCGCCCCGCTTGCCCCAAGGCAATTGGTTGAATCGAGGCGGGAATCCTCCCGCCCTAAGGATGGGCCCGTTGTCCTTCCGCCCCTGCCGTGCAGGTTCATGGGCCACAAGAACAACGGAATACGCGTTTTAAGGCGCCCATCCCAACGCCCCAGGCCCAAATGGCCTAAGCCCAAAAGAAATTCGATTTCAACGGAAACGCCAGAGCCCCAAGCGCTTGGCGGGATGTATTTCTTAATTAATTTGGGGCTTTCCGGGGGGGCCCGGAGGAGGGGAAAGGGTCAGTTCGTGACGCGCAGATCGGCCACGCTGGGCTGTTCCGGCAATCCGGCCGGCAGGTTGCTTCTTAATCCGGTGTCGATTTTTATGTCGAATTCGCTGTTGTCGCTCGTCGTTATCCCCGCGTGGGCGATTCCCAGGATCACCGATCCCCGTGCGGTCACCTTATTCCCCGCATCGATGACCCGCAGGGCGTCCGATACGTAATAGAGACCGACCACGTCGTGGTTGTTGTTTCCTTTAAAAACGAGATCTCCGTCGGAAAGAACGGCCAAAACCTCCCCGCTGGAAGATTTTGTGGCGTTGGAGTGGTACGCCAATGCCCCGTTCACCGTGACCGAACTTCCCCCAACGGTGACGATCAGGACCTTCCGGTAAATCCCCGTTCCGTTTTGGATGTACAACGGCGCGCCATTCCCCAGAATGGTGGCCCCCTGCGTCGGGTCGATTGCGAAAGGCACGTTGCCAGCCCCGCTGTTGATGTCTACCCCCGCGCGGTAAACGTGATCGTGGCCGGAACCACGGTGGACGTGGCGAAGTGGGATTGGTAGTAGGTTAAATCTTGAAAGGGGTCGACGAAGGCCATCCCCCCGGTGGGGGGGAGTTTCCCCGGAGTGAGTTCGGGGGGGATGTAGTTGATGTTCTCGTTTGCCGAAGGGGTGAATCCCGCGTCGAAATTGGCGGCTCCGGAATGGTAGACCCGGGCGTTGTTGTCCATTTTAAGGCGGCTGTCGCTGATGTTTCCGTTGACGACGATGACCCCGGAAGTGACAAATTGGGAGAACGCGTAGGGCCCGTTGATTTTGAAGTCAACCGCCGAGGGGAATGAAAGATTGCCCCGAATCCAAACGGATTCGAGGGTTCTCCCATCCAGGGGGTCGTTGGTGTTGATGGCCAGCGAGTTGAAGGCGATCAATTCAAACCGCGCCAAATCGGATTTGAATTGGATGGCGCCGCCTTGGGATTTCTTGAGATCTTCTCGGCTTTGAAAGTAGCCGATGTTCCGGAAAACGAAAACGCGGTTTTTTCGGACTTCGGAGGTGCTTAAAGCGACCGGGTCGATACGGTAATTGTAGGTGGTGCTGGAAAGGCCCACGCCCGAATAGGACAACGAACTGTAATTCCAATTCCGGCGGAGTTTGTAATCTTGATAAAAATCCGCCCGATAATCCTCGGAAAACTGGCGCATGTAGTCCGTCAAGGCGTTGGAGGCGAGGCCCCGGGAGCCTCGATAGGCTTTGTCGCGGAAACTGAAGGTGTTGTGCAGGACCATTTTCTTGACCAGAAGCAAGATCAACGGAAGCAGGATGATGAAAATAAGCATCACGGGAAGAAGCGCCGTTCCCCGGGTTAAACACTCGCGATCGGGCCGGCGGACGGTCATGGAATCCTCCGTTTCAGCGGCACCAAAGGCAGTACGATTTCCGTGGTGGCGGTCGATATGTCCACGCTGGTCTTCGAATGCCGGATCCCGAGGGTGACACGAAGGATCGATAGCTTGTCCCTTTCACTCTGCAGGTCCAGGGTCCCGCTGTTGTTGCCGCCCACCGTTCCGCTGTCGATTTCCACCGCGGTGACCACGCCATCGGCGTTGTCGTCGTGCGGCGGGGACAGATAGGCCAATCCCCCGTAATAGGTCAAAGCGAAAGTGCTCACGTTCACGGCGATGGTTCTCTGGTTGCTGAAGGTCAGGGAGTCCCAATCCCCGGCGATCGCCGGGTCGGGTTGATTGAGAATGTCCTTCTGAACCAGTTTATCGCCGATCAACTTCAGAGACGAACGGAAATCGACCCGGGTGTCCCCGTTGTCGGATTCATCGTCAAGGTCGTAGCCGGTGAACCGGGCGTTGAAGGGGCTGGTGGCGATGTTCATGGCGTCGTTGTCCTGGTCGGTCTTGAGGTAATTGTACGCTCCCCCCGGCACGCGATGGGAATTGCACGCGAAAACGATGGTCTGGGGATCGGCTTGAAGGACGTCGGTGATGTCGCCGAAATCCCGGGTGAAAATATCGAGGACGTGGCGGAGGCTGTCCTCGGCCTCGGTTTTGCGCCCCGATTTGAAAATGTCTTTCAGGGTGATTTTAAGGAAGCCTCCAATCACCGACAGTAAAATGCCCAAAATCGCCAACACCACGACGATTTCAATCACGGAAAAGCCGCCGACCGTTCGCGTCGACTTCATGGGATCTCGAAGGACCACGTGGCGGGGAAGACAGAGAAGTCGTTGGGGATCCCCGCGTGGTCCGCGATCATGATTTGAACGCCGTAGGTTCCGGTGGAAACCAGGGTGGTGGTCGTGTAGTTGACGTCGAAGGCGCCGTCTTTGGTGTAGGACGAAAGGGGAATGAAAGCCCCTGGGACCGCGTAAATCATCGTGCTGAAGAAAAGCTGGAAAACGGGCGCCACGGAAGGCGTTGAAATAAAAATTTGAAGGCTATAGGGGTCGGCGCCGCTGCCCCCCACGCCTCCGTCTGAAACATGAAATTGGATCGCCGGGTTCGTGCCCGTGACTCCCAACGGCGAAATCGGCGTGACGACGGGGGTGGACGCGTCCAGAAGATAAGCTCCTTCGTCGATGACAAAACTCCACGTGTGGCTGGACTTGTAGGTGGCCGCGTCGCCGAATTCGGCTCGCATGTTGACCTTGCCGTTGCCAGCGTTGCTTAGGAGGTGGGGCAACATCGTGGTGGTGTCGACGAAAATCATCTTGACGACGGCCGGATTTCCGGCGTTGCCTTTGGGGGTGGTCGCCTGCGTTTCGGTCTTGAATTGATTGTATTGAATGTTCCCCACCACGGCGGGAACCGCCACCGTCATGGTCGCCATGCTCATGACCGAGGGGACCAGACCGGCGGCGGCATACCCCCCGGGGGAAGGGGTGTCGATCACCACGGCGAAGGGGGGAAAGGTTCGGGTGTAGATGGTTTCGTTGGCGGCCGGTTGAAGGATGTCCGCGCCCGCGGCGGGGCAGGGGGCGCCCGCCGTGCATAGACGCGGCGGGGTGGCGTCGGTGTAGAGGGGAACGACGTTCCAGGGGGAATATTGCCCCCCCTGGTTCGCCCGGCCGAAAAGAACTTGGTTGCGCTCCAGCATCAACAGGTCTCGGAGGAGGTCGTTGGCATTGGAGGTTACCGGATCGATGGGGACTCGGTTCGTGCCGTTGGCGGCGACGATGTTGGCCCCTAGCCCCTGGGGAATGATGCCGCCCAGGAAGGTTCGGTTGGCCGGGTCCGGGTCCGGGAATCGGGTGGAATAACCGATTTCATATTGGGCCCCGGATTGGGAATACACCGACAGGGTCAAGTTTGACCCAGTGTCCACGCGCCGTGCGCCGTCCTTCCAGGTTTTGGCCGCGGGGATGGCCGTGTAGTCCCAGTAACGGAAAAAATCGGGGGCCACGGGCGGCGTGTCCAAATACAACTGGGTGGCGGCCGTTCGGGTGTAAATCCGGCAACCGCCCCAGGGATCGTCAACGTTGAATTTGAGGGGGCTCTCCCCCGAGATCCCTTGATTGCCCGTGAGTTTTTCCTGTGACAAAAGGAACCCGAGGCGGGAATATTGCTTCGATCCTTTGTAAAGAAACACATCGACCTGCTTCATGTGGGAGTCCGGGAACTCGGGCACACTCCCGCACACGTCGTTAAAATCGTTGTCCCCGTTGCAACCCTGGAACACCAATTGATTGTCGTATTCGTCGTGGGAATCTCGGTTGGCGTCGGAGAAGGGGATGAAATCAACGTAAGAGGCGTCGTTGTCGGTGTCGGAGGAGTCCCGGCGGACGGCTTGAACCTGCATTCTCCAGCGGGTAAACCCCGCGGCAATCACTTGGGCATCGATGTCGTTAAGAGTTCCCAGCATGGGCGAGGTGGCCCATTGGACCAGGTAATTCGTCGGATAGGCGGCGCCCCCGGAGACGAAGGCGGACGTCGAGGCGCAGTTCCCGGCCTTGGTGCTCGAATCGGCTCCCAAAACGTGGTAATAGTTTGCCGATTGCATGCGGTTGATGATTAATTCCGAAAGGCGGGCCGCCTCCATTTGATCGGTCGCGTTGACCGACAATCGATGGGTGTTGAAAAAAGACTTGGCGATGATCAGGGCCAAAATCCCAAAAACGGCGGCCGTGATCAAAACTTCGACCATGGTCAGTCCTTCGGTTGAACGAATCTTTTTGAGAATATTCATGTTATCCCTTTTGGTTCGTTCGCATGGACGTTTCACCCAAGTATAGTGCCGCGGATCGTTGAACGCAAGCCCCAACCCCTTTCACAAATCCACCGCGTTTTCGATGGGAAACAATATTATTCCTCCCAAAAAAAACAGGGCCTCAAAGATTCCCATTTGCCAGCGCCCCTTTCCCTGATTTCATGCGCCAAAATGGCCAATTCTGGGATTACGCGTGTTGGTTGGACCACGCGTCCTTTTCACAGAACCGCCGAAAATCAGGCCGCGTGGAGGAACCATTTCGCCGGTCCCCGGTCGACGCCCCGATTGCCCCCCCCCGGTCACTCCCACCGGAGGGGGGAACGGAACGTAGGGAAGCTGGGCCGGCTCCCGGTGCTAAGTTTCACGCGGGAAAGAACCCACTCCCTCAAAGCCCGTATTCGAGGTTGAAGGAGTAGGTGCCGCTTTTAAATCGTTGGGTTTGGACGTGGCGGTACATCAAACGGACGGCCACGCCCCAGCCGGTGAACACCCGAGCCCCGCCGCCGACCTCGTAGGTGTTGGCCGGCGCGCGCGGGGCTTCGTTGTGGTAAGTCACCCCGGGGGGATCGGACAACAAGCGGCTTTCCCACTGGACGTGATTTCGCTTCAATTCCCGGGTCCAGCCGCCGCTCACGACCAAAAGAACCGTTTCGGGAACGATGTAGTACCCAGCGTCCAAGCCCAGGGTTCCCTTTCGAAACCGCTGATGATAGGGCAACACGGCGTAGTCGGTGGCGGGGGTGGTTCCGCGCAGGGCGTAGCCGTCCACTTTGTCGTCCCGGTCCGTCAGCCGGGCCCAGGGAGCCAGCACCGTGCGGCCCGCGTCGTTTAAGGATGGGTAGACCCGGTCCACGTCGGCCCGAGGGCCGCCCTCCAAGTCCCGCAGGGTTCGGCGGGGTCGGACGGGAAATCGCGCCGACAACTTGTAGATTCGGGGGAAGGTGGGATAGACCGCTGAGCCGAAATTGTATTGCACGTAAACCGCCTGCTGGTAAGAGCGCAGGGTTTGCGCCCGCGCGTCGGTAAAAACCCCGCCGGGGCCGTCCAGCGCTTGTTCCACGTTGCTTCGGTAGGTCATGACCGAACTGGTGAGGGAGGCCAAAAAGCGGCCGCGGTCGTAATACAACCGCGCGGCGGGTTGCAGTCCCCGGGCGTGGGTGTCCACCCGCGTGTCGGGGTATTCGAAATGGTCGTTGTGCCGGGCCAGGGACAGGCCGCCGATCCAATGGGTCAAGAATCGCTGATTGTAACCGGCGGTAAACCCGTAGTTGTGGAAGTGGAAAGCCGGCTGGATTTCAAAAGGACGCTGGTCGCCTTCGTTAACGTAGGATTGGGCCCACAGGCCGCCGGCGGAGGGCCGGGTCGTCAACGGGCCGCCGGCCACGGGGCGGGCGACGCCCGCGAGAAAAACGGCGCACCACGCGAAACGGGAGGAGACGGTCATGGGTTCGGTCCTTTTTTGAAGCGACGATGGAAAAGATATCCTAACATTTCCGACGGAAAAAGGACCTCCCCGCGCGCGGGGGTAAAAGGCGGCCGGAACGTATTGACGCCCTCTTCCGAATTGTTTAATATTCTCTCGCTTTCCTAGTCAACCCCCATCCAATTTAAAAGCGGTTGCGGTTCGGGACGAAGGGTTTTCTTCGTTTATTGGCTTGGATCAAGGAGCGGACGTTCAATGCGCGAGCTGATTAAGTTTTTGAAGGAAGCCTGGAACGAGTTGAAGCTGGTTTCCTGGTTGTCGCGGAATCAAATGATCGCGTCGACTTGGCTGGTGGTGTTGTTCGTGGTGGTGTTTGCGATTTACGTGGGCCTCTTGGACATTATCGTCGCCAAGGCCTTCTCGTTGTTCGTCTAGCCCCGACGCAGAGCTTTCGGGACAACGGCGGGCCAGAGGCCCGACTTCTCCGTTAGAAAGGATCAATGTGGCGCGAGCTTGGTACGTCATTCACACTTACTCCGGACACGAAGACAAGGTCAAAGCGTCCTTGGAAAAGACGGCGGCCCAAAACGGCCTGGCCGACAAATTTCACAAACTGCTGATCCCCACCGAAGACGTGGTGGAGCTGCGGCGCAACAAGCGCCAGGTCAAAAAACGCAAATTTTTCCCCGGCTACGTCCTGGTGGACATGGACGTGGACAACCAGACGTACTGGATGGTTCGGAACACGGCGGGCGTCACCGGCTTTTTGGGCGGCGTCAAACCCACGCCCCTGCCCGAATCGGAAATTTCGTCCCTGCTGCAGCTCACGGAAGCCCCCGCGGACCACAAGCCCCGGCCGGCGGTCCTGTTCGACAAGGGCGAGAACATCCGCATCAAGGAAGGTCCGTTCCGGCACTTTATCGGCGTGGTCGAGGAAGTGAACGAAGACCGCGCGAAGTTGAAGGTCACCGTGTCCATCTTCGGTCGGGCGACGCCCGTCGAGTTGGATTACCTGCAGGTTGAAAAACTTTAACGAGGCCCCCCATGCCCCCACAGAAAAAAGTCAAAACACAAATCAAACTCCAAATCCCGGCCGGCGGGGCGAACCCGGCGCCGCCCGTGGGCCCCGCGTTGGGCCAGCACGGCGTCAACATCATGGATTTCTGCAAGCAGTTCAACGAACGCACCAAGACCATGGAAGCCGGGATGACCATTCCCGCC
The DNA here is from genome assembly GCA_016722575.1 of Elusimicrobiota bacterium. NCBI lineage: Bacteria > Pseudomonadati > Elusimicrobiota > Elusimicrobiota bacterium. The sequence continues at coordinate 198,588 of JADKIY010000005.1, read as the reverse complement.
GTGATCACGGTGTTCGAAGACCGTTCCTTTTCCTTCATCACCAAGATGCCGCCGGTCTCCGCCCTCATCAAGAAGGCCGCCGGACTGGCCAAAGCGAGCGCGGAACCCAACAAAACCAAGGTGGGGAAACTCTCCCGGGCCCAGTTGGAAGACATCGCCAAGCAGAAGATGCCGGATTTGAACGCCCCGAACCTCGAAGCCGCCATTCAAATGGTCAAGGGCACCGCCCGCAGCATGGGCGTCGAAACCGCCGACTGATTTAAATCCAAACCCTCCCCGACACCTCGCCCCGCCGCCGTTCGACGGGGAGGAGGGAGCGTTCCGCGCGGGGGAGAAGAGAGAAAACCATGAGCCGTCGCCTGACCGAGTTGCAGAAGAAAATCGTTCCCTCCAAAAAGTACCCCCTCGAAGAAGCCGTGGCGTTGATCAAGCAGACCGCCAAAGCCAAATTCGACGAAACCGTGGAGATCCACGTGCGCCTGGGCGTCGACCCGACCAAGGGCGAGCAGAAAGTCCGCGGCACGGTGGCCCTGCCCCACGGCACGGGAAAATCCAAGAAAGTCGTCGTCATCGCCAAGGGCGAGAAAATCAAGGAAGCCCAGACCGCCGGCGCCGACGAAGCCGGGGACGCCGACGTCATTGAAAAGATTTCCAAAGGCTGGCTGGATTTCGACGTGCTCGTCTGTACGCCGGACGCCATGAAGGACCTCACCAAACTGGCCAAAATCCTCGGCCCCAAGGGCTTGATGCCCAACCCCAAATCCGGCACGGTCACCTTCGATCTGGCGCGAACGGTCAAGGAACTGAAAGCCGGCCGCATCGAATTCAAGATGGACGACTACGCCATCATCCATTCGATTCTGGGCAAGGCCTCCTTCCCCGAAAACAAATTGGTGGAAAACGCCCGGGCGCTCCTGGACGCGATCGCCGCGGCCCGCCCCTCGGCCGCCAAAGGGACCTACGTCCGCACCGTCAACCTGGCGTCCACCATGGGCCCCAGCGTGTCGGTCGTCACCGAGTCGGCCTCGAAGTAAGAGAACCTCTTAAAAGCAAAAAGGCCCATCCCCTCCGGGGGATGGGCCTTTTTTATGAAAGCGCTATTTGAGTTTGGACGACCCTTCGTAGATCCGGCGGATGATGTTTTGGTGTTGCACCGCCTCGGACAACGGCGTCAGGGGTTGACCGGCCAGGGACCGCATGAAGGAATATTTGACCAGGTCGGTGCGAAGGGCGTAACGGAAGGGAAAGGCGTAATTTTTGCCTTCGATGCCGCGGGTGAATTCCCCGGTTTGGGGGTTGGTGGTGCCGGTGACGTGGAAATCGTATTCCCGGTCCCCTTTGGCGTAGACCAACTTGAGGCTTTTGAGTTTCCGGCGGTAGCCCAGGACCAACTTCACCGGCGTCTGGCCGAAGCGCAATTCGTATTCCACGAGGTTCAAAAAGATGTTGTCGCCTTCCCGGGTAACTTTTTCCACCTTGACGGGTTCCCGCCAGAGGGCCGGGGGCAGGAAGTCCAGGGCGTGAATCCCGAGGTCTTCCAAAATGATCAGTTCGCCGATGTTACCGAAGCGGCGCCAGGGCCGGGTGCCGTGGGTGATGAAGGTGATCTCGGCCGCCTGGGCGCCTTCGAACACTTCGCCGAAGGTGGGGCTCTGGGGCTCCGCGGCGTTCAAGCGGAGGTCCTTTAAAAAGTTCGGCAGGGAGGCGTATTGCTGATTGACTCCGAAGGTGACGCCGTTCTCCTTGACCAGGGTTTCGAGGCCGGGCAGGCTGTCGGAATCGTTGACCGGGGTGAGCGGCGTTTCGCACAGGATGTTTTTCACGCCAAAACCGGTGATGAGCTCGCGGCAGATGGGGATGTGGGTTTCGGTCGGGGAGCAGACCACGACCAAATCGGGTTTTTCCTTCTCCACCATTTCCCGCCAGCGTTCGTAGCCCCGCACGTGGCGGCTGATTTCCTCGGTCGTGACGTTTTCCAGGCCGGGCATTTGGTGCAAATCGTTTTGCAGCACCTCCAGCACCAGGGCGGTGTTGCGCCGGTCGGTGTTGGAATAGCTGATGGAGGCGATGGGGGGAAACGTCAGATTTTCCCGGTTGGAATTGGGGTCGCGCAGCAATTGGTAGGCCCATTTGACGAGAAACACGCCGTAGGCCGACCCGGCGCCGAGAACGCTGACGTGCAGGGGACGTTGGCTCATAGCGCTATTTTATCACATTTGATTTTCGGGTCGAACCCCGGGCCGCCCGGGACGCGGCCAGGAATCGACGGGCTTTGTCCCCTTCGGCGCATTTGTTGCACGCGCCGCAGGGCCGGAGGCCCCGGGGGTTCAAGCAGGAAAACGCCAAATCGTAGCGCGCGCCGGGAAAGCGCGAGAGGACCTGGATTTTGCTCCAACCGCGGAAAGGGGCCACCGCCCGAAAGGGGGCGCCGAGGGCCAGGGAGACCGCCCGGGAGATGGCGCGCAGAAACGGGGGCCGGCTGTCCGCGAAGGGATTGCCTTTCAAGGCGCCGAAATACGCGACGGGGATTTTTTGACGCGCGCAATACACGCCGGCCAATCCGAGAAGCAGCAGATTGCGACCGGGCAAATACACCGAGGCGTCGGCGGAGCGGTAACCGGGCACCGGGCCCTTGGACAGACTCCAGTGGTCGCCGTACAAGGGGGCGGCCGGGGCCTCGAGGACGGTCAGGGGGCGGAGGCCCGGGCGGCGGAGGGCCGTCCACTGTCGGCGAAGCGCGGCGAGTTCGGCCTTCTCCCAGCCGAGGCCGAAACGCACGTAGACGGGATGGACCGGCGCGTGGCGCTCCAGGGCCCAAACGAGAAGGGCCGCGCTGTCGAGGCCGCCGCTCACCAGAACCGCCGCGGGATTTTTTCGCATGGCCGAGAATTTACCAAATCCGTCAACAATCAAAGTGCTAAAATTTTTCCATGCCCGCTATGGAATTGGACCGTGCGACCCGCCGCATGGGCGAGGACCTCGTGCTGGACGAATTGTTCGATCTTCGTCTCTACGAGCGTTTTCGGGACCACGCCCGGGGCCCCCTGCGCCAAATGCTCGAAAACCTCGTCGTCGTCGAGGCCGGCCATTACAAATTTTGGAAGGATTTCTTCGGCATCGACCTTCAACGGCTGGACGTGGCGCGGCGCGTAAAATTGGCCGTTCTCTCGGCCATCTGCCGGGTGGCGGGGCCCGCGGCGGTGTCCCTGGTCTTGGAGGGCATCGAGATTTACGGCATCCGCAAATACCTGGAACTCTGGGACCGATACCGGGACAAGCCCCTCGGAAACGCGGTGCGGCAGATTTTAAACGACGAGATGGAGCACGAGGACGTGATCGTTTCCCAATTCGTCAGCAAGAAGATCAGCCCCGAGCGGGTGCGCACTATTTTCATGGGTTTTAACGACGGCTTGGTGGAAATCCTGGGGGCCGTGAGCGGATTTTTCGCCGCCCTTCGGGAACCCCGCCTGGTGTTGGCCGCGAGCGTGTCGGTGGCCGCGGCCGGCGCCTTTTCCATGGCGGCGGGCGCCTACGCGGCGACCGGGTCCGAGCGGGAAATCGAGCGGACCCAGCGGCGGAAAGAGGCGTTTCTCGGGCGACCCGCCGAGTCGGACGACGGCGCCTCGCCCCGTTCGGCCGCGGCCCTGGTGGGCTTGAGCTACTTTTTGGGCGCGTCCCTTCCGGTGCTGCCCGTTTTCTTCGGCGCCACGGGCGTGGCAATCTCGGCCGTGGCCGCCGGCGCGGCGGTGACGGTTGTTTCGGCCGCGTTGGCGTTCTTGTCCGGCATGGACCTGGGCCGGCGCGTGTTGCTCAATTTGGCCATCGTGGCCGGGGCCGTCGCGATGACGTCCTTCCTCGGCTCTTTGGCCCATCGGTGGTTGGGGGTCTCCTTGTGAGCGCGCCGGTTTTGGAAAAACGGTTGGAGCGGTTTTCCCGGGCGGCCGAGGGCATCCGCCGGGAGTTGGCCAAGGCGGTCGTCGGCCAGGAGGACGTGGTCGAGCAACTGTTGATCGCGTTGTTCGCCCGGGGCCATTGCCTGCTGGTGGGCGTTCCGGGATTGGCGAAGACGCTCTTGGTATCGTCCTTGGCGTCCATCCTGGACCTGCAATTCAAACGGATTCAATTCACCCCGGACCTGATGCCCTCGGACATCACGGGGACCGACATCTTGCAGGAAGACGCCGGCACGCGCCAGCGCGCCTTCGTCTTCGCGCCGGGCCCGCTGTTCGCCAACTTGGTGCTGGCCGACGAGATCAATCGCACGCCCCCCAAAACCCAATCCGCCCTTCTCCAGGCCATGCAGGAGCACCGGGTGACCGTGCTGGGTCGCACCTACCCGTTGCCCGATCCGTTTTTCGTGCTCGCCACCCAGAACCCCATCGAGCAGGAGGGCACCTACCCCCTGCCCGAAGCCCAGTTGGACCGATTTCTCTTCCAGGTGAACATGGGCTACCCCTCCGCCGCCGAAGAAACGGACGTCCTCCGCCGGACCACCGGCGGCGCCGTGGACGCGCCGGCCAAAACGGTGAACGCCGCGGACTTGCTCGATTTTCAATCCCTCGTGCGGGACGTCCCCGTGGCCGACACGCCGCTGGCCTCCGTGGTCCGCTTGGTGCGCTCCACGCGCCCCGACGACCCCAAAGCGCCGGAGGTTGTCAAATCCTACGTGGCCTGGGGCGCCGGGCCCCGGGCGGGGCAGGCGTTGATTCTGGGCGCCAAGGTTCGGTGCCTGTTGCGCGGCCGCCTCACCGTTTCCTGGGAGGACGTGGCCGCCCTGGCCGCGCCCGTCCTTCGGCACCGGTTGCTGTTGTCCTACCGGGCGGAAGCCGAGGGCGTGCGCGTCGACGACGTCGTCCGCCGCCTCGTGGACGGCGCCGGGGGGGAATGAGCCTCGACCCGCGCTGGTGGGCGCGCCTGGCGCCCCTGGCGCTGCGGGCCCGGTCGCGCGTCGACGGCGCGTTCGCCGGGCGGCACCGCGGGCGGGCCTCGGGCGTGTCGGGCGATTTCGTCGGCCACCGGGCCTACACCCCGAGCGACGATTGGCGGCACGTGGATTGGTCCGTCTACGCCCGCACCGACCGCTGGACCGTCCGCGAAACCCAGGCCGACGCCCCCTTGCGGGCCGCCCTCCTCCTCGACACCTCCGGGTCCATGGCCTTCGCCGCCGACGGACGCCTTCCCAAAATCAACCACGCCGCCCAACTTCTTTCCGCCCTCGCCCACGTCGTCCTTCGCCAGGGGGACGCCTGCGCCCTGGGCCTTTTGGGCGACGGGCGGACGTCCTTTCTCCCGGCCCGGTCCGGCGCGGCCGCGCGCCCCCGGCTGTTGTCCCTTTTGGAATCCCCGCCAGCGGCGGGGCCGTCCGACCTGGGGCGGGCCCTGCGGGAGGCCTCCCCGCGCCTGCCCCGGCGGGGCCTGGCGATTCTCGCGTCCGATTTTTTCCCGCCGATCGAGGGGTGGATGCCCGTCCTCCGGGAATGGGCGGCCCGGGGACGGGAAATTATTGCCTTTCAGATTTTGGACCCCGTGGAGCTTTCCCTGGCCGGCCGCGGCCGGTTTGATTTTCAAGACCTCGAAACCGACGCCCGCCTGTCCGTCGATATGGAGGCCGTCGCGGGCCGCTACGGCCGCCTGGCCGCGGACCGCCAACGGCAATTGGCGGCGGCCTTCGCCGCCCTGGGCGCCGATTTCCGGACTTTCCTCACGGACCGGCCCTTGGACGCGGCCCTGGCGAATTACCTCCGTCAACGGGACGCGCGCGCGTGACGTTCCTCTCCCCCGGATTTTTGTGGACGGCGCCCGCGGCGCTGATTCCCCTGGCCCTCCACTATTGGGGCCGCCGCGGCGCGCCCCGGCGCCCCTTCAGCGACGTGGCGCTTCTTCGCGCGGCGGCGGGGTCCTGGTACCACCCCGATCGTTGGCGCGATCCGCTGCTGCTGTTGATTCGAACGGCCCTGATCGCCGCCCTGATTTTGTTTTTCGCCGGACCGGTGTGGCGTCCGGCGGGCGGCGCGGCCGCGGGCGGGGGGCGATCGCTGATCCTTCTGGACGCGTCCTATTCCATGGGCGCGGTGGAGGTGGGGCGAACGGTGTTCGACGCGGCCCGGGCCCGGGCCCTGGAAATTCTGGACGGGCTTCCGCCCGGAGAATCGGCGGGGGCGATGATATTCTCGGACCGCCTGGAGAGCGCGGCGGCGCCGGCCATGGACCGGACCGCGGCCCGGCGTTTGTTGGAGCGGGCCCGCCCGACCCACCGCCCCACCGATCTGGGCGCGGCGTTGGCGGCCGTCCAAAAAGAGTCGTCGGAAGCGCCCGGTCCCTGGACCGTCTACCTTGTTTCCGATTTGGCGGCCCACGGTTGGCGGTCCCCGCCCCCGGCCGGGCTCCCGTCGCTGGACGCCCGGTGGGCTCTGTGCGAAACGGGGAGCGACTATTCCAACGGCGCGCTGTTTCGCGCCCGGAGCGATTGGGATCCCTCCACAAGCCGCGTGCGGGGGAATCTGGAGCTTCGGTCCTGGGGTCCCGCCGGAAAACCGGAGCGGGGATGGTCGGTGACCGTGGCGGACGGGCCGCCGGTCCTGGGCCGGGCGGCCCTTCTGGGCGGCCGGGGCGAGGCCGTTTTCGCCTCCCCGTTCGTTCGTTCGCCGGTCTTGAACGTGGTCGCCCGGTTGGAGCCCGACGCGTTGCCCGAGGACGATGTTTTTTACGCCGTGGTTCCCCGGCGGGACCCGCCGTCTTTTCTAATCGTCAACGGGGCCCCCAATTTGTCCCCCGTGAGCGACGAAGCCCACTACCTGCAACCCGTCCTGGACGCTTGGGAAAGGGACGGCGCCCGGGTTCGCGCCGTTTGGCCCGGCGAGATTTCCGCCGCGTCCTTGACGGGCATCGATGCCGTGGCACTGCTCAACGTCGGGTCTTTGACCTCCGAGGCGTCGGCGGCCTTGGGGGCCTTTGTCCGCCAGGGGGGCGGGCTCTGGATCACGGCGGGGGACCAATGGTCCGAATCCGCGGCGCCGTCCTTCGCCCCTTTCCGCGCCACGGCCCCGATGGAGGTGGAGGACGTCGCGGCGCCCGCGCGATCCGATGCGGCCTTCGGAATTTTCAGAGACGGGCGGGACGTCGATTGGTCGGGGATTCGTCTTCAACGGCTGGGCGGGCTCGTTCCGGGCCCCGGCGCTTCCGTGTTGTTGCGGGGACGCGCCTCGGGCCGTCCGTTGCTCGTTTGGGGAAAAGTCGGCGGCGGACGGGTGGCGGCGTGGTCGGCGTCCATTGATCGGGATTGGACCAACGCGCCCGCCTCGCCCCTTTATCCCATCCTCTGCCGGGACGTCCTGGCCTTTTTGGCCCGACCCGACGCCGCGCCCCCGTCCGATCCGGAAATCCTGGGCGGCGCCTGGGTCGGGCGCCGTCCCGGCGCGGCGACGGCCGTTCTTCGCCGCCCCGACGGAAGTATTGAACGATGGACGGGCCGGGGGGGCGAATTCCGCGTGGAGCCCTTGGAAACGCCCGGTTTTTACCGCCTCGACTTTTCGTCGGGGGAGGGGACGGTGTTCGCGGTCAACGCGTCGCGGACCGACGAGGAGGGAAACCCCGCGCGCGTTTCCCGGGACACCGTCGGCCGTTGGCTGGGCCCCGGGCGGTTCGTGTGGATCGGGCCGAGGGACGATTGGGCCCGGAAACTCGCCGGCCGTCCGCTCCGCCCCGCCTTGATTCAAGGCCTGTTGGTTTTGTTCGCGCTGGAGACTTTGCTGCTTGTTCCACGGCGGTCCCGGTGAAACGCCGCCTGGCGGTTCTCTCGGCTCTGTTCGGCCTGGTCGGCGTCCTTCGGGCGGACGGCGACTGGCCGGGGGATCGTTTGGTTTTCGCCCAAATTCGCCACCCGGGCGAGTGGGATCCGTACCCCGAGGTTTGGCCTTCGGCGGCGTCTTTCCTTCGGGAGGCCACGAGCCTCGACCCCTGGCCCGCCCGACGGGTGGTGACCCTGGACAGCGCGGCGTTGGCCGACGAACCGTTTTTGGTTTTGGCGGGGCGGGGCGATCCCGGGATCACCGACGGGGACGTCGCCCGCCTTCGGGAGCATCTTCGGGCCGGGGGCTTTCTTTGGATCGACAACACGGCGGGCGGATCGTCCAACCCGCTGGACCGCGCCGTCTGGGCCCTTCCGTCGCGCCTTTTTCCCGGCGAATCCTGGCGTCCCGTTCCGTTGACACACGCGCTCTTCCGATCGTTCTTTCTACTTCCCCGCGCCGCCGGACGGCGGCAAACCGAAGACCGTTTGTGGGGCCTCTGGGCCGGGGACCGGTTGGTGGCCGTTTATGACCGCAACGACGTGTTGGGGGCCCTGGCGCGGGACCGGGTGGGCCAGCCCCTCTACCCCTGCGACCCCGGCGGGGAAAGCCAGCGGCGGGAGGGTCAAAAAACCTTCGCGAACATCGTCCTCTTCGCCCTCACGGGAACTTACAAAACCGACGCCGTCCATCAACCCTTTCTGGAGCGGCGATTTCGGGGGCGGCCGTGACGCGTTCCGCCGTTTTTCCGGCGGAGACCGTCGCGCTTCTGGGGGCCGTCGCCGGGGCGCTCCTCTTTTTGGCGCGCCGACGTCCGCCGCGGTGGGTGGGGATCCTTCGGGGCCTTTCCGCGGCCGTCCTGGCGTTGCTCGTTTTTCGTTGGGTGAACGGGGCCCGGGGGCCGCGTTCCATCGCCGTCGTCTTCGATTATTCGGCCAGCATGGGGACGCCCGCGGCCGCGGAGGGGGAGACCCGATGGTCCCGTTCCCGGCGGGCGTGGTCCGACGCGGCGCCCCCGGTCGGGGATTCCATTTCCGCGTTTGTTCTCGGCGACGGGCTTTTCCGTCGAACGGACGACGCCCTGGCCCGGGAAACGCCCGCGGCTCTCCGCAGCGCTTTTTCCCGATTGGGGGAATTGAAATCCCTCGCGCCCGACCTCGACGGGGTGGTTTTCTTTTCGGACGGCCGGGGCGAGCCCGGGGCGGAGGACGCCTGGCGGTCCCTGGGGATTCCCGTGCTGGCGGTGGCGCCGCCTCCGGACCGCTCGCCGGACATCGCTGTGGAATCCGTCCAGGCCCCCGCGACGGCGATCGCCGGGGCCGAAACCCCCGTGACGGTCCGGTGGCGGAAATCGACGGTCCCCCCGGGCCCCCTCCGGTGGACGTTGTGGAGTGGGGAGCGGCGGCTGGCCGAACGCTCGGTGACGGCGTCGACGGAAACCGAGGGCGAGAGCGTCCTTTCCTTCCGCCCGTCGGGCGCGGGCGCGACGCGTTTCCGGGTGGAAGTCGACGGGGCGTCCGGCGAAAAATATTTCGGCAACAACGCGCGGACCTTCTTCATGGAAATTCAGCGCGACCGCCTGCGCGTGTTGTATTTGTGCGGCCGCCCCGGCCCCCACTACGCGTTTCTCCGGGCGCAGCTCAAAACGGACCCCGCGGTGGATCTGGTCTCCTTCGTGATTCTGCGGGACCCGGAAGACGCGGTGGGACTCCCCGAAACGGATTTGTCGCTGATCCCCTTTCCCACGGCGGAAACGCTGATGGCCCAGTTGAAAACCTTCAACGTCGTGATCCTGGAAAACTTTCCCTTGACCGGCTTCGGCCTGGGCCCCCGGTTCGCCGCGGCGGTCGGCGATTACGTGGAAAAAGGAGGGGGCTTGTTGTTGGCGGGGGAGGGACGTTACTGGGCGAACGGCGGCCCCGGGCGGGGGAACGCTTTGGAAGCGTGGCTGCCGCCCGATCGTTTCCGCCCGGGGCCGGAGGGCCGCTGGTCGGCCAAAATTCTCCCCGCCGCCAAGTCCGTCCTTTTTCTGGACGGCGCCCGGTGGAGCGAGCTGCCTCCGTTGGAATCCGCGGCGGGTTCGCTGTGGCCGGACCTGTCGGGGGGCGTCCCCTTGATTGAAGCGCCGGGCGGCGCGTCCCACGCCTCGGCCCGGGCCCAGGGGCGCGGGCGGTTGATGGTCCTTTCGAGTTTGACGGACTGGCGCTGGGCCCTGGGCGCCAACACCCCGGGCCCTTGGTTGTACCAGCGGTTTTGGGAAAACGTCGTCCGCTGGCTGGGGGAATCTCCGGACCGACGCACGTTGCGAATCGACCGCCCGGAGGGACCGGTCACCGTCGGCGCTCCCTGGCCCGTCGCGGTCCGCTTCACGGGGGTTCAGCCCCCGTCGTCGGTGATTTTGACGTGGCGCTCGGCCGACGGTTCGGAGCGCCACGACGTCCGTTTGAAGCCCGAATCCGACGGAGTGTACACCGGAGCGCTGTCGTTACCGCGCTCGGGGATGTACGACGTGTCCGTTCGGTCGCCCCGGGGCGGGGACCGTCTGTGGGTGGAGGCGGCCTCGGGGTGGGACGAATTCCGGGACGTTCGACCGGCCCCGGCCGCCCTGACCCGCCTGGCCGCGGCCACCGGGGGGGAAGTGGTGGACGTCGAGTCCTTTACGGCCCGCCGGTTCCGCCGTTGGCGGAGAGGCCTGGGGCGCGCGGGCGGGCGGTTCGACCCGCCGGGGCCGGGTTGGTGGTGGGCGGTCCTGGCCCTTTGGGTTTTCGAATGGGCGCTCCGGAAACGGCGGGGGGAGCGATGAGCCCGGCCTCGGCGGAGCGTGACGTGCGTCGACGACTGGAGCGGGCATTGGCCCAAGCGCGTCTTTTGGCCTGGATCGGCGGCGCGGCGGCGGCCCTGGGCCCGGCGCTCGCGGTTTTCGCGGGAACCCTCGGGAGCCTCCGCGTCCTGGACGCCCTGGGAATTTTGTCGACGGGGGCGCGCCGATCCCTGTGGGGAGCGGGGGCCGCCGTCGCCGTCGGACTGATTGTCCGGGTCGCCCGGCGCGTTCCCTGGAGCGCCCCGGCTACGGCGCGCCGATTGGCGCGACCCGGGGCTCCGGGCGACGAGTTCTTGACGGCGTGGGAACTGTGCCGCCGGGAACCGGGCGGGGGGCTGGCGGAGATTCTCCTGGCGTCCTGGCCCGCCCCCGGGCTCCCGGAAATGACGCGAAACCTCTGGACGCCCGCCTGGCGTCGGCAATGGCTCGTCGGGATCGCCGGCTTGTCGTTCCTTTTGGCTCTCGCGCGTTTGGCGCCCGGGACGGAAAATTCGTGGTGGCCCTTCGGAGCGGACGCGGTCCCCGGGGTGCTTTCCCTCCGGCCCGGGGACGCTTTTTTTCCCCGGGGCGACACCGTGTCCATCGAGGTCCAATTGGCCGGTCCCGAGACCTCGATTCCGGAACCCTGGGTTCAAGGCGAGGGGAGCCCCTGGGCCCGGCGGGTGTGGAGCGCGGTCGACGGCGATCGATGCGTTCTTTCCTTGGAAAATTTGCGGGGAAAAACGCGCTACCGCCTGGAAGGCGGGGGCCATCGAAGCCGCGCGTACACCCTGACGCCGACCGATCCGCCGCGCCTCAAGGTTTTTTCAGCCGAGGTGCGCCCCCCGGCGGGGAGCGCGGGCGCGTCCGAGCGCGCGGCGAATCCCTTTGCCCCGGAGGCTCTTCGGGGGGGCGCGATCGTTTTCTCCGGAGAGTGGGAGGAGGACGTCGCGGAGTTTCGGGTGGGGGACGCCGGCGGGACCTATCGGTCCGTCAATCCCCCGGGCCCGCGTTTTCAATGGAGCCGGGTCGTGGACGGGCCCGCCGTGATCGGCCTCTGGGCGGCGCGGCGCGGGGACCCGGGAGCCCCGGTCCACGTGGCCGACGTGTCCGTGGCCCTGCGGGCGGACGCGCCCCCGCAAATTCGCTGGGTGGAACCCGCGGAGGATCTTCGGGTGTCCGTGGGGGAGGAGGCGCCGTTGTCGTATGAGGCCTCCGACGACCGCGGGATCGCGGCGGTGTTTCTGGAGTGGGCGCTGAACGACGGACCTTCGCAGCGCGCCTTGGAAAAATCCTTCGCCCCCGGCGCGGGCGCGGGGGGCGATCCGCTCCGGGGGGAGGTGGTTTGGCCGTTGTCCGCGATCAAACTTTCGCCGGGGGACCGCTTCGCGCTCCGCTGGCGCGTCCGGGACGGTTCGTCGGGGGTCGGCGTTTCCGAACCCCGGCGATTCTGGGTGGTCGACGACGCGGCGGAACACGCGGCGCTGCTTCAGTCGTTGGCGGAATGGGGGGACGCCTTGACTCAACGACGGGCCCAACAGGCCCGCCTGGTGGAATCCCTGCGCGGGCCCGGGGTGGATTGGTCCTCCGCCGCGGAGCGCCAGGCGGCTCTGGGGTCTTCGCTTCGGGGCGACGCGGCCCGGCTCGGGGCCCTGGCCGACGCGCTCGACCGCGATCCGCTGTCCGGCCCGATGGCCGGGGAGGCGCGGCGCGCCCTCGCCGAGGAATTGAGCGGGGTGGCCGAGACGGCGATCCCGTCGGCCGCGGCGGATTTGCAGCGGGGACAGCCGGGCGGCGCCGAGTCGGTCCAGGCCGCGCTGGACCGTTTGGCCGCGCTCAACGACGACGCCCGCCGCCAAGAGGATTTTCAGCGTTGGGCCGACGACGCGTCGGAATTGAAGCGGGCCGCGGGGGCTTTGGCCGAGACGTTGGCGGGACGGGCGGGGGCGCTGACGGAGGCCCAGCGGGCGGAACTCGCGAAAACCCTGGCCGGGTTGGAGAGGTCTTTGGCCCGGCTCAAGAAGTCGATCCAGGAAGCGCTTCCGCCCGAATCGGGGGAAAATCCCCAGGGCGGCGATCGGCGATTTCTCCGGCTGGACGACGTTCAAAAAGATTTCGCGGATCTGATGGCCGCCTTGGCCTTGGGGGACGCGTCGGCCGCCCTCTCGGCCGCCCGCCGGGCCATGGAAAAATTGGACGCGGCGGAGTCCGCTCTTCGCTCCGCGGGCGGGACGGGGGTCGACGGGGCGTTCTCCGAGGCGGCGGAGGCCTGGCGCCAACGGGTCCTGGCGTTGGCGGAGCGGCAGGAAGCGCTGATGGCCGATTCCCGGGAGGTCGCGGACCGTCGCACCGCGCGCCGTTTGGCGGAGCAGGACCAAGCCCTCGCGGCGCTGCCGACCCGGGCGGCGGAATGGCGGGAAGCCGCCGGGGCGCTTGAAAAGGAATGGCGGGGCGGGGACATTGATCGCTCCCTGTGGGAGGGGCTGTGGATCGTACGGACCCAGGTGGCCGCGTTGGAACGGGCGGGATCCTCGCCCGCCCAGGCGGTGCCGCGATTGACCGAGACCGTGGAGTCCCTGCGCCGGGTCGCCGGCGAATGGGAGCGGGCCAACGCGGCGGTCCCGCCGCCCGGTCCGGCCGCCCCCGGGGACGAGGAAAAAAAATACAATGACCGAAAGCGCTGGGGAGAGACGTTGCGCCGTATGGTCGACGAATCTTCCCGGACCCTGGCGGCCTTCGGCGCCCTGGACCGGCCGGCCTCGGACTTGGACCCGGCGGACCGGATCCGGACGCTTCGTCAATCCACGACCGAGGCCGCGTTGGCCGGCGACACGGACGCGGCCGCGGCGTCGTTGTCCGCGCCGGGGACCCCCTTGGCCGGCGCCGTCGGCCCGGCGCGCCGGGCGGGCGAGGCCGCCGTCTCCATGCGCGCCGCCGCGGAGGCCCTGGGCGAAATCCGCCTGACCGACGCCGTTCAACGCCAGGAAAACGCTTTGTCGCTCCTCCGGGAGGCGGCGGAGAGTTTGGCGCGGGCGGGCGCGCGGGCCTCGGCCCGCGCGGCGGGGTCGCGGGGGCGGTTTCGAACGGCGGGAAGGCCCGGGGCCGTGTCCTCCCCGGCGGTGCGGCTTCCGGGGAAAAGCCCGGCGGAGGCGTCGGAGGAATTTCGCCGGGCGCTCCGCCAATCCATGAAGGATCGTTACCCAAAAAACTATGAAAAAATCGTTCAAGACTATTACCGTCATTGGTCAAAATAAACGCGTCGGCGGTCTGGCGCTGGCGGCGTTTCTCGCCGCCGCGCCCGCGGCGGCGGGGCCGGCCAAGTCCGAGGCGCCGCCCACCGCCGCCCAGGCGTTGGCGCGTTCGGCCACGCCTCTCAACGTGGTGGAAACCCTGTTGGAGTCGGGAAGCGGGGACGCGGTCCAAACCTATTATGAAGAATTGCTGGCCGCGGGCAAGGCGGACGCGGCGAACCGGGTGCGATGCCTTCAGGAACTTTACGCGGGCAACGACGCGGGGGCGCAGCAGGCCTTGGAAATTCTCGACGCGAAGGACAGCTGGGCCCAATCCCGGGCGAATTATTTGTCGGGGCTTGTTTCGATTCAAAGCGGTTTCGTCGAAAGCCGGTCGGACCACTTCGTCCTGCGGGTCCCGGCGGAGGACGCGTTCCTCGGCGATTACGCCCTGCCGGCGTTGGAAAACGCCCACGCCAAATTCGCGGATCTCTTGGGCGTGCCGTCCTCCGGAACGATGGTGGTGGAGATATATCCCACCGTGGAAAGTTTTTCCTTCGCGTCGACCCTGTCGCCGGACGCCATGGCGCGGACCGGCGCGATCTCCGTTTTTAAATTTGGACGGCTTATGATTTTGTCGCCGCGGGCGACCGCCCGGGGCTACCGCTGGTTGGACGCCCTGGTGCACGAATACGCCCGAGCCGCGGTTCATCGCCTGTCGGGGTCCCGGTGTCCCGTCTGGTTGGAGGAGGGGATCTCCCGCTATCTCGCCGTCGTCTGGCGCCGTTCGGATGAATTTGTTCTGCCGCCCTACGACGAAGGTTTGCTCGCGGCGGCCGCGTCGACCGCCCCCGCGGCGGGCGCGCTCCCCTTGATTCCTTTCGCCAAAATGGAACCGTCCTTCGTCCACCTGCCGGACCCCGCCAACGCGGCCCTGGCGCAGGCCGAGACGTCCGACGCGGTGGCCTATTTGGTGGACGAGCACGGACTGAACGGTTTGCGGTCGCTTCTTTCCGCCTTGAAAGATCGCGCCCGCGAAGACGCCTTCGCCGCGGCCCTGGGGTCGAGCGAAGAGGAGTTGGAGGCCGGGTGGCGGGAATCCCTTCCGGAGGAAACCTTGGAAGGGTCGGCCGGCGCGCTATCGGGGGCGGTTCAACTAAAGCCTCTGGACGATGCCCATTGGGCGGGACCCGACCTGGAACCCTTCTTGCGCGCGGGCGATCGATTGCGCCAGCTGAACCAATGGACCGCGGCCTCCGCCCAATACCGGAAAGGGCTGGAAGCGGCGCCGAACAACGGGCTCCTGTTGGTCCGCCTGGCCCGGGGGCTTGTCGCGGCGGGGCAAACCGAGGCGGCGGTGCCCCTCCTTCGCCTCGCGATGGAGAAAAACCCGGCTTTTGCCGAGCCCTTCGTGTTGCTGGGCGATCTGTTTTTCGACGACGGACGGTACGAGGAGGCCCAAGCGGTGTTGCAGAGCGCCTTGGAAATCAACCCCTTTGATTCCAAAATCCATGAAATCCTGGGCCTGATCGCCGTGGACGTCGGCAATTTCACGGTGGCCCGCCACTCCCTTCAGTTGGCACTCCGTTTCGATCCGGAAAACGACGCCGTGACCCAGGCCCTGAAGCGCATGCCCAAACGCCGGTGACGCGGCCGCCCGACGTTCCGCTGTGGGACCGCCTGCCCCCCTTGTGGGCCGGGCGACTGGCGCGGGTGGGCGACGCGGCCGCTTCGCGCGGCCAGGCGGCCGTGCTGGTCGGCGGAAGCGTCCGGGATCTCTTGTTGAACCGCCCGCCCAAGGATTGGGACGTGGTGGTCGAAGGGGCGGCGGGGCCCGTTGTTAAGGCGTTCGCCGCGGCGGAAGACGCCCGGGTCGAATCCCATCCCGCTTTTTTAACCTTCACGGTGCATTTTAAGGACGGAACGGCTCTGGACGTGGCCACGGCCCGTACGGAAACCTACGCCCGGCCGGGGGCCTTGCCCACGGTTCGCCCCGCTCCTTTGGCCGAGGATTTTGCCCGGCGGGATTTTACGGTCAACGCCATGGCCTGCCGGGCCACCCCCGAAAACCGCGGCCGCCTCGAGGATCCCTTGGACGGCCGGGGGGATCTGGCCGGGGGTTTGGTCCGCGCGCTTCACCCCCGAAGTTTTGAGGACGATCCCACCCGGATCTTTCGGGCGGCCCGTTACGCGGGCCGCTACGGGTGGTCGGTGGAAGCCGCCACGGCCGGGTGGATCGACCGGGCCGTCAAGGAAAACCGGCCCGGGGTCCTCAGCCCCGTCCGTCGGCGGAACGAATTGTTCCACTTGTTGGAGGAAGACCGGCCGTTGCCCGCGCTCCGTTTGTTGGCGGAGTGGGGCCTGGGGCCCTTCGCGGTCCCCGCTTACGATTTGGACCGCGTTCCCGCCGCCGTCTGGGCCGAGGAACCGTCGGCGGACCGGTTCGCCCGGCGTTTGGCCGGACTCCTGGGGCCCGATCCCGCGGCGGCCGAAAACGCCCTGAAGGCCGCCCAAACGCCCGTGGCGCTTCGGCGGCGCGTCGTCGATTGGCTCCGGGACCGCCGCTTCGTCGTTGACACCTTTGGTCGGAAAAATTAATATGCCCCCGCCCACTTCGGCCACCCTTCGCCCATGACCTCTCCCTCCACCGTTATTTTGTCCGGCATGCGTCCCACCGGGAAATTGCACCTGGGCAACTATTGGGGCGCCCTCTCGCCCTGGCTGGATCTGCAAAAAGACCCCGCCAAAAAATGTTTTTTCATGGTCGCGGACCTGCACGCCCTGACGACGGGCTACGAGGAAACCGCCGGTATTAAAGGCAACATCGAGGACATGGTGTTGGACTGGTTGGCGGCGGGGCTGGACCCTTCCAAAAGCGTCCTGTTCATCCAGTCCAAAGTGCCCGAACACGCGGAATTGGCCCTGCTGTTGTCCATGATCACGCCCTTGGGCTGGCTGGAACGCATTCCGACCTACAAAGACCAATTGCGGGAGCTCGCCGGCCGGGAAATCGCGACCCACGGGTTTTTGGGGTATCCCGTCCTTCAATCCGCCGACATCATGATTTACAAAGCGACGGCCGTCCCCGTCGGGGAAGACCAGTTGTCCCATTTGGAACTGTGCCAGGAGATCGTCCGGCGGTTCAACCGGCTTTTCGGCCCCGTGTTCCCGGAGCCCAAGGCCATTCTTGGCCGAGCCCCCAAAGTGCCGGGGTTGGACGGGCGCAAAATGTCGAAATCCTACGGCAACGCGGTGGAATTGTCGGACACCCCCGAGATCTTGTGGTCCAAAATTCAAAAAATGTACACGGACCCCAAAAAGGCAAGGGCCAACGACCCCGGGCACCCCGAGGGATGCGTTGTGTTCGCCCTTCATAAAATTTATAATCCTTCCGTCGAGGAACGCGCGGCCGAATGCCGCGATGGGAGGATCGGCTGCGTGGCGTGTAAAAAGCATTTGCTGTCCCTCATGGAACCCCTGAAGGAGATCCAGGCGCGTCGGGCCGTTTTGGCCCAAAAACCCGGCCGGGTGCGCGAGATCTTGGACGAAGGCACCCGGGTCGCCCGCGCCGTGGCCCGGGAAACTTTGGACCAGGCCAAAGCCGCCATGGGGCTCCCGTGACGACCGCCGGAAACAACGTCAAGCTGGACGTGTTCGAAGGTCCCCTGGACCTTCTCTTGTATCTCATCAAGAAGAACGATCTGAACATCCACGACATCCCTTTGTCTCAAATCACCAACGATTTCCTCCAATACCTGGGGTTGTTGAAGGATCTGAATTTGAACATCGCGGGGGAATTCCTGGTGATGGCGGCCACGCTCATGCAGATCAAAGCGCGGACCCTTCTTCCCGCCCCGTCCCGCGACGAAGAGGAAACCGTCGATCCCCGGGCCGACCTGGTCCACCGTCTTTTGGAATACCAGCGGTTCAAAGAGGCCTCCCGCCACCTGGAAGGCCGCCTGCACGCGACCAAGGACATCCATTTCCGCGGAGCGCCGACCTTCGGCGAGACCGATTACACCATGGACGCGTCCCTGTTCGATTTGTTGGACGCCTTTCGGGACGTGCTCAAAAACCTGCGCCCCCGGGTGCGGGAAATCGAATCCGAGGACGTGCCGATCGAAGTCAAGATCAAGGACGTTCTCGCGTTTTTGGCCGGCCGCCCGTACGCGACCTTCCGCGAAATTCTGGAGCGGGAAACCACGCGGCGGGGCTTGATCATCACCTTTTTGGCCATTTTGGAATTGATCCGGCTCAAGGAAATCGCCGCCCGTCAGAGCGAAGCCTTCGCCGAGATCCGCGTCTACCGGCGGGAGGCCCTGCCGGAAAATCTGGAAACCGAAGGCGCCGCGACGGAGCCCGAACCCGCGCCCGCGGCGCCCTTGCCCGAGGGGGAATAGATGGATTTGTTGGAACGACGAAAAGTCCTGGAACTGCTGCTGTGGCTCACGGACAAACCGCTCAAAACCACGGAACTGATCGCCGTGCTGGGCGCCGACGCCCCCACGGAATTGGAACTGCGCGAGGAATTGAACGGCCTCGCCCGGGAATTGGACGAGCGCGCGGCCCCGTACCATTTGATGGAAATCGCCCAGGGGTTTCAGTTCGCCTCCCGCCCGGCCTTCAGTCAATGGGTGCGCCGCCTCTACAAGGAAAAAACGGCCCTGCGGTTGACGCCGTCGGCCCTGGAAACCTTGTCCATCGTCGCCTACAAACAGCCGCTCACCCGGGGCGAGATCGAAGAAATTCGCGGCGTGGACGTGTCGGGCGTGTTGGAAACCCTTTTGGAACGCAAGTTGGTAAAAATCGTCGGACGAAAAGAAGCCCTGGGCCGGCCGCTGCTCTACGGCACGACCCTCGACTTCATGAAGCAATTCGGCCTGCGCTCCCTGGACGAACTGCCGCGCCTGGAGGAATTGGTTCCCCCCGAGGAACCGCCGGCGGTGAACGCCGAGCCGGCCCCCGAGGCCGCCGGACCCGTCGAAAGCGCGGCCGCGTCCTCGGCCCCGGAGGCTCCCCATGCCTGAACTTCGACGCGACCCCGTCATCGGCCGGTGGGTCATCATTTCCACCGAACGCAGCCGCCGTCCCGGCGGATTCAGCACCCAGCGCGAAACCCAGGGGTCCGTCCCCTGCCCCTTTTGCGCGGGCAACGAGGAGAAAACGCCGCCCGAGATTTTGGCGTTCGCCCCCAAAAACCGCGCGGCCAACGCCCCCGGTTGGTGGGTGCGCGTGATCCCCAACAAATACCCGGCCCTCCAGATCGAAGGCGACCTCCACCGCACCGGCGAAGATTTGTTCGATAAAATGGACGGGCTCGGCGCCCACGAAGTGATCGTGGAAACCGAGGACCACAATCGCCAATTGGAAGACCTGGACCCGAGCCGCGTGAAGGACGTGCTTTGGGCCTACCGGGACCGCATTTTGGATTTGAAAAAGGACCCGCGTTTCGAATACATCCTGGTGTTCAAGAACCGGGGCTCGGCCGCGGGGGCGTCCCTGGCCCACGCCCATTCCCAGCTGATCGCCACCCCCATGGTGCCCATCCGCGTGAAGCAGGAGTTGCGCGGGGCGGAGGAATACTTCGAACAAAAGGGGCGGTGCATTTTTTGCCAAATCCTCCAAGCCGAGGTGGAAAAAGGCGAACGGGTCATCGAGGCCAACGAGGATTTTGTGGCGTTGGCCCCCTTCGCCAGCCGGTTCCCTTTCGAGATGTGGATTCTCCCGAAAGTGCACAGCTCCGATTTTGAATCCATGTCGGAGGCGCAATTCGCTTCGCTCAGCGTCCTTTTGAAAAGCGTGCTGGGGCGGTTGAACGCCGTGCTGGATTTCCCGCCGTACAATTTCATCGTTCACACCTCGCCCTTGAAAACGAAGGGGCTGGCCCACTACCATTGGCACATCGAGCTGATGCCCAAAATCGTGCACACCGCCGGTTTTGAGTGGGGCGCCGGCTTCTACATCAACCCCACCCCGCCGGAACAGGCGGCGCGCTATCTCCGGGAAGCCCCGAACGGAACGTCGACCGCGGGATGAAAATCCTCTTCGCGGCCAGCGAAGCGGTTCCCTTCTGTAAGACCGGCGGTTTGGGCGACGTGGTCGGCGCCCTGGCCGAAGCCCTGAAAACCCGGGGCCACGACGTTCGGCTGGTCCTCCCCCATTATTGCCCCCCGGGCAGCGACGACGAGCCCCCCGGCTCCGGCCCCCTCTCCCTGACGATTCCCGTCGACGGCCGGGACCACCCCGTCCGCGTGTGGGAAACCCGCTTCGGCCCCGACGTCCCCGCCTATTTGATCGACAGCCCGGGTCATTTCGCTCGGGAGGGCCTTTACCGCGATTCCCGGGGCGTCGACTACGCCGACAACGACCGTCGATACATCCTGTTCTGCCGCGCCGCCCTGGAAACCGCCCGGGCCGTCGGATTCGCGCCCGACGTGGTCCACGCCCACGACTGGCAGACGGGACTGCTTCCGACCTATTTGGCGACGTTGTACCGGGACGATCCTTTTTTTAAAAACACCGCGACGGTCTTCAGCATTCACAACATCGCCTACCAGGGGCATTTTCCGAAAGAGACGCTGCTGGCGGCGGGATTGGATTGGTCGTGGTTTACCGCGGACCGGCTGGAATATTTCGATGGGTTTAACTTTTTGAAGGCCGCCCTGGTGACGGCCGACGTCCTCTCCACCGTGAGCCCGACCTACGCCGCCGAGGTGCAGTCGGGGGAGGAATTCGGGCGGGGGATGGAGGGGGTTCTTCAAACGCGTTCCCGGGATTTTTTCGGCGTGTTGAACGGCATCGACAACGCGCTGTGGAACCCGGCCGTCGACGCGATGATCGCCCGGCCCTTCACGGCCCGAGCCCTCCGCGGGCGCGCGGAATGCAAGCGGGATCTCCAGCGCCAAACGGGGTTGACCGAGGA
This sequence comes from Elusimicrobiota bacterium, assembly GCA_016722575.1. Lineage (NCBI taxonomy): Bacteria > Pseudomonadati > Elusimicrobiota > Elusimicrobiota bacterium. The sequence goes on along the minus strand of JADKIY010000005.1, from coordinate 177,849 downwards.
CGAGAAGGCGCCCCTCCTCGGCATGGTGTCGCGGCTGGACCCGCAAAAGGGATTCGACATCCTGCTCGACGTCTTGGAACCTTTTGTGGAAGAAGGCGCCCAAGCGGTTTTCCTGGGCCAAGGGAGCCCGGTCTACCAGGCGACGTTGCGCACCCTCTCCCGCAAGCACCCGGGGCGGGTCGCGAGTTCGACCGACTTCAACGAAACCCTGGCCCACAAAATTTACGCCGGCGCCGATATTTTTCTGATGCCGTCCCGATTCGAACCCTGCGGCCTGGGCCAAATGATCGCGCTCCGCTACGGAGCCGTGCCCGTGGTGACCCCCACGGGGGGACTCAAAGACACGGTGATCCCGGTGTCCCGGGACGGAAAGAAAGGCGACGGGTTCGTGGCGGCCGCCACGGAGACCGCGGCCTACCGACGGGCGCTGGAAACCGCCGTTGATCGCTTTCGCCGGGACCCGGCCGGGTGGAAGCGGATTCTCAAACGGGGCATGGCCCGGGCCTTCGACTGGGCCGACTCCGTCCCCAAATACGAGGATCTCTATCGCCGGGCTCTGGCCCATCGCACGGAAAGGGTCGAGGCGCCGTGACGCCCTGGGCGCGGGGGCGACGATGGGCCCGGCGGTGGACGCGCCCCCAGGTGGGCGCCGCCCTCCTCGGCCTGGCGCTCGGGCTCTTCGGGGTCCACGCGCTGGTGTCCCGCCTGCAATGGGAACGCGACCGCGTGGTCGAAATCGCCGTCGACGGCGAAGAGGTCCGTTCCCTGTCCGACGCGGACGACGAGCGCACCAACGCGGCCCTGTCGGATTTGGCGGACGCGGGGGTGTCGGGGGTCGCGATCTATTGGGACCCGTCCTATCCCTTGCCGGGCGTTTTGCGCGAATGGGAAACCCGGGTGCCGGACGGGTTGACCGTGACGCTCCGGCCGGAGGCCTCCCCTTTTTCGGATTGGCGGCACCGTTGGCCCCGGGCGGCGCGCCTCAACCGCGTGTCGTTTCCGCCCGTGACCCACGCGCTCTTTTCCGGCCCGTCTGTGTTGGGATTTCCCGATAGGACGCCCGTCGAGGCTTGGATCGCCTCCTCCACCCTCACCTTGCCCTGGTTGGAATTCTCCCGCCAGCGCGGCACCTCGGGGTTGCTGGCCACGTTTCCCCGGCGCGCGATCCGCGCCCACACGTTGAGCGAGGAGGAGATGGCGCAGGCGGGGCCGGACCTCGTCGTGGCCCGCTACGTGCGGGCCGTTCGGGAGCGCGGCGCCCGATTTCTTTACGTGCGTCTTTTCCCGGGCCTTTCTTCCGATGACAACCTGGCTTTCGTGCGGCGGTTGGCCGACGCGCTGCGGGAAGAAGGGTTTGAATTGGGCCCCGCCCGTCCCCGCTACGCCGATTTTGCCCCGCCGCTTTGGCGTCTGCCCTCGGCGTTGCGCCAGCTCCTGGCGTTCCTCCTCGCGGTCGCCGGTCCGTTCTTCGCCTTCCGCTGGGCGTGCGAGCGGCCCGTGACCTGGGAATCGCCGGCCCAATTGACGGGCGTTTCCTTGGCCGTCGCCTTCGCGATCGCCGCCCTGTTTTCGACCCCCGATTTCACCTTGGGGTTTGTCGGTTTTCGAGGGGTGAAGCTCGCGCTGCTGCTGCCCCTGGCCGCCTCGGTGTTTTATTTCTACCGCGCTCGGGAAATACGCCATTTCCTTCAAGAGCCCGTGAACGTGGAACGACTCGTGCTGGGGGGAATTCTGGTGGGTTGCGTCGGCTATTACGTCCTTCGAAGCGGGCACGGGACGGCCCTGGACGCCGGCGGCACCGAGCTCCAAATCCGCGGGTGGCTCGAACGCGTGTTGGGCGTACGTCCGCGCTTTAAGGAGTTTTTCATCGGCCACCCGGCGCTGATATTCGGGCTCTATTTGCGGGCGCGGTTTCCAACGGGCGGCGACGTTTTCCCCGATCGCCCGGGCCCCTGGGCCCAGGCCTTGCATTTTGTTTTCCACGACCCGCGCCCTTTTTTGCTGGTGGGGTTCGTCGGGCAGTTGTCCATCGTTAACACCTTTTGCCACGCCCACACGCCCCTGGGCGTTTCCGCTCTCCGCACCTTCCACGGGTTGTGGCTGGGAGGCCTGCTTGGGGCCTCGCTCATCGGGGCGTTCCGGTGGGGGCACGCGCGTTGGTCGAACCCCCCGGCGTAGGATCCCCCGCGAAGGCATTGCTGATCGGCTATTTCGGTCACGGCAACGCGGGGGACGAATGGATTTTGGGCTCTCTTCTCGCGGCGCTGGGCGACCGGTCGTGCGCGGTGGTCGTCGGCCCGCGTCCGAGCGATTTGGGGGCCGCCGAAGCGATTCCCCGCGATAATTTTTTTCGCCTCTGTCGATGCCTCCGATCTTTTGGCGCGGTGGTGCTGGGGGGCGGGGAATTGTTTCAAAACCGCACCAGCCGCCGAAGCCTTCTTTACTACCTTTTTTTTCCTTTTTGGGCGCGCCTGCGCGGACGGCCCGCGGCCGCCCTGGGCGTGTCGGTCGACCCGGCCCTTCCCCAACGTTGGATTCGAGCGGTTCGCGGTTTTCTGCGCGGCGCCCGCGTGTGGGCCCGGGACGCGGCCTCCGCCGCCGCGCTGACCGTTTCCGGCGCGGAAACGCCGGTCGGCGTCGATTCCGTCTGGGGCCGCGGCCTTCAAATCGCCACCCCGCCGCCCGCCTTGAAGCGCGTTCTCTGGGTGTTGCGGGCGCCCGCGTCCCCGGAGGCGCTGGCCGCGGTCGTCAATGGACTTCAAGCGCGCGAGCCCTGGGACCACGGATTTCTCCTGTTTCATCCCGCCGCGGACCGTCCCGTCGTCGCCGCCCTGCGGGCCCGCCTGACTTTTCCGCACCGCTTGGAAACTTGGGAAAAACCGGACGACGTTTTCGCGGTGTTGGGGCGGTACGACCTGGTGGTCTCCATGCGGTACCACGGGTTGGTGGCCGCGGCGCTGACGTCCCGTCCGTCGGTCGCCTTGGCCGCCCACGGCAAAGTCGAGTCCTTGGCCCGGGAATTGAACGTGCCGGTGGTTTCCGGAGAGGCCTCGGTCGACGACTGGCGGAAGGAACTGCGGGCCGGTTTCGAACGCGGGCCCGTTTCCCCGGGGGAACGCCCGGCGGTCGCCCGTCGGAACCTGGCGGCGCTGGCCCGATGGCTTTCCGACGCCGGAATCCCGATTCCCGCTCGAAATTTGTAAAATGACGCCGTGAAATTCCACGTTCGGCCCGGTCGATGAGCGCCCCCGCTGTATCGACGGCCCCTCGACGCCCCCCCTCCGCCTGGCGCCTTCACTGGCCGTGGCGTTGGCCCCTTCCCCTCGCGCTCGGTTTGCTGTCCGCCGCGCTCGGTTTTTCCATTTCCTTGCTGATGCAGGAGCAGCGCCTGTTGTCGGTTTTCTCGGCCGCCGAATCGAACTCGTTTCGTTGGGTGGTCTTTTTGAAAAGCGGCGCCGATCGTCCGTCTCTGGAAGAACGGCTGAGATCCTTGCCGGGCGTCCAACGGCTCGAATTCACGACAAAAGAGCAGGCCCTCGAAACGGCCCAACGGGACCCCGCCTTGGCCGACGCCCTGAAACTCACGGTGCGAAACCCGTTTCCCGAATCTTTCGACGCCGAGTGGAACCCCGATTTCCTGCGTCCGGAATATCTCGGTCCTCTGTCGGAGCAAATCACGACCTGGGACGGCGTCGACCGCGTGGGATACGACGCGCCCCGGTTGGACCGCATCGCGTTGTTGGCCCGCTTGCGGTCGCAGCGGCGCGCGGGGATTTCCGTGGCGGTCTGGGGCGCGTTGGCGGTCGGGGTCCTTCTGGCGGGCCGATGGCTCTTTTTTGGACGCCGCTGGCGCGTGGGCGAGACGCTGTCGACGGCCGCCGTGGGCGCCGTGGGCGGCGCCGCCGGGGCCGTGGCCGTCGCGGGGTGGTTGGGCGAATTTTTAATTCACGGAGCGGCCGCGGGGCTGGCCTTGGGCGTGTTGACGGCCCTGGGCCGCGCGGTGGCCGACGAGTGATGGGCTGGAGACGTTCCGCGGCGGCGGCCCTCGCGGTCGTCGCGGGGCTGGCCGCGTCGCCGGCCGTTTCGGAAAACCGGATCACGAAGGGTCGGGAAGAGTTGGAAAGAATCCAATCCAAACTTTCCGATAAGCGGAAGGAAAAAGAAAAAACGGAAAAGCGGTCCCGGGAGCTTCGGGCCGAAGTGGAGCGGATTTCCCGGGAATTGACCGGGGCCCGGCGGGCGCTGGGCCAAACCAACGCGCGCTTGGCGGCGTCCGAAGAAAACCGATCGGCGGCGGAGGCCCGTTTGTGGGCGTCCCGTCAGAGTTTGGGCCAATGGCAGGAGCGCCTGGCGGCGGCGATGGGCGCCTATTACCGCCGGTCCCGGCTCGGTGCGGAGGGGGAATTCGTGTCCGTTTCCTACGAACGGGTTCTCGTGGCGGACCAAGCCTCCAGCTTGAACTTCGCGCTGGAGCGGCATCAGGACGTGGTCGTGTTGCGGGACAATTTGCTGGCGATTGAGGAGCAACTGCGGGATTTGAAATTGGACCGCGAGCGGGACGAGCGGCGCATCGAGGCGGCCGGCCAGCGCATGCGGGAGCTTCAAAAAACCACCGAAGGGCGCCGCGCGGTGCTGGAAAGCGACATTCGCGCGCTGAACGCGTCGGCCCAAAAATTCGAACGGCTGATTTTGGATTTGATTGCCAAACAAAAGGCGGACGACGCCCGCCGGGCCGCCCGGGCCCAGCGGGCGGCGCCGGCGCCCGTCGCGCAGGAGGAAATCGCGCGACGATGGCGCGGACGCCTGCCCCGTCCGGTGGAAGGCGCCCTTGTGGAAAAATTCGGGCGGACGCGGAACGCCGAGGTCAACGCCGACGTCTTTTCCAACGGGGTGAAGTGGCGGACGGCTCCCGACGCGAACGTCGCCGCCGTGGCCGACGGCGACGTGCTCTACGCGGGCCCGTTCATGAATTACGGTTTGATGGTGTTGGTCGGGCACGCCGACGGCCTTCATTCAATATACGCCCATTTGAGCGAAACGCCGGTCGCGCGCGGTCAAAAGATCGCGGCGGGCGCTTCGGTGGGGCGGAGCGGCCGCGACGAGCAGGGGCGGCCGCTGGTCTATTTTGAGCTTCGCGTGCGCGGCACGCCGGTGAACCCCCAGGACTGGGTTCGCTGAGGGCAACACCACGATAAGGAGAGGGATATGAAAACGCGCAATCGGATTTTAATTCTCGGGGCCGCGGCCGTGGCGGGGGTTTTCGGCATGCCGTCGGTTCGGTCGGCCGTCGATACCACCTACGAGCAAATCAAACTCCTGGTCGACGTGCTCCAGTATATCCGCGAGCAGTACGTGGAATCCGTGGATCAAAAAGCCATCGTGTACGGGGCCGCGGCCGGCATGACGCGGGCCTTGGATCCCTTCAGCCAATTCATGGAACCGGACGCGCACAAGGAAATGAAAACCGAAACCCAGGGCCAGTTCGGCGGGTTGGGCATTCGGATCGCCGTTCGGGACGGCTGGCTTACCGTCATCACCCCGATGCCGAACACGCCGGCGTACCGTCTGGGCATTTTGCCCGGCGATAAGATCGTCAAAATCGAAGACGAGGTGACGCAGGGTTTGAGCGTCGAAGACGCCGTTTCCCGCCTTCGGGGCAAGCCCGGCACCAAGGTCTCCCTGTCCATCGCGCGCGAGGGGGACAAGGAACCGCGGGTCTTCTCGATCACCCGCGAAGTGATCAAGATTCAAAGCGTCAAATCGGCCCTGCTGGACGGCGGCATCGGCTACCTGCGCTTGAGCGAGTTCATCGAAACCTCGAACGCCGATCTCTTGAAGTCGGCCAAGGAACTCAAGGACAAGGGAATGAATTCCCTCATATTGGACCTCCGGAACAATCCCGGCGGCCTGCTCACCTCGGCCGTCGACGTGTCCAAATTGTTCCTGGGGGACAACAAGCTCATCGTCTACACCCAGGGCCGCGCCCAGCCCCGGGCCGACTATCTGGCGGACGCCAAGGCGCCCTACGGGAATTTGCCCCTGGCCATCCTGGTCAACGGGGGGTCGGCGTCGGCCTCCGAAATCGTGACGGGGGCCCTGCAGGACCAGCGGCGGGCCATCATCGTGGGGTCGGAGACCTTCGGCAAGGGCAGCGTGCAGTCCGTGATCCCCTTGGAGGACGGTTCCGCCTTGCGCCTGACCGTGGCCAAATATTACACCCCGTCGGGCCGTTCCATTCACCGCGATGAAAAAACGAAAAAAGGCGGCATCACCCCCGACATCGTGATCGCCGTGCCCCGGGAAACCGAGGCCAAACTTCAATCCCAGTCCGAGGAAATTTACGCCAAGGACAAGGCCCCGCAATCCACCGTGAAATCCGAGGAGCGCGTGAAAGACGAGGTGCTGGAGCGCGCCATTGAGATCTTGAAAGCCGAAGCCGTCTTCAAGGGGATGAACCGTTAGCCGCCGCGCGGTCCGCAACGAACGGGGGGGCGTCCTCCTCGACTTGTTTCTCATTCTCGTGCTGACGGCGGCCGGCGTGGCCGTTTGGCGGGCCCGGGACGCCTGGCGGCCCCTGTGGGATCGCGCCACCGGCGGAACGGGCGCCCCTCCGACCGCGGCGTTGGCGGATTTGTCGAGCCAGAGCGTGTGGCTCCAATCCCGCGTGCGGGACGCGCTGTCGGCGGCCGGCGTCAGGGAGGCCGACGTGCTTAAGTCGGTGAACGAGGAGCGGGCGGACGCCACGGGCCGCTGGGTGGAATCGACGTTGGAAGTCCGTCCGCGGGAGCCTTTTCACTCCGGCCGATTTTTGCAGCGACTGGCGCCCGTGATTCACGAAGGCGGGCTCGCCATCCAAAAAGATCAAAAGGACGGCGACCGGTGGGTCCTCGAATTGGGCGACCGGGAGCGGGTGTTTCAGCGGCTGGTGGTGCATCCATCGCCGGCGCCGCGTGGCGGCCCATCGATAAAGGGGAAATTTCATGTCTAAAATTATTCGGGTGTTGGGAATCGAAACGTCGTGCGACGAAACGGCCGCGGCGGTCGTGGAAAACGGACGCCACATTTTGTCGAACGTCGTGGCGAGCCAGGTGTCGCTCCATCAGCCGTACGGCGGCGTTGTGCCGGAGATCGCCAGTCGCGCCCACGTGGAGAGCGCCCAGGCCGTGGTCGAAGCCGCCCTCAAGGGGCAGGCGCCCCGGGGCCAGGCGCCCTTTCCGAAAAACCTTCCCGTGGACGTCATCGCCGTGACCGTCGGGCCCGGCCTCATGGGGTCTCTGCTGGTCGGCAAAGTGGTGGCCGAAATGCTGGCGTGGATTTACCAGAAGCCCCTGGTGCCGGTCAATCATTTGGAAGGGCATTTGTTGTCCATTCTTCCGGGCAATCCGGAATTGGAACCGCCCTTTTTGGCGCTGGTTGTTTCCGGCGGGCACACGGAACTGGTGCACGTCCTGGATTACGGCCGCTACCACATCCTCGGCCGCACCCGGGACGACGCCGCCGGCGAAGCCTTCGACAAGGTGTCCAAATTGCTGGGCCTGGGCTATCCCGGCGGCCCCGCCATCGACCGTTTGGCCGCCAAGGGCAATCCGAAGGCCGTGGCCTTTCCCCGGGCCTTTCTTCCCGAAGGGTGGGATTTCTCTTTTTCGGGATTGAAAACCTCCGTGGTGTACCATTTGCGCGACCATCCCGAGATTTTGGCGACCAAGAAAAAGGTCGCCGACGTGTGCGCGTCGTTTCAGGCGGCGGTGGTCGAGGTGTTGGTCAAAAAAACCATCGCGGCCGCCGAAAAATTGAATTTGCGGCACATCGTCGTCTGTGGCGGCGTGTCGGCCAACACGGGCCTTCGCGAAGCCTTCGCCGAACACCACAAAAAGCACCGCGTGCACACCGCCGCCCCCGCCCTCTGCACCGACAACGGCGTCATGATCGGCGTCGCGGGCTACTACAAATATCTTCGGTCGGCCAAAAAACGGTTTTCCCCCGACGCCCTGTCGGTGGATTCCACGCTCGCCCTCAAGAACTGGTAACCGCCGTTCCGCGTCCATGACGTCCGCCGCGCCCTTGCCCCGTCCGACCATCGGGGCCCTGCGGTTGGACAACCCCTTCGTGCTCGCCCCCATGGCCGGGATCGGCGACCCGCCGTATCGGCGCCTTTGCCGACGGGGCGGCGCCGGACTGGTGTGCGCCGAAATGGTGTCGGCCAACGCTCTCCATTACGGGGACGAAAAATCCCGCCGGATGCTCCAAACCTATCCCGACGAACACCCGGTGAGCCTTCAAGTCTTCGGCAACGATCCCGATCGGTTGGCCCACGCGGCCCGGGCGGCGGAGGAAGCCGGGGCCGACATCGTGGATTTGAACTGCGGTTGCCCCGTGCCCAAAATCGCGAACAACGGCGCCGGCATCAGCCTGCTGAAAGACGAATCGCTCTTTGCCCGGTGCCTGGAAGCCATGGTGAAGGCGGTGAAGATCCCCGTGACCTTCAAAACGCGCTTGGGATTTCGGCGGGGGGAAAACGTCGCCCGGCGGTTCGTTCAATTGGCGGAGTCCGTCGGGGTGGCCGCGGTGGCCATTCACGCCCGGTCCAAGGAGGATTACCACGTGGGTCCGCCGAACAACGCCGCCCTTCGGGAAATCGTCCAGTCGGTCAAGATCCCCGTGTTCGGCAACGGCGGCGTCAAAACCTTTGCCGACGCCAAACGAATGATGGACGAATCCGGGTGCGCCGGCGTGTTGATCGGCCAGGCGGCGGTGGGCAACCCCTTTCTTTTTTCGGAGCTTTCCCAAGCGGCCCGCGCGGGCGTCGACGCGCCCTTGCCCGTGACTCATCGGCTGGCCCTCTTTCGGGAGCACGCGCGCCTCATCGCCGATTTTTACGGCGAAGACCTGGGGGTCCGCCGCTTCCGCAAGTACATTCCATCCTACGTTCACGGGCTTCGAGGCTCGGCCGCTTTTCGTTCCCGGGCCAACGTCACGGGCACGCTCGATTCCCTGCTCCGGTTGATCGACGAATTTGACGCCTCCCTGCGGGATTTCGCCGCCCCCACCGTCGAGATTGACACGCCATGGCCCGTGTGCTAACATGGGCCCGATTCTAAAACGTCTCTAAAAATAAGGGTTTTTATTCAATGAGCATCAAGTTCGGCACCTCGGGCTGGCGCGCCATCATGGCGGACGAATTCACCTTTGCCAACGTCCGCATCGCGGTACAATCCATCGCCGATTACCTTCGCGAAGAGCGCCTCCACAACAAGCCGATCGTGATCGGCTACGACACCCGGTTTCTCTCGGAAGATTTCGCCCGAACCGCGGCGGGGGTCCTCGCGGCCAACGGCATGGAATCCCTGCTGTGCGGGCGGGACACCCCCACGCCGGTGGTGGCCTTCGAAGTCCTGCGCAACAAGGCCGCGGGCGGCATCATCATCACCGCGAGCCACAACCCGGCGACGTACTCGGGCCTCAAATTCAACTCCTCCTGGGGCGGACCCGCCCTGCCCCAAATCACCCAAAAAATCGAAGCCGGCGCGGAGCCCTATTTGTCCGGCGAGGCGATTCCCAAGACCAGCCGCGAAGCCGTGGGGCTCAAGAAGCGTCTCATCGTCCCCCACGACCCGATGCCCGCCTATTTCAAGCAATTGGACGAATTGGTGGACCGATCCCTTTTGAAGCGCGGAAAAATCCGGGTCGTGACCGACGCCCTCTGGGGCGCGGGACGCGGTTACCTGGACGAATACCTCCGCAAGGCGGGGGTCGAGGTGACCGCCCTTCACACGAACCGCGACGTCCTTTACAACGGCCACGGCCCGTCGCCGGACCCCGAAACCCTGACCGAACTCCAGGCCACGGTGAAGAAACAAAAGGCCCATCTGGGCCTCGCCACCGACGGCGACGCCGATCGCTTCGGCATCATGGACGTGGACGGGACGATGCTGTCGCCCAACGAATTTTTGCCGCTGTTGCTGGACCACCTGGTGAAGACCCGGGGCTGGACCGGCGTCGCGGCGCGGAGCGTCATGACCTCCCACTTTTTGGACGCGGTCGCGAAACGCCGCGGGCTCACCGTTCAGGAAACGCCGGTCGGCTTCAAGTTCATCGGCGACGTGATGGCCCACGAAAATTCCGTCTATCCTTCCCGGCAGGGGCACTTCGTTCTGGGCGGCGAGGAATCGGGCGGCCTGTCCATCCGGGGCCACGTGCCCGAAAAGGACGGCGTGCTCGGGTGCCTCCTGGCGGCCGAAATCGTCGCCGTCACGAAGCGCCCGCTTCGAAAATCCCTGGAACTCCTTCAAAGCGAAGTCGGAACTTTTTACACCGACCGCTTGAATTTCCATCTGACCCTGGAGAAAATGAACGATTTGAAGGGGCGGCTCAGTCACAACCCGCCGACCCGCTTCGGGGATTTCGCCGTCCGCCGCATCGTGGAGACGGACGGCTTCAAATTTATTTTGACCGACGGAAGCTGGATCGGCATCCGGTTGTCCGGCACCGAACCCGTCGTGCGCGTGTATTTAGAAACCCAGGACCGGGCCAAATTGAAGGCCCTCGAAAAGGCGGGCCGCATTTTGGCCGGCGTTTCGACCGGGAAATAGGGAGAGGTTCCATGGCCAAGAAATCCGTGAAGAAAGCGAAGTCGCCCTCGACGAACGGTTCCAAATCGTCGTCCGGCGTTAAAATTTCGGCGGTGCGCGCCCGGGAGATTTTGGATTCCCGCGGCAACCCGACGGTGGAAGTCGACGTGCTCTTGTCCGACGGCGCCCGCGGGCGCGCCTCCGTGCCCTCCGGGGCGTCCACCGGCGCCCACGAGGCGGTGGAGTTGCGGGACGGCGACAAATCCCGCTTTTTGGGCCGGGGCGTCTTGAAAGCCGTCAACAACGTCAACAGCGTTTTGGCCCCCGCCCTAAAGGGGAAAGACGCCCGGGACCAGAAAGCCGTGGACGCGTTGATGCTCGCCTTGGACGGCACGGAAAACAAATCCAAACTCGGGGCCAACGCGATCCTCGGGGTCTCCATGGCCGTGGCCCGCGCGGCGGCCGATTCGAAAAAGACGCCGCTTCACACCCATTTGCGGCAGGTGTTCGGGATTCGTTCCAAGGATTATATTTTCCCCGTGCCCTTGATGAACATTTTGAACGGCGGCGCCCACGCCGACAACAACGTCGACATGCAGGAATTCATGATCCTGCCGGTTTGCGGCACGCGCTTCCGGGACGCCCTGCGCGCCGGAGCCGAAGTGTTCCACGCCCTGAAGGCCGTGTTGAAGAAAAACGGCCAAAACACGGGCGTGGGCGACGAAGGCGGGTTCGCCCCCAACTTGAAGTCCAACGAAGAGGCGATCCAGGTCATTCTCCAGGCCATTCAAAACGCCGGCTACAAGGCGGGCAAGGACATTTACCTGGGGTTGGATTGCGCCTCGAACGAATTTCACAGCAACGGCCAATACCGGTTGGAAGGGGAAATCGCCATTCGGGACCGTTCCGCCGATGAAATGATCGAGTTCTACGCCGACTGGGCGGCCAAATACCCCATCGTTTCCATCGAAGACGGCCTGGCCGAGGACGATTGGGCCGGTTGGAAAAAATTGACCGACCGCATCGGTAAAAAAGTCCAGCTGGTCGGGGACGATCTCTTCGTGACGAACACGAAACGGCTGGAGGAAGGCATCCACCGGGGCGTGGCCAACGCGATTCTCGTCAAGGTCAATCAGATCGGGAGCCTCACGGAAACCGTGGACGCGGTGCAAAAAGCCCAGGCCGCGGGGTACGGCACCATCATTTCCCATCGCTCGGGCGAAACGGAAGACGCCTTCATCGCCGATTTGGCCGTGGCCCTGAACGCCGGCCAGATCAAAACCGGATCGGCGTCGCGCTCCGAGCGGATCGCGAAATACAATCAATTGCTGCGCCTCGAAGAATCCCTGGGCGCCGCCGCCCGATTCCCCGGCGCGAAAGCCTTTTTGAGGGGCTGATCCCGCTCGTGCGCCGCCTGTTTCAGCGCCGGGGTTTTTGGGTCGCCCTCGCGGCGGCCGGCGTCGCGGTCGGCATCAGCGGCGAGAGCGTCCGCGGTTACCTCGCCCAACGGCGCGAGATTCGCCGATTGGAAACGCGGTTGGACGAAGCGCGGCGCCGGGCGAGCGAACAGGAATCCCGCGTCGCTCGTTCCACCAGCGACGCCTACATCGAGACCTCGGCCCGTCGGGAGCTCGGCCTTCTGCGACCCGAGGAAATCGAATTTCGTTTTGTGGCGGCGGACGACGTCGAACCCGCCCAGGAGAAATGACATGTCCGATACCCTCTGCCCCAAATGCAACGCCAAAGGCGCCGTGGCCGTCAAGCAGTCCCGCACGGACAAAGGCAAAGACTTCAAGTATTACGAATGCGGTCGTTGCCACAGCCTCTGGACCAACTCCATCGACATCGCGCCCCTTCCGGTGGAGTGACGCCGGTCCCGGCGCCCTTCCTTCCCGGATTCCTTCCGCCCCGTTGATCCGCCGTCCCGCCCTGACCCGCCGCGACCGGGACGCCCTGCGTCGGCGGGGGATGTCGCCGGGCGACGCGGCCCTCCACCATCGGCTTCTCCGGGGCCCGGCGGCCCCGCTTCGCCTCGACCGCCCTTGCCGGGTGGGCGACGGCATTGAACGCTGGTCGCCGGCCCGCCGGGGCGAATTGGAGCGCCGCGCCCGTCAGGGCGCCCGCCGGGGTCTTTTCTCCGTTTTTGTTCCCGCCTCGGGGGCCGCCTCCCGCCTCTTTCAGAATCTGGAAACCCTTCGCCGTCGCCGCGCCGCCACCGGCCGGTCCGTTCGTTCCCTGGTCCGCGAAAAGGAATTCAACGACGCGCGAACTTTTTTCAACCGTCTTCCGCGCTTGGCCTTGGCCGGCCTTTTGGACTCCGCCTGCCGCCAACGGGGCGCCCCGCTGGCGGGCCTTCTTCGCGCCGGCCGTTGGGACGAGGTGCTGGAGGCGCTCTTTGAATCGGGAGCGACGGCGCTGCCCAAGGGGCTCCTGCCGTTCCACGGCCGCGGTGCCGCGGCGCGCACCGCCTTTGAAGATCACCTTCGGGGCGCCGTGGGGATCGCCGGCGACGCGGCCGGGCGTTGCCGGGCCCATTTCACCGTGGGGCCGGACCACCGAACGGCTTTCGCCCGTCTGGCCGCGCGCCTTCAAAAAAAATGGGGAAAACGTCTCGGCGTCCGATGGCGAATCCACTGGTCGATCCAGTCGCCGGCGACGGACACCTTGGCCCTGGAAAAGGACGGTTCCTGGGCCCGGGAAGAAACGGGAGGGCTTCATTTTCGTCCGGGAGGTCACGGCGCTCTTTTGCAAAATCTGGAGAAATCCCGGGAACGGTTTGTTTTCCTCCGGAACATCGACAACGTGTCGGGGACGCCGACCGGGTCCCGGGCCGCGTCCTGGCGTCGGGCGTTGGCGGGGCGGTTGTTGGAGGTGTGGGAGGAGGGCGGCCGCTGGCTGCGCGCCCTGGAGGCCGGCGCCCCGGCGGACGGGGCCCGATCCTTTGTCGAGTCGACGCTGGGGTTGCGGGCGCCTTCCAAGAATCCCCGGGCGTGGCTGCGGCGCGTTCTGAACCGGCCCTGGCGCGTCTGCGGCATGATCGCCAAACGGGGCGACCCCGGGGGCGGACCTTTTTGGGTGCGGGAGTCGGATCCCCGGGCGGGGGGCCCCGGCAAGCAAATCGTCGAAGAATCCCAAGTGGCGCCCCGCCAACGGAATTTTCTGCGCCGCTCCACCCATTTCAACCCCGTCGACCTGGTGGTGGCCCTCCGGGACCATCGGGACCGGCCGTTTCGGCTCGGCGACTTCGCGGACGACCGGGCGGTGCTCGTCACGGTCAAAACGTTCCGCGGCCGCCCCGTCCGGGTGTGGGAAAGGCCGGGCCTTTGGAACGGCGGCATGCACCGTTGGAACACGGTGTTCGTTGAAATCCCGTCCGCGCTGTTCACCCCGGTCAAAAGCGTGGCGGACCTCTGGCGTCCGGGACATCGGCGCGCCCATTGATGTATCATTTCCTCCCATGAAGGGCATCGTTCTGGCCGGCGGTTCCGGCACCCGCCTCTATCCGCTCACCCGGGGCATCAGCAAACAGCTGGTGCCCGTCTACGACAAACCCATGATTTATTACCCGCTGTCGGTCCTGATGTTGGCCGGCGTCCGGGACATCCTGATCATCACGACCCCGCACCAACAACCGGATTTCAAACGCTTGCTGGACGACGGCCGTTGGCTGGGGCTGAAGCTCTCTTACGCCGTTCAGCCCGAGCCCGGCGGGTTGGCCCAGGCCTTCACCATCGGCCGCGATTTTGTGGGCCACGACCGCGTGGCTTTAATATTGGGGGACAATATTTTCTACGGGCACGCGCTCACCGGCCTCCTGCGCCGCGCCGCCCAGCGCCCCGCCGGCGCCACGGTTTTCGCCTACCCGGTCCGCAACCCGTCGGCCTACGGCGTGGTGACCTTCGACCGGAAGGGAAAGGCGTTAAAGATCGAGGAAAAACCCACCCGCCCCAAATCCAGTCACGCTGTCACGGGCCTCTATTTCTACGACAACCGCGTCCTGGACATCGCGGCCAAGCTGCGACCGTCGGCCCGGGGGGAAGTGGAGATCACGGACGTGAACAACGCCTACCTTCGGCGGGGAGCGTTGCACGTGGAGAAGTTGAGCCGCGGGATCGCCTGGCTGGACACGGGCACCCACGAAACGCTCCTGCAAGCGGCCGTTTTTATTCAAACGCTCCAGGAGCGGCAGGGCCTCAAAGTGGCGTGCCTGGAAGAAATCGCCTACGACCGGGGCTACATCTCCGCCGAGTCCCTCCGCCGTCTGGCCGAACCCATGCGTCAAAACGAATACGGCCAATACCTGCTGGGCCTGTTGAATCCGCGTTCCTGACCCTTCCCCGCCGTGCGCCGCGCCGCGCTTCTTTTTTTCGCGCTGATCCCCTCCACCCTTTCCGCCGCCGACGCCTGGGAACGGGCCCGGAGCACCGGCGAAATTCGATGGGGAGCGGACGCCACCGGCGGGGCGCCCTACCTTTATCGCGATCCGGCCGATCCCGGGCGGTTTTTGGGGTTTGAGGTCGACATCCTGGACGCCCTGGCCCGGCGGATGAACCTGCGGCCCGTCCTGGTTCTCGTCCCTTGGGAAGAGCTGGTTCCCGCCCTCCTGCGCGACAATTTTGACCTCGCCTTCAACGGTCTGGAAATCACCGAAGACCGCCGGACCAAAATCGATTTTTCCATCCCCTATTACATTTTCGCCGAGCAAATCACCGTTCGCCGTGGGGACGAGCGGTTTTCCACCTTCGAAAGTTTGCGGGGCCATCGGGTGGGAACGTTGACGGCGTCCCTGGCGCAGACCCTCATGGAACGGGATGGGCGCGTAACCCCCGTGGCGTACCCGTCGCCGGTGGAGATCTACAAAGATTTGGAATTGGGCCGCACGGACGCCGTTCTTTTGGACGTGCCCATCGCGGCCTGGTACGCGGGCCCCAACCCGAAACTGGCCGCCGTCGGCGATCCCGTGGGCCGCGGCCTCTACGCGGGGGGGATCCGGAAGGATTCGCCCGAGTTTCGGCGGCGCGTGGACGAGGCCCTGGCGGCCCTCATCCAAGACGGCACGCTGGAATCGATTTACCGCAAATGGAACCTGTGGACGCGGGACCAAAGGGGATTGAAGGACGCCCTGACCTCGGCGCCTTCCATCCCCGAACGGGGATCGGTCCGACGGTATTTGGGGCTCGTTTTTCGGGGGGCGGGGACGACGATTTTGATTTCCGTCCTTTCGATGGCGCTGGCCGTCGGCGTGGGATTCCTTATTTGCCTGGGCCGCCTGTACGGCGGCCGAGGACTGCGGTCCCTCTGCGCGGTATACGTGGAAATCACCCGGGGGACGCCGCTGCTCATCCAGCTCTACGTGCTTTACTACGGGCTGCCGAACCTGGGTTTGCAGTTGAACGCCCTGGTGGCGGCGGTGTTGGGCGTCGGGTTCAATTACGCCGCCTACGAGTCCGAGATTTACCGGGCGGGCCTTTTGTCCGTTCCCCGGGGCCAGGAGGAGGCGGCCCGTTCCCTGGGTTTGACGACCTGGCAGACCCTTCGCCACGTGATCCTGCCCCAGGCCGTTCGAACCGTTCTTCCACCGTCGACGAACGATTTTATCGCCCTCTTTAAAGACACCTCCCTCGTATCCATCATCACGGTGATGGAGCTCACCCGCGCCTATTCCCAAGCGGCCACGGCGACCTTTCGGTTTCTGGAGCTGGGGTTGCTCACCGCAGGGCTTTACTTGATGATGAGCCTGCCGCTCTCGTATTTGTCCCGTCGACTGGAGGCCCAACGTCGTGTTGTGCATTGACGTTCAACATCTTTCGAAGTCCTTCGGCGATCACACGGTGATCAAGGACCTCTCTCTGCGCGTGGAGGAGGGGGAAGTGGTGGTCGTTCAAGGCCCGTCGGGGGTGGGGAAGAGCACTTTCCTCCGTTGTTTGACCTATCTTGAGCCTTTTCAGCACGGCACGGTGCGGGTGGGGGACATCGAAATTCGGGCCGGCATCGACGAAAAGCATCACCACGATTTGATTCGGCGTTTGCGGGAACAAATGGGCTTTGTGTTTCAGTTTTTCAATCTCTTCCCGCACCTGACCGTTCTTCAAAACCTGGCCCTGGCGCCGGTTCGTGTCCAGGGCCGGCCGCTCGGGGAGGTCGAAAAGGAATCCATGGCCCTTTTGGAGCGCGTGGGGCTTGGCGGAAAGGCGAAGGCTTACCCGGATTCGCTTTCGGGAGGTCAAAAACAGCGCGTGGGCATCGCCCGCGCCTTGGCCATGCGCCCCCGGGCCGTTCTTTTCGACGAGCCGACCTCCAGCCTCGACCCGGAGATGAAGGAAGACGTCGTGGAAGTGATGGCCGGTTTCGCCCGGGATGGCCTGACGATGTTGATTGTCACCCACGAACCCGCCGTGGTGAACCGAATTGCCACCCGGATTCTTCGGTTCGGCCCGGGGGGGAAGGTGGAGGAGGATCGTCCCGGACTGGCCCGCCGTTGAGCCTAAACCGCCCCTAAAAAGACCCTCCCCGCCGTCATTTTCGGTTCCTGTTGTCCGCATCGGTTTTTCCCTTCCCTTCGTCCCCTCGGATTCCCATTTAATCGCCTGTCCCCTTCGGCTTTCTTTCCGCGGGCAAACAATTTCTTTGGTCCTTTCCGGGGAATTCCCATTTAGTCTGTTCAATGGCGATTTAAATCGCACCCCATGGGTTTTTGATCGACGGGAAAAGGCTTTCATCGTCTGGGGGGGGGCAAGGCGGGGGCCGATGGGCCTATCGACCGTCAACCGGCGATCCTGTCGGGGCGGATTGTCGGTGGGGGTGTTCAATCCCCGGCTTGGACTGGTCGTTTCGATTCCTGACGCGCTTGGGGCGGGGCGGTTCCCCGGGTGGCGGGTGGAGAAAACACTTCGAGAAAGCCCCTTGGAAGTGGTGGCTTTCTTGGCTTCGGGGGGGTGGACCCCCGGATCGTTGACCGGCCGCTGTCGGTCAGCGGTTGAATTTTAGGCCGTTTCTATTCGGCGGCTTCCGTCCGGCGTTTAATCTTGTCTTTGTTTTCATCGTAGAATTTTCGAATGTCATCGATGTGGTCCAATATCAATTTCGCCTTGGTCAAACCGAAGGTCAATCCGTAACGATCCGACTCGTTCTGCTTCAAGCTGATGACCATGTTGCCCTTGAATTCGCCGATGGTGAACACGCGGAGCCTCCTGAATTTTTATGCGTTTATGCCAAAACCAGTTGAAATAATACAATTTAAGAGTGCTAAGTCAAAACAAATACAAAACATATTTAGAATCACATCAAAAAACGTTGTTCAACAACAGTTTTAAATAATAATTTAACGTTATTTCTAAGACAACACACCCGGAGGCCTCTTGGTGTATATTTAACATAATATATATTATCAGAAGCTATAACCGTGTGGGGACCGATCCGGGTTTTTGCGTCGTTGATCCAGTTCTTTTTGGTCGTTAGACGGCGGATTGTCGGGCGAGTATGGCGGCCGCGTTGAGGCCCGGCTCCGTGAGGCGATAGCTGGTGCCTTTGCCGCGTCCCGCCCGAACGGCGAGCCCTTCGCTTTGGAGCCGATGGTAGGAGCGGGCGAGTTTTGCCAGGTCGCTGTGTCCGGATTCTCGCAAATCCCGGGCAATGCGGGTGGCTTCCACTTCGGTTTTGCCTTGAAGTTCACGGTAGCCGTGAAGCAATAATAGGAGAGCGTCGGCCAATTTGCGGCCTTTCGGGCCCGTTCCGGGGCCTTTCCGGATCGTCAGTCCGTTGCGTCCGGCGTCGAAATAGTAGGCGCTGGAGACGGCGGTGGGCGAATTTGGCCGGTCGGCGCCGGCCACCTCGCGGCGCCATTTTTCGATGTGTTTTTCGACTTCGGCGCTGGGGCCTTCGGCCTCGATTTCGTTGTTGCCGACTTTAATTCGAATTTTGATGTTGTCCACAGGAATTCACCGTGTTAAGACCCAGAAATGGTTAGAAAAACGATTTACCAGACAGATTCTTTCCTTTTATTGGGTAAAAGTCAATCGGGCGGTGGGTGGTTTGGTTTCTGCGTCGGAATATGGGGCTTTTCGGGGAGCTGGCGGAGGGTTATGGAACGGGGCAGCAGCTTTCCAATCGACGTTTTCGGGCGATTTTGACCTCCTTGAGTTTGGCGAATCGGAGCCTTTGGTCCGGAGTTAAAATCTTATGGATGGCGTCGATTTCCTTCAATTCCAGCGCGCAGGGATGGGGGTGGCCGGCGGGAATGTTTAATATCTCCCGCACCGCGTCCTGTTGCTCCGGGCGGAGATCCAGCTTCTTGGTCAGGCGCTGGAGGGTATTGGCGGCGTTGAATTGGCCCGCCAGGGCTTCGGGAGTCGTGGAGAGCCACAGGACCGTTAGGGAGAGCAGTCCGATAGTTGTTCGTTTCACTTGAAGGCTCCTTTTAGCCGAATTTCCCCCCTCGGTTTCTCTTGGAAAGGGAATTCAGGGTCCAGGGCCAGTAAAACGGCCTGGGCGGACCGGGAGAACTGGGCCCCTCGGCGGGTTACAATGCCCTGGGCGTCGTGGCCGAAAAGCGGGCTGGCGTCCCGGACGGCGAGCCGCCGCCGATCCGCCGGGCGGAGGCAGATGTCGGGGACGACGGCGACGCCGAGCCCCGCCGCGGCGTAGGTTTTGATCGCTTCCCACCCCCCGGCCTCCAAACCCACGCGGTAGGCCAGCCCCGCGCGGCTTAGGGCCCCTTCCATCAGGATTCGGGTGATGGACTGGGAGCCGGGAAAAAGGATCGGATGCTCGGCCATTTGTTTCAAAGTCACGGGGCCCCGGTGGCGGCCGAAGGGGTGCTTCGGAGCGCACACGACAAGGCGCTTGTAGGAGCGAAGGGGGCGGTAATCGGCCCATTCGGGCACCGTGGTGAGGGGGCGGACGCCGAAATCCAGCTCCCCCGACCGGATCATGCGAAGGGTTTCGTCGGCCCGTTGGTGATGAATGACCAGGCGGACGTGGGGATGTTTTCGTTGAAAGGCGCCCAGGAGGGCGGGAAGAACGTAGAGCGTGGCGGATTCCCCGGCCCCGATGCGCAATTCCCCCCGAAAGTCCCCCTCCAGTCGCTCGGTCAAACGGTCGGAGACTTTTTCCCATTGGTCCAGCAACGGGCCGGCTTCGGCCAGAAGAGCGCGACCCGCCGGGCTCAGAACCGCTCGGCGGCCCCGTCGTTCCAGCAGGGGTCGGCGAAGTTCCTTTTCCAGCGACTGGACCGCCGCCGTCACGGCCGGCTGGGTTCGATGCAGGGCCTCGGCGGCCTTGGCGTAGCCGCCGCCGCGGGCCACGGCCAGAAAGGATCGGAGGTGTTGAAGTTCCACGGAAATATATTAACAATTTTTATATTAAATATATAAATAATCAATTTGATTTATATTTAAACCGGCGGTAAAGTGGGGGAGCGGAACGACAAAATTGACGCACGGAGGATTCCATGCAAACGCTCACCCCGCGGCTTCGCCGCTACGATTACCACGATTCGGCCAAGGACGGCGCGCTCTATTGCCCTTGCGGCACCGTGGCCCCCGCCGAGATCACGGAGTATTATCGCCACTATCACGTCCTGGGTTGCGCCCGGTGCCGGACCCCGCTCGCGCTGGTCGACCACCCCCTTTCCCAGGAATTTGAATGGATGGAGGGTTTTCCCCTCTCCGGGGTCAACAACCCCTTGGCGGCGTAACCCGCCCTGGGTCGGTTTGACTTTTGGGTTCAATCCCCCTATACTCCCCTCCATATGACGAAGGGGCGATTTCAAGCCGGCTTAAGGTGGGGCGTTGTCCTTCTGGCGGCGGGAGCGGTGGGGGCGGGGGCCGACGGTCCGGTCCCGAGCCCCGTTCCCGCCTGGCGGACCGTGGAAAACCGCGCCTTCGGCGTGGGCGAGCGACTGGTTTACCAAGTCCATTTCGGGGGGCTGTCGGGGGGCACGTTCACCCAGGAAATCGTCGCCCTGGAGTCCGTGTCGGCGCGCCTGGCCTATCGTGTGGTTTTTGAGGCGCGGACGAATAAAATGTTTGATCATTTCCATCGCACCCGGGACCGCAACGAATCTTGGCTGGACACCCAAAGCCTTTCCTCCTTGAAATACGTCGAATCCATCGAAGAAGGGTCCTATCGAAAACGGGCCGAAACGCTGGTGGATTTTTCCCGGGGAAAGCTCCACCACGTTTACAAAACGGCGAAACACGAAGGGCAGACGTCGGTGGACGTTCCCCCCTTTCCGCAGGACGCGGTATCGATCGTTTATTTTTTGCGCGCGTGCCCGTTGACGCCTGGAGACGCGTTCGAGCTTCCCACCTATTCCGGCGGGGAGGTCTATCGGTCGACGGTTCGGGTCAAGGCGATGCAGAGGGTCAAAGTGCCGGCGGGGGTTTTTCAGTGCTACCACGTGGTGCCGTCCCTGGACGGCGACGAAAAACAGAAAACTCAAATCGAGGTTTGGTTGTCCACGGGGCCCGAACGGTGGCCGGTGCTGTTGAAGTCGAAACTTTCGTTCGGCTCCTTTACGGCGCGGTTGTCGGAGCGGGTTCCTGGGAAACCCGTGGAATCCACCCCCCCGCCGGTCAATAAAGAAACGACGACGGTTTTTCCTTGATCTCGCGAATTTGACCCAGGATCCCGTCGATTTTCTCCGGATCCGATGGGTTTCTCATTTCCTCCAGCCGCTTTTCAATCAACGACAGCCGGTCGAACACGAATTCCCGATCGCCCCGGGCTTTTTGCCGCAAAACGCCCAACACTTCGTCAAAATCCTTCGCCAAATCCTGAAATTCATCGAACCGCCGCAACCGGACGCTGAGCGTCAGATCTCCCTGTTTCATTCGGCCCAGCACGTGCCCAAACCGGTAAATGGGCCCCGCGATCAAATGGGAATAAAAGAGGGCGACCCCAAAAGCCAAGATCCAAGTGAACATCACACTGCGGATGATCACGTGCGTCAACGTATGGACGTGGGTCACGGCGTCGGTTTTTTGGATCAAACCGGCGTCCACCATGTGAACGATGAATTGGTTCCCCGACCACCAGATGGCCCCGATCATCAGACTCAGCAGGGCGAAAATGGCCAGGCTGAATTTAATTTGAAACCGAGGCTTGATGATTCGGCGGCCGAACAAGCGGCTTCGTTGCGGGGCGGGGGCGTTCGGTGTTTCGGAAGCGTTCATGACGGGGTCCTCGTTTCGTTATTCGTAGGAAGGGTAGATGCGATCTTTTAACAGCGACTGGTCGAAGGTTTCCACGCCCTCATCGGCGAAGGAGCGCAATTGCTCCACCCGGTCGTCGGGCAACAGCACCGTGCCGGATTCCCCCAGGGTGTCGAAGAGATTGGGGATCGATTTAAAAAAGATGTGTTCGTTTTTATTTTTGAGCGTTTGATAATCCAAAGTGGTGCCGGCTGGGTAGTGGGACAGGAACGCTTCGGGCCCCACGTCGTAGGCGTATTCGTCGCCCATCCGAAGGTTCCAGCGGGCGTCCTGAACCATAAAGGCAAAACGGGGGTGGACGTCGTCCCGGAACACGCTGGTGCCCAAGAACGCGTTGGTGGGGTGGAGACCGAGAAGGTCGAGAACCGACGGGGTCAGATCCACGTGGCTGCTCACGCCCTCAATGACGCGGGGTTTGAGAAGGTGGGGCGACCAGAGGAGTCCCGGAACCCGAAAGAAAATTTCCTGCCGAAGGGCCCGGCCCGCGTAGCGGTCGCCGTCCGGATAGACCCAAATGCCGTGGTCTCCGGTGATGATGAAAATCGTGTTCTTGGCCAAGGGGCTCCGTTGCGCCTTCTGGAGAAATTCCCCCAAGGCGAAATCCGTGTAGTAAAGCGCGCGGCAATACTTTTGATAGAGCGCGGATCCCTTCACGGGCGGCGCCTGCCCGTCCGTGGGATAGTCGTTGAACGGGAAATGACCGCTCAAGGTCATGATCTCGGCGAAAACGGGGCCTTTTTCCTTGGTCAAAATATTCAAGGCGTAATCGAAAAGGTCGCGGTCCGGCGCCCCCCAGCCCAATTTACGTCCTTCCGCGGGAACGTCGTAGCGGAAATTGTCGACGCCGTGGCGGGAGAGAAACTCGATTTTTTTATCGAACGTCGGCGGGTGGGAGCCGATCCAGAACGTGGAATAGCCGTTCTTTTTAAGAACCATCGGAAGGGTCAAAATATTGAGTTTGGGCTGGTTGAGGTAGACGGGCGCTCCCCGCATGTTCGGAACGTAGGAGGCGTGAATGGCGAATTCCCCTCGAATCGTTTGCGCCCCGTTGGCGTAAAAATTCCGAAGCAGCACCCCTTCTTTGGCCAGTCGATCGATGTTCGGCGTGAACGACGGGGAGGCCCCGTAAGCGCCGGACTCAAAAGCCCGAAAAGATTCCAGAAGAATGACGACCACGTTGGGTTTTGAATCGAGGGCGAAGGGCAGGGGTTTCGCGTCCGGGAGCGGGGTTTTAAGAAACGGGAACGCCGCGTTCTTGGCGTGCTTGTAAAGGGATTCGTTGACGGCCACAAAGGCGTCGTTTTTCCACCGCCGGGGCCCCCGTCGGGGATTCAACAAATATCCGTAAGACAGCTGCAGTTGGGCGATTTTTTGTCGAAAGACGTAAAACACGGGGTTTTGCTCCGAATAGCGATTCTCCCCGATGGTCAATTTGTAATGGCACGAGGCCAACAGAATGGCCATTAGGAAGAAGGGGCGGCGAATCGAAAGACCCATCCGCCGGTCTGAAAGCATGCTCAACTGCCAGAGGAGCAGGGGAATCAGGAGGCCGATGAGAAGATCGAAGGGGTGGAGCAGGACCATGATGCCGCTCCAAATGGCGAACACATCGTCCCACTGCTTGAGGGCGTCCATTTGTCCCCAGGAATGAAAGAATCGAAAGTTGAGAACGATAAAAAGAAAAAACGTGGTGAGCACCATGACGAAGGCGAAGCTGAGCATCATCCGTCGGAACAAGCTCCGGATCATCAGCAATCGGCTGTAAATGAGAAAAAACAAAATGACGAACATGACGTGGTCCACCAGTCCCGCCGCCTGGGTGCGGGCGCCCATGGACCAGAGGGCGTAGCACACGACGACGACCGGAATGCTGATTTGAAGAAGGATGGACCGAAGGGTGCGCCCGTGGCTTTGCTGGGGAGAGTGCACGTAGTCCAAGGGGTGCAACAGATGCATGAAAAAACGGACCAGGGGTCGAAGGGAAAAGCGGGAGAAATTCACTCTGAAACTATAGGGCGCGGAAGACGATTTTTCAATGCCCATGAGGGGCAAACGAATTCAAAAAACGCGGGGGTTCCCGATCCGTGGATCGGCCCGCGGGGGAAGACGATTGGTCCCCGTCATTTTGAGATGCCTTCCATTAAGTCTTGGAGGTTGTCGCGGGTGTCGTTCATGGAATTTTCGATTTCGTTGCGGTGGCTTTCCATGTAGGTTTCGTTCATTTCGCGAACCGCGTCCATGTCGGACCGGAGCTCGTCCATGTGGGCGGCAAAGAGCTCGGCCACGCTGTCTCGGTAATCGGCCATGTCGGCGGACAAACCGCGAACCACCGGGACCCCGCCGGACAAGGCCACGTCGGTTTGTTGGTTCGGTCCGAGGTCGGCCGCGGGCCCCCCCGCGGAGCCCGCCTGAACGTTGCCGTCGTACACGGCCACCGTGGCGGCGGCGGTCGACGCGTCCGTGACGAAGACCGTTCCCCGAACGGCCGCCACGGCGACCGGGGTGCGGACTTTGAACCGGGCCCGGGCGCCCCGATTCCATTTGGGGATGTTGCTTAACAGGCGTCCGTCCACCAGTTGAACCAAAAATTGACGAAAACGGCCCACGCGGGTTGCTTCCTGCACACGCAGAAGGGTGTTGGCCTCCAGTCGGAGCGCCGTCCCGTCGTCAAAGAGGATTTCCGCCCGGCCGTCGGCGCCGGTGCGGAGGACCGCCCCGGGTTCGGCCCGCCAGCCGATTTCCCCCTCCCGGGCCGGCGCCCGGGTCCCGGTACTGACCGAGACGTCGCCCTCGACGCGGGTGAGCGTTCCGGGGATGTTCCGGGTTTCCGCCGGCGCCGCCGCGACCGTCAAAGCCAGGCCCAAAAAGACGAAGGCGGCCGGGGCGCGGCGAATCGCGGGGTGAAACAAAGGGAGGGCGTTCATCGGGGGTCCTTTCGTGAGGGAGATGGCACCGGGTTTGATTATATCCAATTCGACGACGGCGAGCCGCGTCGGCCGTCGGACCTCCCCCAAAAGAAAAACCCGATCCGGTGTCGGATCGGGTTTTTCGGCAAAACTAGCGGGGGACGGACTTGAACCGTCGACCCTGCGCTTATGAAGCGCATGCTCTAACCAGCTGAGCTACCCCGCCAAAACGAAGGTGCGCGTCGGCGTGCCCGTCGACGCCGCATTATACCATTCCCGCCGATTATTTAAAAAGGTCGGCCAGAAAGGCCGTCAGAGAATCCCAGGATTGGCGGTCCGCGTCGGCGTTGTAGGCCATGCCGGTCGAGGGGTCGTTCCCGGCTTCTTTGACCGTGAAACTGTGGACGGCGCCCGGATAGGACCGCAACGTCCAGTCCGCTTGGGCCGCCTTCATTTCGGCTTCGAATTCGGGGATTCCCCCCGCGGTCCATTGGTCGTCCGCCCCTTGGAAAACGATGATTTTGGTTTTGATCGTACCGGGTTTGGCCGGCGTGGGCGTGGTCAAATTGCCGTGAAAACAGGCCACCCCTTTCAAGGGCATTCCCGCCCGGGCCATTTCCAGCACCGTGGTTCCGCCGAAGCAATACCCGACCGCCGCCAAACGATGGGGATCCACGCGGGCCTGCGTTTGCAAAACTTTTAGCCCCGACCCGGCCCGCCGGCGCATTCGCTCGCGGTCTTTGAAATAAACGCCGGATAATTTGGCCGCTTCCTCGTGGTCCTTGGCGAACACCCCTTTTCCGTACATGTCCAAAGCGAAAACCACATAGCCCTGGGCGGCCAATTGATCGGCCCGTCGACGAACATAGTCCCCGCGGCCCTTCCATTCGTGAACCACGAGGACCCCCGGACGGGAACCGGCGAGGGCGTCGTCGTACGCCAGATAACCCTGGAGCGGGGTCTTTCCGTCCGCGTAATCGACCACGCGGGTTTTTATTTCCCCGTGAACGGTCGCGCCCAAAGCCAGACATCCCCAAAACCAAAGTGTTTTTTTCATGAAGCCTCCCGAGGGTCCCTCAGCCGGTCATGCGGACCAATTGGCCGGTCACCCGGCCCCGTTCCAACATGCGGGCGCAAAAAAGCGTAAAAAGCGTTGTGTAAACCGCGTTGAGTCCCAAGGACCAAAGGAACGATCGCCAATCAAAACGTCCGGTCAACACGACTCCCCGCATGCCCTCCATGACCCAGGTACTCGGCAACAGAAGGCAGAAGGGTTTCAGCCAACGGGGATACACCGACAGCGGGTAGAAGATGGCCGAGAAGGGCTGGATCAAAAATGGAATCCCCCAAATCAACGCCTCCGCGGCGTGGCCCCAGCGGAGCAAAAGGCCCGTGGTGAACAACCCCATTCCGTAGCCGAACACGAGAAGGTTGAAGGCCAAGGGGACAAAATAGAAGCCGAGGGCGCCCAATTGAAAGGCGTAGAGAAGCGTGGCCAAAGCGAGCAATACCCCGACGATGATGCCGGTTTTAATGAGCCCGTAGAGGGAGGCCCCCGTCACCCATTCGATGGCGCGCAGGGGCGATATCAAGAGGTTTAAGACATTGCGGGTCCACAATTCCTCCATAAACGCGAGACTCAGGGCCTGCTGGGAGCGAAAGAGTATGTCCCAAAACACCAACCCGTTGATCAAAACGAGCATGACACGTCCGGCCCCGTCCAGGGCGTTCTGCCGGAGGTACACCGTGAAAAAGCCCCACACGAAAAGTTCCATGACAGGCCAAAAAAACAGGTCCAGGAGCCGGGCCGGGCTTCGCAAATGGATCAACACGTAGCGCCGAACCACCGTGGCGATTCGAAACATCATGGGGCGACCCCCCCGGCGGCGTCCACCACATCGCCGGAACGCGCCAAATGGATGAATACCTTTTCCAGGGATTCTTTTTGGAATTGATCCCGGACGTGCCCGGGCGTTCCTTCAATGATTTTTTTCCCCCGGTGAATAAACAGAACCCGGTCGCAGAGAGATTCCACTTCCGCCATGTTGTGGGACGTGTAGACGATCGTCAGGCCGGTTTTTTCCTGCATCTCTTTGAGGGTTCGGCGCACCAGGTCTGAAATGTCGGGGTCAAGGCTCGCCGTCGGCTCGTCCAAAAACAACAGCTCGGGATCGTTGAGAAGGCTTTTGCAGATGTTTAATCGCGTTTGTTCCCCCGCGGACAATTGACCGGTGCGGTTGTCGGCCCGGTCGAGGAGGTGGAATTTTTCCAGCAGGCCGTTGATCCTCGCCCGCCGGTCCTTCACCCCGTACAAGCGGGCGTAGATGTCGAGGTTTTGGCGGGCGGTCAAATTAAAGGGCATCTGAACATAGGCCGAGGAAAAATTGATCCGGGGGTAAAGAAAGGCGCGGTCCGTGGACGGGGATCGACCAAACAGCGTCGCCCGGCCTTCGGTCGGAGTGAGCACGCCAAGGAGGATGTGAAGCGCGGTGGTTTTCCCGGCGCCGTTGGGGCCCAGGAGGCCGAAAATTTCTCCCCGGTGGACGTCAAAGGAGACTCCGCTCAGGGCCGCCACGTCGCCGTAGCGTTTGACGAGTCCTTCGACGCGAATGACCGGCTCGGTCATCGGGGGCCGACCACGCGATCGGTGGATCGGTTGAGGTCGGTGACGACGGCGTTTCCGGGCCATCGGCGATAATCGTCGAGCGAATGGGGACAAAGAACCGACCAGTTGTGAGGACCGACGCTTCCGGGATAGTTGATCCGGTAGTCGCCGGGGCGCCCCGGCAAGGGGCGTTCCACCGAAAGCCAATCGAAGATCAGCTGGATACTGAAAACGGCCGCGGACCGGCCGGCGGTTTCCAAGGCGCTTCGAACGAGGGCGGGCGTGGCGTCCGGGGGGGTCGGGCCTCGACCGTTCAATCGACGCCAAAAGCGCTCCTTTTCATCGTGGCTGCCCAAAAACAAATCGATGAAATCCCGGGCGTCTTCTTCCCGAAGCCCCAGGGCGCGCGCCAACGTCGGGACATCCCGGACGGATTCTTTCCAACGCAGGCGGCCGCCGCCCGCGGTTTCCCCGTCAAAAAGACGGGCGCGCAGTTTTTGGGGATCCATTCGACGGGCTTCGCATTTGAGCTGGAAAAAATAGCCGTCCACGGTGCCGGCCTCCTCCTCCCACCACGCCGAAAGATTGGACATGTCGTGGGTGCTCACGACGGCGCAGGCGTTTTTTCGATTTTGAGCGGGGTCCCGGAAATCGTAGGTCTTCCCCCAGTCCCGGGCCCATCGTTGAACGTCCAGGCCCGGAATGCCCAGTCGGGCCAGAGTCGGGTTGGAGCAGGCGGGCACCACGCCCAAGTCTTCTCCACAGGGAAGCATGGAGGTGGCGTTCAACATCACGTTCAACAGGCGCGATCCGTGTTCTTCCCATTGCCGTTCGTCCGGGGGATCGAAAGACCCGTCCAACCCGCCGCGCTCCGGCGGCGCGTTCAGGGGGATCGTGTAAAGGCGGAAGACCCCGATGACGTGGTCGATTCGGTAGAGGTGGTAAAAATTTTCGGCGTAGCGAAGCTTTTGGACCAGGTAGTCGTGTCCCCGGGCCGCCATGGCGTCCCATTGATAGGGCGGCATGCCCCAGCGTTGGCCGCCCGCGAAATAGAGGTCCGGCGGAGCGCCGGAGGAAAGATGGAGCTTAAAGTAATCCGCGTGGGCCCAAACGTCGGCGCTGTCCCGGGCCACCAAAAACGGGAGGTCGCCCATGATAAAGACGCCTTGGGCGCCGGCGTGGCGCTTCACGGCCCGGAACTGTTCAAACAACTGCCATTGGAGCCATTCCTGAAACAGCAGGGATTCGGCTTCCTCCCGGGCCAATTGCTGAAGGGCCGCCGGCTCGCGGCGGCGAAACGGTTCGTCCCATTCTTCCCAGCCTTTGCCTTGAAATCGTCCCTTGAGAACTTTGTATAGGGCGTCGTCCCTAAGCCAAAAACTTTGGGACGCGCGGAACCGCTCGAAATCGGGGTGGGATTTATCGGCGAGGCGGAAGAGGTCCCACAGCAGGGAAACCTTGGCGCCTTTGATGCCGTAGTTGACCCGTTTGCCCCGGGGAAACAGGCGGGCCAGCCCATCGATGGCCCCGGAAAAGGTTTGGGCGTCGACCCCGATCAAATCCCGAAGGGACAAATACATCGGGTCCAAGGCGAAGGAACTTTTGGCGCTGTAGGGCGCGAAATCGTATCCGACGTCGTTCAGGGGGAGCAGCTGCAGAAGGCTCTGTCCCGTGAGAACGCACCAATCGATCAACAACCGCAGATCCGGAATTTCCCCGATGCCGACGCTTCGGGACGAGTGCAGGGAGAACAGCGGGGCGCAAACGCCGGCCCGCCGTTGGGCACCGAGCGCGGCCCATTGCCGGGCGGCGGGGCCCCGGGTGAACTCGGAATAGTCGAAGGGGCTCACGCGACGGTCTCCGGAACGCGCGCGGGAACCCCGGGGCGCAGGACGGTTTCGGCGGCGGTTTCACCCGAGGCCACGGCGTCCGGAAGTCCGATGCCGCCGTAGGCGTTGCCGGCCAGGACCAGGCCCGGATGGTGTTTATTAAGGCGCTCGAAAATGGCGGCCACCCGTTCCAGGTGCCCCAGGGCGTATTGGGGCATGGCGCCGGGGTAGCGTTGCAGGTGGGCGAAGATCGGTTCCCCCTCCGCGCCGAGATAATCCTTCAAGTCCCGTCGCACGCGTTTCACCAATTCGTGATCCGAGAGCTGAAGGGCCTCCCCCCCCACAAACGCCCGAAACAAGACCCGGTCGTTGGGGGCGCGGTGAGGAAATTTGACCTGGCAAAAAGTACAACCCGTCACCGCGCGTCCCTCGGCGCTCGGGACCACGAACCCAAAACCGTCCAGGGCGTGGCGAACGTTGGCGCGGGGGTAGGCCAGATTGACCGTGGCCACGGTGCCGTAGGGAATGCCGTCCAGCAAAGCGGCCAAGGCGGGGTCCACCGGCCGAAGCAGGTCGGCGGCCGCGGGCGCCGAAATGGCGAGACACACCAAAGGGGATTCCACCGTTTCTCCCGAGGACAAGGTCGCCCGCCAGCCGCCGTCGGTTTTGGCCAGGGATCGAACTTCCACCCCGGGGCGAAGAGCGTTCGCCGGCAGGGCGTTTCGCAGAGCGTAAACCAGCGTGTCGATGCCGTTTCGAAAGGTCGCGAAGAGCCCGTACCGGGGCCCGCTCGTGCCCTGGGCGGGAACGGCGCCCTGGCCCCCCGATTTTCGCCTTCGAGCGCGGAGAAGGGAGCGGATCACGCCGCCTTTCGCCTCCATGTCGAGGAATCGCGGGAAGGTGGCCCGCAGGCTCAATTTTTCGGGATCGGCGGAATAGATGCCCGCCACCATGGGCTGCGCCAATCGATCCAGCACCTGCCGCCCGAACCGCCGACGCACAAAAGACGCCAGGGATTCGTCCCGGGAGGAGCGCCGCGCCGGAATCAACAGTTCCATGGCCGCGCGGAATTTCCCCCAGAGGGTGAGAAGCGGCGTTCGAATCAGGGGCCGGAGGCGGGAGGGCGCCAACAGGTAGAAACCCTCCGGCGTCGGATGCAGCCGCCCCCGCAGAGCCACGAAACTTTTTTGAAAAGCGGGGTTTGTGCCGATGATTTGATCCGAAATGCCCAACCGTTCGGCCAGGTTCAGAAGCGCCGGTTTTTCGGTGATGAAGCTGTCGGGGCCGCTTTCCCATAAAAAACCGTCGCGCCGGCCCGTTTCGATGACGCCGCCCAATCGGGGGCGCGTATCAAAAACGGTGAGGTCCAGGGCGTCGCCCCGTCGCCCCGAAAGTTCCACGGCCCGGTGCGCGGCGGCCAGTCCCGACGCGCCCGCCCCCACCACCAGAAGGCGTCGGTCCCGAGAGGCCTCCCGGGGCTGGGCCCCGGCGCGCCGCAACCGGTCCTGGATCAACGTCGAAAGAAGGGCGACGAACCGCGGGTGGTCGCCGACCGTTTTGGCGCGCAGAAAATCCCACCCGCGCGCTTTTCCGGCTTCCCGCGCTTTCACGTCCAAATCAAAAAGGACTTCCACGTGGTCCATCAAAAAACCGATGGGAACGACCACGGCCCGACGTCCCTCCCCGGGTTCCCGGGCCAGGGTTTCGGAAATGTCCGGCTCGAGCCAGGGATCTTCGGGGCGACCGCTTCGGCTTTGGTAAACCAGGCGCGCGTCTTTCACCCCGAAACGGGCCGCCACCGCCGTGGCCAAGGCGCGCAACTGGCCCGAATAGCCCGAGGCGGCGTCCCAGGGGGTCGGAATCGAATGGGCGGTGAACCACCAGCGGTCTTTTTCCTCGGGTCCGGGGGATTCGCGGAGGGCTTCGGCCACGCGATCGGCCACGGCCTCTTGAAACGCGGGGTGGGCGTGCCACGGCTGAAGGTAATGAAGCCGAAGAGGCGTCCTTACGGCGGCGCGGTGGGCGTCGGCGGTGGATTTTAAATAGTAATTCCAACTGGGAATGGAGCGGAAGGCGGCCAAGGGGACGGCGATCAAATCGGTGACGCCGTCGGCGGCGGCCTTCTTCAACGCGTCGGCCAAGGTCGGCGTCCAGTTGCGCATTCCGGTGTAGATGGGAAGGTCGCACCCGTCCGACCGCAGGCGCGCCGCGAGGGCCCGGGACAAGGCGCCGACTAAATCGTTGTAGGGCGAACGGCCGCCGATGCGTTCGTATTGCTTAACCACTTCCTCCACGCGGTGGGGCGGCACGGGGCGGCCCTTGAGGACGATGGAGAGGAACGGACGAATGTCCTCCGGTCGGGTGGGGCCCCCAAAGCCGATCAGGAGGACGCCGGCTTTCATGGCCGCTTTTGGCCGAGGCGTTTGACCGTTTTGACAAGGTGAACGACGTTGTGGAACGGCGTGCCGGGAAGGATGCCGTGGCCCAGGTTGGCGATGAAGCCCGGGCGCCGCCCCGCGTCGGCCAGCCAGCGCCGGACTTCGCGCCCAATGATCGACGGCGGTGAAAACAGAATCGCCGGATCGAGGTTGCCCATGAGGGGGATGTCGCCCAAACGGCGCCGCGCTTCGCGGAAGGAAACGCGCCAATCGATTCCGAGAACGGTGCCGCCGGCTCTTTTCATGAGCTCCAGAAGGGTTCCCGTCTGCGTGCCGAAGTGTATGGCGGGGACGCCCCGGCGAACGCCGCGAAACACGGACCGGGTGTGAGGCAGGACAAAGGTTTCGTAGTCGCTGGGAGAGAGCACGCCCACCCAACTGTCGAAAAGTTGAATCCCCTGGACCCCCGCGTCGATTTGGGCGTTCAACAAGTCGGTGACCACGTGGGCGATTTTGGCCATGAGTTTGTGCCAGGCCCGCGGCGAGGAGTTCATGAAGGTTTTCGTGTGAACGTAGTTTCGGGTTCCCCCCCCCTCGATCATGTAGGAGGCGAGGGTGAACGGGGCGCCGGCGAATCCCAGCAGGGGAATCGCCGGGGGAAGGGCGGCCCGGGTTCGCCGCACGGATTCCATGACATACCCCAAAGCCTTCTCGACATCGACGGGGCGCAGGCGGTCGACGTGGGCCGGCGTTCGGAGGGGCGGGCCGATCCGGGGTCCGTCGCCTTCGGCGTATTCCAGGGAAAGGCCCATGGGTTCCACCGGAAGCAACAGATCGGAAAAAAGGATGGCGGCGTCAACGCCCAACTGCTGGACGGCGTCCACGGTGACCCGGGCGACGAGGTCGGGGTTTTTGCAGAGTTCGAGCATGGACACCCGGGCCCGAATGGCCCGGTACGACGACTGGTAACGGCCCGCCTGCCGCATGAGCCATATCGGCGGTCGAGCGACCGAACGTCCTTGGCAGGCGCGAAGAAAAAGGCTGTTTTCCAAGAGAGAGGTCGGGCCCCCGGGGACGCTCACCAATCCCCCAGAGCGTCGACCAGAACGGCGCGCAGAGCGGCGGGCGAAACGGGCTTGAGCAACACGCCGAAGGCCCCGAGATGTTTGGCTTCCGTTTCGTGAAGTTTGGCGTCCGCGGAAAGGAAAACGACGGGGATGTCTTTGGTGGCGGGGTCGGCCTTTAATCGTTTAATGACGTCGAGGCCCGTCATGTCCGGCAATCGGTGGTCCACGGTGATGGCGTCGGGCTTTTCCGCCGAGGCCTTGGCCAAGCCCTCCCCGCCGGTCTCCGCGGGCAGGGGGGCGCAGTCGATGATCTCGCAATAGTCGAGCATCAGCTCCATGAGCGCCGGGTCGTCCTCGATGACCAAGAGTCTTTTTTTTGTGTCGCCCATGGAGCCTCCTAGGATCCGACGCCGGTGAAGAACGAAGGATGCGTGAGTGCCAGCCCGTCGCGAACGGCCGCCGCCACGACGACCGCGGCCGCCAACCAAATCAACGTAAAAAGGGGATCGGCGCGCCGTTTGACCATCCCTCGCCAAAAGGAGAGAACGGTGAAAACGATCAGAACCCAGAAACCCAGGAATTGATGATGGGTTCCTTCCAGGGGGGTCCCGGCCGGAGACCACAGCAAAAACCCGCTGGCCACGGCCAGGGCGACCCCGCCGGTTCCGGTCCAAAGCAACCAGCTCGCGGAGGGGTAAAGCCAGCGGCGGTGGCTTGGCGAAAAATAGTGGGCGATTTCCATGGCCAGAGCCGCCAAAAGGAACCCCAGCGGCAGAGCGCCCGCCAACCAATGCAAGAGGGAAATGGAGATCACAGGGTGAAATTATGCCAGTTTTCGTGCGGGTCGAACCGGCGAGTCTGACGCGGGGTTACCGCTTGGGTTTAAGGTTCTTTTCGATTTCCCGCAATTTTTGGAGGGCCAAATCCGCGTAGCTTCGGTCCCGCGCGTTGTCCAGAATGTCGAGAAAAATTTCGGCCGCGCGCCGGTCGTTCCCTGTTTTTCGGTACATGTTGGCCAGAATGTTTTTCAACATGGTCGGACACTCCGGGTCTTTGATGCTCTCTTCCAGCCAGGGGATGACCTTGGCCAATTCGTCGGATTGCCGGTAAGCCAAGGCCCCCAGGTAGAGCGAATAACGGGGAAACCCGGGGTCTTGCACGGAGGCCCGGTGGAGGACTTCGATGGCTTCGTCGGCCCGGTTTAAATTGAATCCGAGAGCGCTTCCCGCAAAAAGGTAGGCGTAATGGAAAAAAGGATCCAGGGAACCCACCCGAAGCCCGTGTTCCATCAATTCGGGAAACTCGCCCAATGTCGCGGCGCCGACGGCGCCGCCTTCCCTCCCCAGGTGGAGGTGACCGGCGTGTTCGCCGGGATCTTCGCGGGTCCGATGTCCGTGTTTTTCCCGGGTTTCGGCGGAGCCGTAATAAAGCAGGAGCTGAATAAAGGCCAAGTCGGACCCCAAGCGGCGCGCCCCGGTCAGGACGGCGGCCGTGTCTTGAACCACGTAATCCTCCAACACCGGATGGTCAAAAGGCGGAAACCCCGCGTGACGGTACGGCAACCCGTTGGCGGCCGCGAGCAAAGCAACGGCGACGGCCCAGACCCAAAGGCCGGAGCGGGGTTCCATCGAAGCGGAGCGGCTCATCAGAATTCTTTTCGGGAAAAGAGGGCGATGGAGAGCGCCAAAGCGGCGCCGGTGTATAGGACCGCGTAGAGCGCGGCGGAGAACATTTGGGACATAGGAAAACCGGGGATTTCGATGTGGTCCCGAAGATTCAGCAAGGTGAGGTTGGGCAAAATCCATAACAGTCCCTTGACCAGGCCCAAGGCCAACGGTTGCCCGGATTTTTTGGCCAGGAAGCGGATCTCTTCGCCGAAGTGTCCGAGGACCCAAAAGAAAAGGGAGAACACGGTGGCCGTGGGCGCGGAGGTGAATGTCAACGAACACAGCAGGGCCAGGGCGGTCATAATCATGACCTTGAGGGCCATCGCCGGCAAGGCGGCGAAAGCCAGAGGCTGCGCCGCCCACCCTTTGAAGAAAAGCAGGGCGAAGTGCATGGCCTCCATCATCGCCATGCCGGTCCACACCGCCACCACCAAGCCAAGGAAGCGGCCCAGTATGTAAGTGGATCGCGGTTGCGGGCGGGTGAGGATCAGGTAGATGGTTTTGGATTCCATCTCTTCCAAAACGAGCGTGACCGCGCCAAAAAGAGCCATGGCCAAACCGAAGAATTCCGTCGTGGCGAATCCCAGGTCCAAGATGACGCGGACTTCCTGGTCGGCGGCGACCGCCCCGAAAAGAACGGAGGCCCCGATCATCAGCACGCCGAACAAGATGACCACGAGATACAAGCGATTCCTCAATTGCTGGGTGAGGGTGTAGCGGGCGATGGAAAAAATGGAATTCATCAGCGGATGTGGGTGTGGTCGGGGGCCACGGTTTGAACGAACACCTCTTCCAAGTGGCCGGGCTCGGCCACCCATTCCTTTTGTTCGACCACCCGAACGAGCTTGCCTTTCACCAAGATGCCCACCCGATGGCACAATTTTTCAACTTCGGAAATGCTGTGCGAAGAAAAGAAAACGGTTTTTCCTTTTTGATTCAACCCTTGGATGATTTCCCGCATTTCCCGCAAGCCAAGGGGATCCAGCCCCGTCACGGGTTCATCGTAAATCAAAATTTTAGGGTCGTGCAAAAAGGATTGGGCCAATCCGATTCGTTGGAGCATCCCCTTGGAATACTCCCGCATGGCGCGCCGTGCGTGGTCTTTCATTCGAACGGTTTCCAGGGCGGCGTCGACGCGTTCCGTCAGGGTCTTCCCCGTGAGCCCGGACAATTGGCCGTAAAAGGTGAGCACTTCGCGGCCGGAAAGGTACTTGTAAAAATAGGGGATCTCCGGCAGATAGCCGATGGCCGCCTTGGCCTCCCGGGACCCGGCCGGAGCGCCCAAAACGTCCACCCGACCGCCCGTCGGAAACAAAAGCCCCAGAAGGAGTTTAATGGTGGTGGTTTTACCGGACCCGTTGAGCCCCAAAAGGCCAAAAACTTCCCCGGTGCGGACGGAAACGGTGATCTTTTCGACGCCGAGCGTCGACTTCGTCCGCCCCAGGTGGGAACGGCGGTAAATCTTGGTGAGTTCGGTGGCCGCGAGGGCCGGGCAGTCTTCGGTCATGTCTGAGAATTTCAAAAACTCAACGCTATAACTGTACCATTTTCACCGAAAGAATGGGCGCGAAGGACTTGACCTTGGCCAAAACGTCGGCCGGAACCGGGCTGTCCACGCTCCAGAGGGAAACGGCCACGCCTCCCGGGCGGTTGCGCGCGATGTCCATGCCGGCGATGTTGATGCCCGCCGCCGAAAGCACCGTGCCCGTGTGCCCCACGACGCCGGGGCGGTCTTCGTTGGTCATGACCAAGAGGTATTTGTGCGGGGTGACGTCCACCGCCAGGCCGTCGATGCGCACAAAACGGGTGTCGCCCCGCCCGTACACCGTGCCCGCCAGTTGGTGCGTGCCCTCGGGCGTCTCGGCCTCCATTTCCAGGAGGGACGCGTAATCTTTGGCCTCGGGTTGGACTTGTTCCTGAACCCGGAGGCCCCGTTGTTGGGCCAAGAGCAAGGCGTTGACCGGCGTGGCTTTTTCCCCCAGCGCCGATAGGAATCCGGCCACGGCCGTGGCGGTGTAGAGGGACGGGTTGACCCGCGCCAGTTCGCCGGAATAACGGAGCGTGAGCGACGTGGCCGCCGCGCCGGCAAATTGCGCCAGGAAGGCCCCCTGCTTGTGGGCCAGGCCGATAAAGGAAAGCAATTGGTTTTGCCCCGCCACGTCCAAGGGCGGCAAATTGACGGCCTGCCTGGCGAACCCGTTCTCAAAGAATTCGACCAACGATTGGGAAAGCTCCACCGCCACTTTGACCTGGGCTTCTTCGGTCGACGCGCCCAGGTGCGGCGTCACGATGATTTCCGGCCGCTTCAACAGGGGCGATTGCGGGTCGAGGGGTTCTTTCTCGAAGACGTCCAGGGCCGCGCCTTTGACATGGCCGTTTTCCACGAATTCCAGAAGGGCCTTTTCGTCGATGATGCCCCCCCGGGCGCAATTGATCACGCGAACGCCTTTTTTCGTTTTGGCGAAGGTCTCGCGGTTGAGCAACCCGCGGGTCTGGTCGGACAGGGGCACGTGCACCGTGATGAAATCCGATTGGGCCAACAATTCGTCCAAGGAAACAAAGGCGATCCCCGCGCGGCGGCACCAGGACTCATCGCCCATGGGGTCGAAGGCGACCACGCGCATGGAAAGCCCGATGGCCCGGGTGGCGACTTCGCGCCCGATGCGTCCCAGGCCCACCACGCCGAGGGTTTTCCCGGTGATCTCGGTTCCGACAAATTTGGATCGCTCCCATTTCCCGGCCCGGGTGGAGGCGTCGGCGCGGGGAATGTTGCGCGCCATGGCGAAAAGAAGCGCCAAGGTTTGCTCCGCGGCGGAAATGGTGTTTCCCCCCGGGACGTTCGCGACCACGATGCCTTGCCGGGAGGCGGCGCCCAGGTCGATGTTGTCGACCCCGGTGCCGGCCCGACCGATGAATCGCAGGCCCGCGGCGGCGCCGATGACCTCGGCGTTGACTTTGGTCTCGGAACGCACAAGCAGGGCGTCGCACCCGGACACTTCGCGCAAGAGATCGGCGCCCTTCAGTCCCGTCTTGACCTGGACGGAGAATCCGGGGTTTTGTTGCAGCGGGGCAAGCCCCTCTTCGGAAATGGCATCGGCGACGAGAACGCGAATGTTCATGGGAGTCCCTTCAG
The DNA here is from genome assembly GCA_016722575.1 of Elusimicrobiota bacterium. Lineage (NCBI taxonomy): Bacteria > Pseudomonadati > Elusimicrobiota > Elusimicrobiota bacterium. Next base: position 140,483 of record JADKIY010000005.1, on the reverse strand, counting down.
AACGAAATCAAGGTCGGTCCGTCGCTGTTACGCGAGGGCCAACGCTTCCTGGGCGACCTGCACGGCTTTGCCCGGGGTGACGGGGTGGCCGAATTTCTTGAGCGCCCATTCCAAGGCCGTCAAACCGATGATCAGGTCGAAGTGGTCCATGTAGCCCATGTGGGCCAGGCGGACGATTTTGCCGGCCAGTTGTTCCTGGCCGCCGGCCACGGAGACCCCGTGTTCGTCCCGGAGCCAGTTGATCAACTTTTTGCCGTCCACGGAGGCGGGCAACTTGGCGGAGGTGAGCACCGCGCAGGGGCGGTCGGCCAGGAGGTCCAACCCCAGGGCCTGCATGCCGGCCCGGGCCATGGTGGCCAATCGCCGATGCCGGGCCCAGACGTTCTCGATGCCGTCTTTTTTGATCATTTCGAGGGCGGTCACCAGGCTCGCGACCAAGGTCACGGCGGGGGTCCAGGGCGTTTCCTTGTCCCCGACCGATTTCTTGATTTGCTTGTAGTCAAAATAGAATTTGGGATTCCGGGACTTCTCGACCACGGGCCAAGCCCGGGGGCCGACGGCCGCGAAGGCCAAGCCGGGCGCCACCATCAAGCCCTTTTGGGAGCCGGTCAGCACGACGTCCAGTTTCCAGTCGTCCATCCGCAATTCCTCGCCGCCCAGGCCGGAAATCGCGTCCACGACGGACACGGCGCCGGTTTCGGAGATCATCTGACCGAGGGTCTTCAAATCGTTCACGACGCCGGTCGAGGTTTCCGTGTGCTGCATGAACACCGCTTTGGCGTCCGGGTTCGCGCGCAGGGCCTCCAGGGCTTTCTGCGGGTCGATGGCTTTGCCCCACTCCTGGCGGACCGCCACGACTTTCGTGCCGAAGGCCTCGTTGATTTTCACCCAGCGCTCGCCGAAGGAGCCCGAGGAGAGAACGATCACTTTGTCCCCGGGGGAAGTCAGGTTGGCCACCGCGGATTCCATGGCGCCGGTGCCGGAGCCCGTGATCATCAAGACGTCGTGGGCGGTTTGATAAACGTATTTCATGCCCAGGATGGCTTTTTCAAACAAGGCGCCGAATTCGTTGGTGCGGTGGTGCAAAACCGGCAGGGCGCTTTGGGCGGCGACTTCGGGCGGAACGGGCGTCGGGCCCGGGGTGATGAGATAGTATTTTTTCATGGACAATCCTCCAGGGTTAAAAAATCAGGCTGTTTTTTTAATGCTTTCGTAGACGCGGACGGGTTCCTTTTTCTTCGCCACCACGTCCCCGTCGATCACCACCCGCTGAAGCCCCGTCTGTTCGGGCAATTCATACATGGTGCCCAGCAGGATCTCTTCGAGGATCGACCGCAAACCGCGGGCGCCGGATCCCCGTTTGATGGCCAAACGGGCGATGGCTTTGAGGCTGTCTTCGTTAAAAGAAAGTTCCACGCCTTCGAGGGTGAACATTTTCTGGTACTGCTTGACGAGGGCGTTCTTGGGTCGGGTGAGCACCTCGACCAAAGCGGCCTCGTCCAGATTTTCCAAATTCGCCAAAACGGGCAGCCGGCCCACGAGTTCGGGGATGAGCCCGTATTGGATCAAGTCTTCGGGTTGGACGTGTTTGAGAATATCGCCCATGTCCTCGCGCTTTTTGGGTTTCGGATCGACGCCGAACCCCATGCCGAACTTGCCCAGCCGCTGCTCGATCACTTTTTCCAGGCCTTCGAAAGCGCCGCCGCAAATGAAGAGGATGTTCGTCGTGTTGACCTGGATGTATTCCTGCTGGGGGTGTTTTCGACCGCCTTGGGGCGGCACGGCCGCCACGGTCCCTTCCAGGATTTTAAGAAGGGCCTGCTGCACCCCTTCCCCGGAAACGTCCCGCGTGATGGAGGGCGAATCGGCCTTGCGGGAGGTTTTGTCGATTTCGTCGATGTAAACGATGCCCCGTTCCGCCCGCTTGACGTCGTAATTGGCGTTTTGGAGGAGGCGGAGGATGATGTTTTCGACGTCTTCGCCCACGTACCCGGCTTCGGTCAAGGTGGTGGCGTCGGCGATGGCGAAGGGCACGTGCAGGAGGCGCGCCAGCGTTTGAGCCATGAGGGTTTTCCCCGTTCCGGTGGGCCCCACGAAGAGGATGTTGGATTTCTGAAGCTCGACGTCGGGCGAGGATTCCTTGGCCAGCGTCTCCACCCGCCGGTAGTGATTGTAGACGGCGACCGAAAGAATGCGTTTGGCTTGCTCCTGCCCCACCACAAAGTCGTCCAACACCTTCTTGATTTGCGAAGGTTTGGGCAACGCCCGCTGGGCCCGCCGGTCTTCCTCTTCGGTCAAGCGGGTCAGCAAGGCGTGGGAATTCCGCACGCAATCTTCGCAGACGTAGATGCCCTGGCCGCCGATGAGCCGAAGGCCCTCGCGTTTCCCTTTCCCGCAGAAAATGCACTGCAGGGCGTCTTTGTTTTCTTTGCCGGTGGGGGTCGTCACGTCGATGGGAGGGCCTTATTTGTGCCGCGGCACAAAAACTTCGTCGATCAGGCCGTAGGCTTTGGCCTCGTCCGAGGACATGTAATAGTTCCGTTCGCAGTCGGCCTTGACTTTGGCCAGGGGTTGACCCGTGTGCCGCGCCAAAATGTCCGTGAGGCGGTCTTTGGTGTGGTCCAGTTCCTTGGCTTCGATGGCGATGTCGGTCACCTGCCCCGAAAGGCCTTCGCCGTAAATCAGGGGCTGGTGAATCATGATGCGCGCGTTGGGCAGGGCGTAGCGCTTTCCTTTGCGTCCGGCCGCCAGAAGCAGGGCCCCGAAGGACATCGCCATGCCGAGGCAGATGGTGGTGATGGGCGCTTTGATGTACTGAATGGTGTCGTACACCGCCAAGCCCGCCGTCACCATGCCGCCGGGAGAATTGATGTAGAGATTGATGTCCCGCTCCGGGTCTTCGGCGTCCAGGTAGAGCAATTGGGCGATGATGGCGTTGGCCGAGTCCGTGTCGATGGCCCCGCCGTAGCCGCCGATGAAAATGATTCGATCCTTCAGGAGCCGGGAGTAGATATCGTACCCCACGGCCGCGCCTTGGTTCCAGCGTTCGATGATGGTTGGGATGATGCCGGGCATAGCGATTCCCCCTTCTTGGGTGTGTGTTAAGCCGCCGGAACTTCGGTGACTTTGGCCTGTTGAATCAAAAAGTCGAAAAGGCGTTCCTCGCGCAACTGCGCGCGAAGCGTGTCGCGTCGCCCCTTCATCCAATTTTCCACATCCGTCCGTTGTTCCGGGCGGGCGCCGTCCACAATTTTCCGAATTTGCGCGTCCACGTCGGTTTCCTCGACATTGATTTTTTCCATTTCGGCGATTCGGGACAACAAATAGGACAATCGCACCTGGCGCTCGGCCTCGGGACGGTTTTTCTCCAACATTTTCGGTTCGGCGGATTTCCAATCCGCCTCCGAGGCGCCCTGCTGAGCCAAGTAGTCCTTCACCTGGGCGGTGAGATGACGGGCCCGCTCCTCAATCTGGGAGGGCGGCACGTCGAAGACATTGTGTTGGAGAAGCCCGTCAATGACTTGCTTCTCCAGGTCCTGCCGGAGCGCCCGTTCCGCGCCGGTTTCCAAATCTTTGCGCAGGCGGTCTTTGAGCGCGGCCAGGCTTTCAACGCCGAGGTCTTTGGCGAATTCGTCGTCCAAGACCGGCATTTCCTTCTCTTTGATCGCCGTCACGGTGACTTTGAATTGAACCGTTTTTCCGGCCAACTCTTTTTGCGGGTGGACGTCGGGAAAGCGCACCGGCACTTCCCGGGTGTCGCCGTCTTTGGCGCCCAGAAGCCCCTCGGTGAATCCGTCGACGTTTTGGGGCGCCGCCATCTCGATGAGTTGATTCTTGGCGGATCCGTTGGCGACGGGTTGACCTTCCAAAAAGCTGTCGTAATCGGCGACCACGAAATGTTTTTTATCCACCGCGGCGTCTTTGGAAAGCACGAGTTTGGCGTTGGATTCCCGAAGGTCGTTGAGACGTTTATCGGTGTCCGCGTCCGTCACGGGGCGGGCTTTTTTTTGAAGAGGCAACCCTTTGTAGTCCTTGGGTTCCACCGTGGGGGCGCATTCGACCTTCACTTCGAATCGGAGGGCTTTGGTCGGGTCGCCGTCGATTTTGTCCACGACGGGGGTCGTGATGGGAACGACGTTCTCCTGGGTGACCGCGCTGTAGACGGATTCCCGCAAAAGGCGGTCCAGCGCGTCTTCCCAGGCGGCGTCCTGGAAATTCTTTTTGACCATTTCGATCGGGGCCTTGCCGGGCCGGAACCCGGGCATTTTGGCCCGGGACTGAACGCGCCGGAAAGACTCTTCCGTCGCTTTTTTAACTTGGTCCGCCGGCACTTCCACCGCCAGCAGAACGGCGCAATTCTTCCGGTCCTTCACCTTGACCTTCACTTCGGCCAGAGGCGCCTCCCCCTCTTTGTCCGCCACCGCACCGTCTTTTCCCTTTTTTTTCCAACCGAACATAAATCAATCTCCGTGCCGCTTTATTTTCCCCATCCGCTTGACGGGCGCGCCCGGTCAAGTCCGTCGTTCAAATCTGCGAGGAGAGGGACTTGAACCCACACGCCTTTCGGCATACGGTCCTAAGCCGTACGCGTCTGCCAATTCCGCCATCCTCGCGAAGACCCGCCGGGTCCAGGACCACGGCGTTTCCACAATCGCCAAAGGGATAGGGCGTAAAAAAACTGGGCCAGGAGAGACTCGAACTCTCAGCCTTGCGCTTAAGAGGCGCTTGCTCCACCGTTGAGCTACTGGCCCGCTGCCGCCGAACAACGCCCCGCCGTACCGGGGGACGATTAAATTGAACCGATGCCGTGTGGCGCGAGGGTGAAAAACCAAATCGCGCGCCCGGAGGGACTTGAACCCCCAGCCCTCTGCTCCGAAGGCAGATGCTCTATCCAATTGAGCTACGGGCGCAAATCCAGCAAGAGGTTCTATCTGGTTTCTGGCCTAGCGGCCTCCAACCATTTCCTCGGCCCCCGGCCTCGGTCACAATTGAGCTACGGGCGCAAAATCGAACGGGCGTTCTATCCTCTTCGATTCGCGGCGTGACGGATAGAAAAACCCCCCGGAGGGTGCGACGGCGCGGGGGGTCGAGACCGAGAACGAAGTATAACAAAAACGCGGAAGGGGCGAAACGAGGATTTAATCGGCGAAACGAAGGCGGCGCGCCAAGGCCGCCAAAGCCCGTCGGTCGGTCGCCGGTTTTTTCCAAAGGGTGAAAAATAAATTTTCGGCTTCCCAGAGGGTGGCCGAGAGGTCCAGTTCTTCGGCGAAATCCAAGAGAAAGAGGGCTTTGTCGGCGTCCTCCGACTTTTGGGATTGAACCAAGGCGCGGATCCGGCCCAGGAAATGGCATTCCAGTTCCTGGGTCACGCTGGACCACTGAAGTTGGACGTGAAACGCCGCGGCGTCCCGGCGAACGCGCCGCAACGGTTCGGCGGTCGATGCTTCCCCCGTGAAACCGGCCAAGGCCGCGGAGAGATCGCGCCCCAGGACGGATTCCAAGGCCAATCGGAACGCGTGCGGCATGGGGTGGTCGGCTTTTTGAAGGTAATCGATCAAGGCGCGATTCTCCGTCACGAGTCGTCGGTGGGCCCCGTCGAATTCGCCCAAGATCCGTTCGATCACGGTGGAGAGCATTCGCCGTCGTTCCTCGAGAAGCAAATCCTGAAGGGTGTAAACGTGCGGGCCGAAATGGGGTCGCATTTCGTCGAAAAAATCGTCCCCGCCTTGTTTGTTGAAACGGTCCGCAAAGGTTTGGCGCAAAGGGTCGAAAGACCCGGCGTCGCCTCCCGGGCGGAGCAGGCAGCGGAAATCGTGCCCCCCGAGATGCAGGACGGCGTAGTCGGCCGCGTAACGTTCCTCCGTCACCCGGGAGCGCACCGACAGAATCCCGGTGGTGAGAGTTTTCCCCCCGGACCGGTCCGTTCGCTGGCCGCTCAAGTCGAAATCGTAGGCGTAGACGCGACCTCCCTCCGCCGCCCCGTTGGCGGTCCGAAGGGCTTGGTGGGCGGCCATGCGGGGCAAATCGGTCACCACCGGCTGCACGAAACGGCGGTAGATCTCCCGCCCGTTGCCGAATTCGGCGATGTTGCTTTTGGCCTTGGCCAACTGTAATAAAAAGGATTCCTCGAGGCCCGCCCCCCCGGGAAAACCGGCGGCCAGTTGGAGGGCCCGGGCCGTCGACAGCAGGACCGTCGTGCTTTCCAAACCCGAAATTTCATCGAAAAACCAGGCGCAGCTCGTGAACATCAAAAGGCGGTGCCGCTCCATTTCCAACAATTTGAGCGCGTCCGTCCGCTCCGCGGGGGACAAAGGCCGGCGGGCCTGGCTTTTCCAAAAGGCGTCGAGCGTTTCGGGGGCCCGGTGGAGGATCACGTCGATGTAGGCGTTTCGGGCGCGCCAGGGGTCGAGAAAAAAATCCGCGCCGCGGGTTTCGAACAGGCGGTCGATGTCTTCCGCCAAATGGTTCAAGGAATCGCGGAGCGGCGTCCGCCACTCCTGATTCCAATGGGCGTGGGAGCCCATGCGGCAGCCGCAATTGGACCGCCACCGTTCGACGCCGTGGGGGCAGCTCCAGGACGAGGCTTCGTGAATTTCAACTTCCCAGGTGGGCGGGTGGTGGTCCAGGAATTCCCCGTAGTTGGTGAGGGAGAGGCGCCGGTCCTGCTCCAGCTTTTGGAGGGCGTAGGCCAGGGCCATGTCGCCGAAGCGGTGGTGGTGGCCGTAGGATTCGCCGTCGGTGGCGATGTGGACCAGTTGCGGTTCCTGCCGGTCGTTCGAAAACCCGTCGGTCAGGCGAGCGGCGAAAGTTTCGCCGTTGTTTAAAATGCCTTCAAAGGCGACCGCGCGGGAAATGGGGGCGTCGTAGAAAAAGAGAACGATGGAGCCGCCGGCGGGCGAACGCCACAGGTAGGGTCGGCTGGGGTCGATGCGTCCGCCGGAGACGTCCCGCCAGGCGGACTCGGCCCCCTCGTTGGCATCGGCGGAACGGCGCGCGGGACGCACCGCCCGGGCTTGTTGCGGGGAGAGCAGCGTAAACCGGATTCCGTGTTCGATCAAAACGTTCAGCGTTTCGGTGTCCACGGCCGTTTCCGCCAGCCACATGCCTTCCGGTTTCCGACCGAACCGCCAAACAAAGTCGTGAATCCCCCAGGCGACCTGGGTTTCCTTGTCCCGGCGGGAGGCCAGGGGCAGGATGGCGTGGTTGTACACCTGGGCCCAGGCGTTTCCGTGGCCCGAGCGCTCCCGAACGCTGGCGCGGTCGGCCGCGCGGAGGCCTTCGTAAGCTTCCGGCGCGTGCCGTTCCATCCAGCTCAACAGCGTGGGTCCGAAATTGAAGGAGATCCGACGATAATTGTCGATGAGTTCGACGAGGCGCCCCTCGGCGTCCAACACCCGGGAGGCGGCGTTCGGGGCGTAGCATTCGCGGGTGATGCGCTCGTTCCAGTCGTGGTAGGGGTGGGCGGAATCCTGGACTTCGATGTCTTCCAGCCAGGGGTTTTCACGCGGCGGCTGGTAAAAATGCCCATGGACGCAGACGCACCGTTGGCCGATCATGGGGAGGGAGGGGCTAGCGTTTCAAGTGCGCCCACTTGCTGCGACCGCGGGCGATCGAAACAATGCCGGATTTATCAACGTGGTAGCCCGCGGACTGGTCCTTTTCGGGATCGTGACCGATGACGGTGTCCGGCGGAAAAACGTTAAAGCGATCCGCCACGACCCGCCGGAACCGGCAGTTGGGGCCCACTTCGCAAAAATCCATGAGCACGCTGTCTTCGATGACCGCGCCGGGGTGGATGACCACGCCGCGACCGATGACGCTGTGTTTAACAAAAGCGCCGTTGACCACCACGCCTTCGCTTAAAATCGAATCCTCCACCTGGCGCCCCAAAACGCGCGCGGGGGGGCCGTTGTAGCGCCCGGCGGAAATCGGCCATTCCTCGTTGTTTAAATCCAGGCGGGGTTTTTCCCCGAGAAGGTCCATGTGCGCGGACCAATACGATTCCAAATTGCCCACGTCCCGCCAGTAGCCGGCTTCTTCGTAATCCTTCTGGCCGGGAAGCGGGGCCGCTTGAAAATTGTAGGCGTAAACGCGGTGTTTCTCGAGGAGCGTCGGCAGGATGTTTTTGCCGAAATCGTGAGCGGAATCTTTTCCGATGTCGTCGGTGAGAACTTCCTCCAAAACGTCCCGGTTGAAAATATAGTTCCCCATGGAGGAATAGGCCATCTCGGGATTGCCCGGCATCGCTTTCGGGTTCTTGGGTTTTTCTTCAAAATCGGTGAGGCGTCCGGATTTGCTGACCCCGAGGATGCCGAAGCCCTTGGCTTCGGCCAGGGGCACCGGGAGGGCCGAGATCGTGACGTGGGCCTGTTTCTCCACGTGGTAGGCGAGCATTTGGCTGATGTCCATGCGGTAAATGTGGTCGGCGCCGAACACGGCGACGTAGTCGGGATCGAAATCCCGGATGAGATTGAGGTTTTGAGAGACGGCGTCCGCCGTTCCGCGATACCACAGTTCCCCCATCCGCATTTGGGGCGGAACGACGGTGATAAAGTGGTCGGGGGTGATGCCCCGGTTGGACCAACCCACCCGCAAGTAGTCGATCAAGGATTGCGACATGTATTGAACCAGAACGTAAACGGAGAAAATGCCGGAATTCACAAAATTGGATAGCACGAAATCCACGATGCGGTATTTGCCGCCGAAGGGGACGGCGGGTTTTCCGCGTTCGATGGTCAGGGGTTTCAGCCGTTCGCCTTTCCCCCCCGCCATGACGATGCCCAAAACTTTGGAACGTATCATGATTGGTTTTTAAGATAGCTAATTTCGGTGGCCCCCACAATCCGAAGGGCGTCGAGAAAATCCTCCGGCGCGGGGCATTCGACGGCCAGGGTCCCTCCGTTTCCGGGCGACCGAAAAGCGATTCGGGCGGCGTGCAGCAGAAGCCGAACCGCCCCCCCCACGGGTCGGGGCGGCGGCCCGTAAAGGCGATCGCCCAGGACGGGGTGTCCCGCGTGGTTTAAGTGAACGCGGATCTGGTGGCGCCGTCCCGACAACGGTTTCACCCGCAACAGGGCGCCCGTGGTCCAGTTGTCCAAGGTTTCAAAATGGGTTTCCGAAGGTTTTCCCTCGGGGTCCACCCCCATCCGGCCCGACCCGAATTGACGCAGCGGTTCTCGGAATATTCCCCGGGGGACGTCCACGGGCCCCCGCACCGCCGCCAGATATTCCTTTTCCATCCGGCGGTTTTCGAACTCCAGAGACAGGAACCGGTGGGCGTCGGCGTTCTTGGCAAAAAGGACGACGCCGCTGGTGTCTCGGTCCAGCCGGTGGACCACCCACACCGGGCGCCCGGCGGCCCGCGCCAGTTCGTCGCGCAGGCAGGGGGCCGGTACGGGGCCCCGACCCGGGACGACGTCTTGACCGGCCGGTTTGTCCAGGGCCCAAAGGTCCGAGTTCTCCCACAGGACGCGAAGGGTCACGAATCAGCGGGGGACGGAAACGAAAGCGCCGGGTTTCGGTTCGCCCAGGAGCGACAAGTCGACGGGTTCGGGAAATCCGGGAAGGGCCACCGCGGGGCGGCCTTCCAAATGGAAAAAGGCCGCGACCCGTTTGGCGGTTTCGGGGCCGAGCACAATTTCCCCGGGCCCGGCGACTTTTTCGATGCGGGCCGCGAGATTGACGGCGGACCCGATCACGCTGTATTCGCTCCGGCCGCGGGCGCCCAGGCACCCGGCCAAGACTTCGCCGGTGTTGAGGGCGAACCCCACGTGAAGGCCGTCCGCGTCCGGCGCCTGCCCCATGGCGAAACGCAACATGGCGCGGGCTTTGGTGGCCGCCCGGGCCGCGGCGGCCGCGTGGTCGTCCAAGGTTTGCGGAGCGCCGAAAACGCCCATGACGCCGTCCCCCAGAAATTTATTCACCACCCCGCCCTGGTCCTGAATGGCGCCCACCAGCACGTCGAAAATCTGGTTCAGGGATTCCACCGCCTTTTCGGGGGGCACCATTCGGGCGTACGGCGTGAATCCGCGAACGTCGGCGAACAGAATCGTGACGTCCCGGCGCTCCCCCCGTTTCCAGAAATCATCGGGATGCTCCAGGACAAAACGGGCGACTTCGGGGGTTGTGAATTGCCCGAACAAATCCCGGACCTTTTGCATTTGGGACAATTCGATGTAGGCGCGGTTCAATTCCTCCCGCAGGGTTTTTTCCCGCTCCAGCTCCTTCGACAGGTGGCGTTTGGCGGCGCAGCGGTCGACGGCCATTTTGAGCGTGTCGGGCGAAAAGGGTTTAACCAGGTAATCGTAGGCGCCTTCCCGCACCGCGTGGATGGCGGAGGTTAAATCGGGGTAGCCGGTCATGATGATGACGTCGGCGTTGGTCCGGGCGCGGGCCCGCTTCGTCAGTTCCGTGCCGTTGGTGGCCCCGGGCATGTCCAAATCCGTCAGGATGAGTTCAAAACCGCCGTCCAGGCGCTCGAGCGCCTCGTCCCCCGTCGAGGCGGTGGCCACGTCGTGGCCGGCGCTGCGGAGAACGTTGGAGGCCATGTCGCGCATGACCTTTTCGTCGTCCACCACGAGGATTTTGAGGGGTTTGGAGGTCATTTCTTGTCCCCGCCCGCCACGGGCGCCCCGTCCAGCGTCTCGCGAACCCGCTGGACCAAATCCCGCGGCCGGAAGGGTTTTCCCAGAAAAGACGAGGCGACGCCTTTGAGGATGTCGTTGCGCATGTCGGACTCCATGTAACCCGACAGATAGAGAATTTTCACCCCGGGCAATCGTTGATTGACGCGCTTGGCCAGTTCCGGGCCCGAAATACCGTTCATGACCACGTCCGTCACCAAAAGGTCGATGGGGGTGGCGGTTTCCTCCATCAGACGGAGGGCCTCTTCGCCGCTGGACGCTTCCATCACTCGGTAACCGCTCTGCCTTAAAATGCGAACGGCCAAGGTTCGGACGGTGCGGTCGTCCTCGGCCAGCAGGACGGTTTCGTTGCCCTTGAAAAATTCATCGGTCTCCGGCGATTTGTCCGCCGGAACGACGGGTTCCTCCACCCGGGGAAGGTAGATCCAAAAAGTGGTCCCCTCGCCCGGGGCGCTTTGGACCCGGATGTGGCCCGCGGACTGTTGGACGATGCCGTAGACGGTGGAGAGCCCCAAGCCGGTCCCGTGGCCTTTTTCTTTGGTGGTGAAAAAAGGTTCAAACAGGTGGTTTAGAATTTTCGGGTCCATGCCGCACCCCGTGTCGGTGACGGAAATCACGGCGTATTGGCCCGGGGGGATGTCCCGGGCGTTTTTCGCCCCGGAACGGATTTCCACGTTGGAGGTTTCAATGGCCAATTTTCCCCCTTCGGGCATGGCGTCGCGGGAATTGACCCCCAGATTGATAATGATTTGTTCCATCTGCCCCAAATCGGCCCGAACCCGATGGATGTTCGGCGCCAACACCGTTTTCAATTGAATGTCCTCCCCGATTAAACGCCGGAGCATTTTTTCCAAGTTGGACACCACGTGGTTTAAATCCAACACCGTCGGTTGGGTGATTTGCCGCCGGCTGAACGCCAAAAGCTGCTGGGTCAATGTGGCCGCCCGGGCCGCGGTCTCTTTAATCTCCTCGACGTCGGCCCGGCGGGGGTCCATCCGGTCCAGGGACCGAAGCAGGAGGTCCGAATACCCCGTGATGGCGGTGAGCAAGTTATTGAAATCGTGGGCGACGCCGCCGGCCAGCCGTCCGACGGCCTCCATCTTTTGCGCCTGGCGGACCTGCTCTTCCAGGCGTTTTCGATCGTCGATGTCCCGGGAAACGATCACGGCCTTGTTCGGAACCCCTTTGTCGTCAAAGGCCCAACTGACGACCGATTCAAACAACACCCAGGCGCCGGTTTTTGTTTTGCATCGATAGGGCACGGTCCGTCCGGTGCGGCTTTCCAGGGCCTCCTGAAACGCCTTCCGGGCCCCGATTTTATCGTCCGGGTGAAGAAGGGAAAACGCTTTCTTGCCGATCAATTCCTCCGGGGCATACCCCAAGGTCTTTTGAAAGGAGGGGCTGAGATAGGTGAATTGACCCTTGGGGTCCAATAAATAAATCAAATCCCGCGTGTGCTCGGCGATGAGTCGGTACTGTTCTTCTTGGGCGCGAAGGTCTTCTTCGGCTTTTTCTTTTTGATGTTCGGTTTCCCTTTTTTTGAGAGCGTTTAAGACCGCGGACGGCAATCGTTTCAAGGTGGATTTTAAAATGTAGTCGTCCGCTCCGCGTTTCATGCATTCCACGGCGACTTCTTCCGATTGGGCGCCGGTGACCAGCAGGAACGGCACGCCGGGTTGGTAATGGCGAAGGATGGAGAGCGCTTCCAGCGCGTCGAATTGGGGGAGCGCAAAATCGGAGATCACGACGTCGGGCTTGAATTCCTTCAACGCCGCGAGGTATTCGTCGCGGCGTTCCGCCGCCCGGGATTCAAAAAGGACTTTCCCCTTGGTCAGTTCGTGCTCGATCAGCTCCCGGTCCTCGGGACGGTCTTCCACGATCAGAAGGCGCCATTTCACGGCGGGCGTGGGGCTCACGGTTTTCCCCCTTCGGCGGGAGGGGCGGCGGGCAACGTGAAAAAGAACGTCGCTCCCTCGCCGGGGAGACTTTCCGCCCACACCCGTCCCCCGTGTTTTTGAACGATGCGTTGAACGATGGCCAGCCCGACGCCGGTTCCTTCGAATTCCGAGGAAGAGTGGAGTCGTTGAAACACCTGAAAAAGGCGGTGGGCGTATTTGGGGTCGAACCCCACGCCGTTGTCCTTGATCCAGTAAGTGTTTTGCCCGGGGCCGGTTTTGGACCCCACGGTGATGAAAACGTTGGCCATGTTCGATGTGAATTTCAGAGCGTTGCTCAATAGGTTGATCCAGATTTGCTGGATCATGGCCGGGTCGCCCAGGGCCGCGGGCAAAGCTTCGATTTCGACCGTCGTCCGGCGGTGCCGTTCCGCCACCAGAAGCTCGTCCGCGATCTCCCGGGCGAGAGCGCCCATGCGCACGGAAGCGGCGTGGGGTTCTTGACGCCCCAGGCGCGCGAACGTCAATAAATTTTCGATCAGGTGGCTCATCTGTTGGGTGTTCTTGACCACCACGGTCAATAAACGCTTGCCTTCGGGGGTCAGATTGTCGGCGTGTTCGTTGAGGAGGATTTGAGAAAATCCGTCAATGGCCCGGAGCGGGGCCCGAAGATCGTGGGACACCGAATAGCTGAAGGCCTCCAATTGTTCGTTGGAGGAGCGCAGTTCCTGCGTGCGCTCGGCCACCTGGCGCTCCAGGTTCGCGTGGGTGTGGCGGAGTTCCTCGTCGCGTTTCTGCAGCGCGTCGGCCAGATGATCCACGGCGGCCGCCATTTGACCCAACTCCCCGGGCGCGCCCGCAATGCCGGTCCGGGCGTTCGTGTCGCCGGCGGCCAATCGCCGCGTGGCGTTCAGGAGGGCCGTGACGTGGCGGGTGATGAACACGTGCCCCGCCGCCCGCCCCAAAACGATGACAAAAAAGGCGGACAAAAGGAGCAGGCTCAGGTTGAGAAACAGGCGAACGCGGGCTTTGCGGTAAGCCGCCTGTTGAGATATTTCATAAACGACCCGAAGGCCCGAGCCGGTCGGCAGTCGCACGGGAGACACGGTGCGCAAATGCTCGGCGTCCTCCACGAGCCGCCGACCGCCGGTCCGAAGGGCCGCGTTATCGTCCGTCAAGGTGAGATCGCCGAAGTGCGCGTAGTCCTCGCCGATTTTGGCCGACGTGGGCGGCGTCACGGCCAGGACGGCGCCTTCGCGGTCCAGCAGCAAAAGGCGGGCGTCCGCCGGAATCGGCACTTCCCCCGCCATGCTGTTCAGCCATTTCAAATCCAGCGCCGCGAAAACGATGCCGCGGGGACGGCCGGCGGTGTCCCGAACCGGAAAACCGCAATTGAGGCTCGGCCGGTGGGTGATGGCCCCCACTTGAAATTTTCCGACCGAAAAATCATTGTTTGCCATGGAGAATTTAAAATAGGGTCGTTCCGAGAGGTCGACCCCGGGATTGAACGGCACGGCGCTCGCGAAGAGACGGCCTCTTCCGTCAATAACGCCGATGTTGAGAAAATGCGGGTAACGCGTGAGGAAATTTCGAAGAATTTTGTCGGCGGCTCGCGGGTCCGACCCTTGAAGGCTTTCCATCTGGGCAAAGGCCATCAAGACGTGGCGTGTTCCCTCGAGAAGCCGTTCGTAGCCGGCGGCGGCGAGTCGCGCGCTCAGCATGGCGTCGTCCGAGATCCCCCGGTGGTCTTGCTGCTCCCATTGAAAGTGGTCCCGAACGATCAGCGCAAACGCGGGGGCAAACGCCAGCAACAAAACCCACAGCAGGCGGGTCCGAAGGCCGATCAGGGAAGCGATGTGGCGTCCAAGGGGGCGGACGGATCGTCGAAGGAAGGGCGGCACCCAACGTGCCCGCGTGAACGGGGTCGCGGGAGCGGGGGGAACGGCGGCGGTCGTGTTGTCGGGGGGGGAAGGGGGCATGCGGTCGTTCGGTTGTTGGGAACCGGCACCTCGGTCTGCGTCCGGAATCGATGACGTCTTCCCTTATATAGCCCCCGAACGGGGCGGTGTCAAGACGACGATTTAGGCGGGCCGAACGACGCGGAAACGGGGAATTTGAGCGAGCCAACCGGCGGATCGGGCCCGTTGGTAGATTAAACGAAGCGCTTTTTCCCCTTGGGGGCCGAGATCGAGAGTGTCCCGATTGACATACATCTTTACGAATTTCTCCCCCACCGCCGCCCCGATGCCCCGGCCGTAGCGGAGCGCGTAGGCCACCGACGCTTTTTTGTCCCGGTAAGCGAGGCGGATGCTTTGCGTTAGGGCGGCGGCCAATTTCCGGGCCAGGCGGATCCCAAGGTCCTTTCGAACCACGTCGAGACCGAGCGGCAGCGGCAACCCGGTTTCCCGGTGCCACCATTGGCCCAGATCCAGGACTTTTTCCAATCCGTGAGCGCGGTACGTCAGCTGCCCTTCGTGAATGATCAGGCCCGCGTCCACCCGCCCCGAACGGACGGCATCGATGATTTTGTCGAACGGTTTGTCCACGGCGGTGAACCCGGGACGCGCGAGGCGCAGCGTCAACAGGGCGGTGGTTTCCGGCCCCGGCGTGGCGATCCGAAGGCCGGACCAATCCTTGGCGCGGAGGCGGTTCCGGCGGTCCGGGCGGCAAACGACGAGCGGTCCGTAACGGCGGCCCACGGAGGCACCCACGGAAAGAACCCAATAGCGGTCCGCCACCGACGGGAAGGCGGCGGCCGAGATGGCGGTGATGTGGTGGCGTGATTTCCGGGCGTCCCGGTTCAACGATTGGATGTCTTTTAAGACGTGCCGGATTCGCCAGCCGGGCAGGGGCACTTTGCCTTTGGCGATCCCGTAAAACATGAAAGCGTCGTCGGGGTCCGGGCTGTGGGCGACGGAAAGAATTCGCGGGCGGGTCACGCGTCGGCCTTGGAGGAAAGATAAACGCATCCGTCCCGAACCGCCACGGGATACGTGGTCTGACGGGTTTCCGGATTGACCACCAAAGACCCGGTGGAGACGTCGAACTGCCAGCCGTGCCAGGGGCACGTCACCGTTTTTCCCTCCAGGCGGCCGTCGCTCAAGGGCGCGCCCCGGTGGGGACAGGCATTGTCCATGGCGTGAAAAGCCCCCCCGACGTTGAAGACGGCCACTTCTTTTTCGTTCACGGGGACGACGCGGGCGTCCCCGGGCGCCAAATCGGCCACGGCGCAAACTTTGAGGCGGGGCACGGGCTCAGCGGGCGGCCGGGACACGGGCCATTTGGGCAATCAATTCCCGGCAGAAGGCGGGCAAATCGTCCGGCGTGCGGGCGGTGATCAGGCAGCCGTCGACGGCCACGGCTTGGTCCACCCAACGAGCCCCGGCGTTCACGACGTCGTCTTTAATGGCGGAGAAGGACGTCACCGTTTTCCCCCTCAGGAGGCCCGCGGAAGCCAGGACCCAACCGGCGTGGCAGATGGCCGCCACGGGCTTTCCGGCCCGGTGCATGTCCCGGACGAAGGACAAAACGGTTTCGTGCCGCCGCAGGAAATCGGGCGCCCAGCCCCCCGGAACGACCACGGCGTCGAATTCCGCCGGCCGAATTTGCCCCACCAAGACGTCGGCCGTCGCCGGGTAGCCAAATTTTCCTTTGTAATCCTTGACGGTTGTTCCGACGAAGACGACGGTCGCGCCCTCTTCCTTCAAACGCAGGGCCGGGTACCAGACTTCCAAGTCTTGAAAGTCCTTCTCCAGCAAGATGGCCACTTTTTTGCCTGTGAGCGTCACGCCGTCGCCTCCCTCCGTTGGCCCAGATGAAGAGACCAAAGGTAATTTAAAAATGTTCGCACCACCGCGCCGGTGGCGCCGGGAGCGCTGGTGGGCGTCCCGGCGGCGTTCCACCCCACGCCCGCCATGTCGATGTGGGCCCAGGGTTTTCCCGCCACAAATTCCTCCAGAAAAAGACCGCCGATGATGGTGCCGGCTTCCCCCGGGTTCCCGATGTTCTTCAAATCCGCCACCTTGCTGCGAAGGTGCTCCCGGTAGGTGGTTTCCAAGGGCAGCGGCCACAGCTTCTCGCCCGCGGCGTCGGCCGCGGCCCGAAGCCGCTCCGTCAGCCGGGGGGTGTTGGAAAGGCACGCGGCGATGTTTTTCCCCAGAGCCACCGTGGCCGCGCCGGTCAAGGTGGCGACGTCCACGATCTCCTCCACGTCCAGTCGGGTCGCAAACGTCAGCGCGTCGGCCAACACCACGCGCCCCTCGGCGTCGGTGTTGAGGACTTCGATGGTCTTGCCGTTCAGGGCCGTGACCACGTCGCCCGGCTTGTACGCGTCGGGGCCGGGCATGTTTTCCGTCACGGGGGCCACCCCGTGCACCTCGATGTCCGGCGCCAACCGGGGCAGAATTTTGAAAAGCGAAAAGACGGTGGCGGCCCCGGCCATGTCGTATTTCATCGTCATCATGCCGTCGGCGGGTTTAAGCGACAAGCCGCCGGAATCGAAGGTGATCCCTTTTCCGACGAAGGCGATCCGGCGCTTGGGTTTTCCGGCGGGGGTGTAGCGAAGATGGACCAGGACCGGCGGATGGGCGCTCCCCCGGTTCACCCCGAGCAAAGCTCCCGCGCCCATTTTTTGAAGGGCTCGCTTATCGTAGACCCGGACCCGAAGTCGCCCTCCCGCCAATTGTTGAGCCCAGCGGCCCAGCGTGACCGGTGTTTTGTGGCTGGGCGGTTCGTTGATCAGATCCCGGGCGCAGGCCACCGCCTCGGCCCAGAGGGTTCCCAGGCGCACGCCCTCCATCGCCTCGCGGAGGTCGGGGGTCGGCGCGTCAAAAACGATTTCTTTCAGGAGGTCGCCGCCGGTTTTCTCGGATTGGTGTTTATCGAAACGGTAAGCGGCCAGTCCCACGCCCTCGGCGACCGCCCGGGCGGCTTCGGCCGCGGGAATTACGTCGTCGGCGATCAGAAAACGGGCGGTGGTCCATCGGGTGGACCGCAGGCGCCGATAAGCCCCCGCCCCGAAGAGGCGGAGGGACTGTCCGTCGGCGGACTCTTTTTTCCCGAGTCCGACCAAGAGGATTTTTTCGGAGGCCTGGGCGTTCGGGCCCGAGATCAAATGGGTTTCGCCGATTTTGCCGGTGAATCCGTCGTCCCGGGCGCCGGTGAGAAGGGATTTCGGCCACGCCGCGGCCCGCCGGGGCCAAACCGGGTCGCCCGGGGTCTGAAAAACGGGGAGGACGACGGGGCGGCCGCCGGCTTTGGAATCGACGCGCAGGCGGGGGATCACGATTTTTGAATGCGGGCGACGAAAGAGGCGGCGGGGGCGTCGCCGAACCCCAGAAACCGGTGGCCGGATTCGACGCACCACGCCGGGAGGTCCCGACGGGTGCTGGGATCGTCGCCGTGAAGTTCCAGGATGTCGCCGGGCCGCATTTTCTCCAGGGTCAACGCCGCCAACAACGTCGGCATGGGACAAAAACGGCCCCGGGCGTCCACGGTGTGCGCCGCGGGCGCGGGACGTTCCACGACGTCAGCTCCGTGGGGAGTCGAAACGGGATTGACAGTGAATGCAGTAGCGCGCGTGGGGGATCGCTTTTAGGCGCGGAACGGCGATCTTCGTCCGGCAGGATTCGCAGAGCCCGTACGCCCCCGTGTTGATTTTGCGGAGCGCGGCTTCGACCGCGTCCAAGGACTGGCGTTCGTTGTCCGACAACTCGAACAAGAGCTCGCGTTCCGCGGATTTGGTGGCGGCGTCGGCTTCGTCCCCCACCTCGTTTTCGGTTTCGTTGTCCTGGTTTTCGCGGACCAAATGAATGATGTCTTCCCGCATTTGCAGCAGGCGTTTTTCATAGGCCTGGGTGCCGGGTTGCTTTTGGACCCGCTTTTTTGCCGGAGGGTTCGGAGCCCCTGTTTTTTTCTTCGCCATGGTCGTCTCTCTTTCTGGAAGGCGCCGCCGAGGTCAGCGGACGGCCACCACTTTCACGGTCCGGAGGGCGTCGCCTTCCTGGCCGACGACGCGGATATCTTTCTCGGCCAAATCCGTCAGGTAGTTTACAATTTCCGGAGTGATTCGTTCGCCCGGGATCAACACGGGGATGCCGGGCGGGTACGGCGTCAACGTTTGCGCCGAAATCTGGCCGATGGAGCGGGACAGGGGCACGCGCTTGGCCTTGTGGTGCAGAAACACGTCCCGGGGATTCATGACCATTTCGGTGGTGAGTTCCGGAATGGGGAGCACCCAGTTCTGCGCCTCGCCCCGGTATTTGCGGTCGATGTCGGCCAGGGCGTCCACCAGGCGGTCCACGTCGGATTTTTCGGACCCGATGCCCATGATGGCGATTAAATTGAACAGATCGGCGGCGTCGACCTGCACTTTGTATTCCCGGGCCAAAATGTCTTCGATCTCGTGTCCCGAAAGGCCGGTGCGGGTGACGTTGACCGTCAGTTTCGTCGGGTCCATGTCGTAGCCCCGGGCCTGAATGTCTTTGCGCGTGATGCAAAAAATGTTTTTGAGCGTGTTGAGCCGTTTGCGTCCCGCTTCGGCGGCCCGGATCACTTTCTCGAGGCGTTTTTCCCCCTCCATCACGGCTTGCCGCCGCGCCAAATCCAGGCTGGCGAGAATGACGTAATTGGGGCTCGTGGTTTGAAGGAGGGAGACGACCCGTCGCACCCGGGTGATGTCCACCAAGTCCGATTGAACGTGGACCACGGATCCCTGGGACAGGGCCGAGAGGATTTTATGGGTGGATTGAACGCACATGTCGGCCCCCGCTTCCACGGCCGAGATCGGCAGGTCTTCGTGGAATTTGAGGTGGGGACCGTGGGCCTCGTCCACCAACAGGATTTTCCCTCGGGAGTGGCAAATTTCGGCGATCTTCACGAGATCCGCCGTCACGCCGTTGTAGGTCGGGCTCGTGACGACGACGGCCTTGGCCTCCGGGTAAAGCCGAAGGGCCTCTTCGATTTGTTCGGGGCTGGAGTCGAAAAGGATGTCGAGGTTTTGGTCGACCTTGGGTTGAATCCAAATGGGCCAAACGCCCGAGAGGATGACGCCGGCCATGGTCGATTTGTGGGCGTTTCGCGAGATGATGACGGAATCGCCCGGCCCGCAGGCGGACATGAGCATGATCATGTTCCCGACGGAGGATCCGTTCACCAGGAAGAACGAGTGCTCGACGCCGTAGGCCATGGCCATCAGCTGTTGGGCTTTTTTGATGGGGCCCACCGGGTCGTGGAGCGAGTCCACCTCCGGGAAAACCGTGACGTCCATGTAATACAGGTTCCGCCCGGTGAAGTCGCGGAGGCGGGCGTCGATGCCCCGGCCGTTTTTATGGCCCGGCGTGTGGAAGGAGACCACGCGGTTTTTGGCGTGGCCCAGCAAGGTGTCGAACAGCGGGGCTTTGTTTTGCCTCATGGGATTTTGGCCGGCCGAAGCGCCGGGCCCACATTTAAGGGCATTTCTCCCCCCTTGTCAAGAAAATTTCCGACGGAAAAGGGCGGGTCTCGATCGACGGAGAAAATCTAAAATCGCGCGCCGATCAGGAGGCCGAAATCATACGCGTCTCGGGTCAATCCGAAGAGCAAGGCGCCCTGAAGCGCCAAAGGCGCGTTGGGCGGGTTCCAGAACCCGCCGGGCGCCAGGTAGACCTCGGTCGTTTTGTCCGGCGAACGCACGCCGTTGATTTTGTCCCGGCCGTGGTCCACCAGGCGAAGGTCGGCCGACGCCGTCCACTCCGAATCGATTCGGCGTTCGCCGCCGACGTTGAAAGAGAGGGTTCGCCCCCAACGGGTGTCGGAACCTTCCGTGTGGAAGCCGACTTCCCCGCGGGCGTACCCGGTCAGGGAGGCGATGGGGTAGCTGAATCCGCCGCCGGCCAGGAAGCCGAACCCGCCGGCGCCCAGCCCTTTGTCGGGGTCGCCGGTCGGCAGGGAGAGTCCGAATTCCGCCACGGCCGCGGCCGGCTTGGGCACGGCGGCGGTCGGCCAGCGGTATTTGGCGGCCAGGGTCAAATCGTTGAGGCCCGAATCGCTTCGGGAACCGGTCCCGTCCAAGGAGGCGTAACCCCATTGCCCGCCCACCTCCCAGTTGTCCCCGGACGGAAGGCTCAAGGCGTAGGACAATTCGGTCAGGTCCGTCCCCCGGGCGCCCCGGCCCACGCGGACGTTCACCGCGTGGTTCCATCGGCGGGTCGGAAGATCCGTGTCAAACCCGGGCGCCCAGGGTTCCACCGTGTTGAGGCGGGCCCGCAGGGGCACCGGCGCCGTTCCCAAAATAAGCAAAGACATCCAGACTTGTCGTGCGTTCATCGGTCGTTCCCTTCGGGTGGATTTGGCCTAGTCGGCCAGGTCGTCCGGCGTGAGGGCCGGTGACGGTTCGTCGGGGCGTTTGTCGCCCAGGGTGGAGTGGACGAAATAACTGAAGACGATGGCGCTTCGCCGCGCCGGCAGGTCGATCATGGTGTGGCGCACGGCGGGCGACATGTTGTCGACCGCCCGCAGGAAGACGGCCTTCTTGGGATTGGCGCGGATTTCGGCGGCGGCGGCCTCGAGCATGGGATAGGAATCCGTGGTCAATTGGTCGGTCATGGGCAGAAAAATGCGGTTCATGTAGAGCACGACTTCGATTTCGTTCCTCTTGTCGTCGAGCCACACGGGACTTTCCTTCCCCAGCACTTTCCGCCGGTAATCTTCCACCAGGGCGTCGCGTTGGGCCAGGATGTCTTTGGCGGTGGGTTTGTCGGCGGCCACCGTCGTGGTCGGCTTCTTGCCTTTGCCCTTGGCGGTTCCCGCCGTCCGGGGACCGGGGCGAAACTGCGGTCGGAAGGTTCGAATGGAGCGGGGCGCGCCCGGTGTCGGGGCGGCGCCGGGCGCGCGCAGTCCGGGCCCCGGCAGATTGGGGACTTTGGAGGGTTTCTCCACGCGGACGCCCAATTCGCCCTCCACAATTTTGTCCATGCACCGGTTCCGGTATTCCTTGGCGTCGGCGTTGTTGGGGTCGGCGTTGATGACGTTCAAAAACAGGCGCATGGCCTTTTTGTAGTTGCCCTGATCGTAAAGCTTTATGGCGCTGTCCATCATTTGAGCGACGTCGTCGGCGGCGCGCGCCGGAATCGTTGCCGATCCCAGGCAGAGGCCCAGGAAGGCCAGGGGCAGGACCCAACCAAACGCGGAGCGGGGCGCGGCGGTCATAGTTTGGCCGAGAAAACGATTTCGCTGATTTCGCCCCGTTCGACGGCGGGGGCCGCCTCGAAGACGAAGGCGGTGGAATCGAGCATGAGCGACTGTTCCAGCAGGGATTGGAGGGTTTTGAGCCGGGCGCGGGCCAGGGACAATTCGTTCGGTGTGTAATAGACCGTCACGTGGTAGACCGTTCCGACGGTGCGCCTCATTTGGCTCAAGAGGGATTTAAAGGGCGGCGCCATTTCCGGGAAAATGTCGGCCGAGCCGGTCCCGAAAAGGCTTTCGTTTAGGAACTCCGTGCGCCGGATGTCCCCCTGGGTGTATTGCATGACGTCAAAGAGAACCGGTTCGCCGTAGAAACGGTCGATTTTTCCGCTTTTGCCCGTCAAAATCAGGAGGGGCGTGTACACCTGGCCGGTGCGGATTTTCATCAACCCTTTGTCCTGTCCGTCCCACACAATCAGGTCTTTGGGGATTTGGTCCCCCTCCACGCGGTAGATCATTTGATTCGCCTCGTCCAGAACGCGGAAATCCCAATGGGCGGCTTCCATGCCGGGCGCCAATTCCATTTGGATAAAGGGCGGCGTGGGAATGTTGACCGGGAGCGACCCCATGACCTGGCGCGGTGCCAAGAGGGCGAGGGACAGGAGTTCCCCGCCGCCGATGTGTTCCATGGGGCCGTTCAACACCCGGTCGGTTTGTCCGTCGCGGGAAAGCCCCGCGATGTCTTTGAACGGCAAATCCAACGGCGGCGGGTCCAGCACCACGGGGATTTCGTCCCGGGCTTCGCCCGTGATCGTGACGTCCATGGATTCCTCGTCGTCCCCCTTTTTAAGTCCCACGTCTTCCGGAAGGGCCTCCGCCGACCCTTTGGCGGTCACTTCGGCCTTGGGACCCGATTCGGATTTAATGAGGGACTTCCCCGCGGGGCGTGCGCGTTCCTCCTTCGGCGGTTCCTTGGTTTTTCGCGCGGCCTGCAACGGGACGGCGAGGAGGCCCGCCAGACCCACCGCCCACAACCGGGTTGTGTTTTTCATCGGAGGGAGAACGTCATGATGATGGTGCCTTCCTGATCTTCAAAGTGGTCGAGCGGAACAAAGGACCATTTGCGAATGGCCCGCACGGCGGACCGGTCCATGTCGGGGTATCCGGATGTCCGGACGATGCTCACGTCTTTGACATTCCCCTCCGCCGTGACGACGAATCGAAGATGAACGGCGGACTCGATGCCTTTGGCCCGGAGAATGGCCGGGTATTCCGGTTTTTCCTGATAAATCACTTGGCGGCCGGTCAAGGGCCCCGTGATGGTAAACGCCGGTCGTTGGGCGCGCGCGACGTTCCCGGTGGCCAAACCGGCGGCTCCGCCGGCCAACCCGTTCCCGGTTCCCCCGGGCACTCCGGCGTGGGCCGCGCCGCCGGACAGGGTTCCGCCGGTCCCGTCGCCGCCCAAACTTCCAAAACGTCCTTTGTCCTGAACGGGGATGGGGTCCAACACCGCGGCGTCCACCGACCCGGTTTTGGTGGTTTTAATCGCGATCGCTCCGCCGCCCCCCGCGCCGACTTTGATGCCATCGCCGGAGCCGATGGAGCCGATTTGGCCCGATCGAACGGAAAAACTGCCCTTGTTGCCCAGGAGCGCGGGGCCGGCCGGCCCGCCGCCGATGTCGCCCAGGGGCCGTCCCGTGGCCGCGGGCCCCGCGGCGGCGGAACCGCCTTTGAGACCGGCGGGACCGCTTCCCAATTGGGGGGCGGTCACGTGGTTGAAGACGCCTTTGTTGTTCAACGCCGATTCGGGCAACTTAATGGGGCCGGTGGCCAAACCGCCCTTGGGGATGGCGGGGGGGACCACGTGCGGCTTGACCGCGGGAAGTAGGTCGCCCTTCAAGCGAGCTTCCTGAATACGTTTGATTAAATCCTTGTATTGGGGCATGTCGATGGGGTTTTTAATGACGGGGCCCGTGGTCGGCCGGACGGAAATGGGATTGGAAAAGACTTGGGCGTTTAGATTTTCGAGCAACTCCACCTTCACCACCCGGGGTTCGGCCCGGTGGGTGTGGGGCGCGGCTTTGAATTGTAGGAAAAGCAACGGGGCGTGCAGAAGGAGGGCGACCCCAAAAAGGGCCGCGTCCAACCCCAAGGGGGGCCGATCGTAGAGCATCTCCCAATCGCGCATCAGTCCGCCTCCGGGGACGAATTCCCCGTTGGATACGACACCGTCCGGGTCCGAAAGTTCCTCACGAGCCGGCCTTGTCCTGGATCAGCTGCGTGCCCACCGCGATGTTCTTCGCGCCGGCGTCTTTGATTTCCTTCAAAACGTCCGTTAAATCGCCGTAACTCACGTTTTCGTCGGAGCGTACGATGACCAACACGTTTTCCCCCTGGAGCCGCAGGAGAGCCCGGACCGACGCCGTTAAATCCTTGCGCTCCACCAAATCCGTGTTCAGGGCGATTTTGCCGTCCGGGGAGATCGTTACCGACAGGCTGTTCTCTTTTTCTTCGTGGGCGTGGGCCTTGGGCAAATTCACCTCCACGGGCACTTTTTCCAAAAGCGGAGAAATGATCAGCAAAATGACCAGGAGCACCAGGCAAAGGTCGATGACCGGGACGATGTTGATCCCGGCGATGGCGCCGTCCCCGGTGATCCGTCGACGGACATCGTCGGTCATTTCTTCCCCCCGGGAAGGTCTTCGCCCGATTTAACGAGCGACACGCTTTCCGCGCCGACGCCCTTGGCCAAGTCCAGCACTTCCACCACGCGGCCCACCGGAATGCTCTTGGCCGCGGTGACGAGCACCGGGCGCTTGGCGTTCTCCTTCAACCGGGCGTCCAGAGCCACCATCAAAGCGTCGAAATTTTCCACCTTCGCGTTGTTCAACGTGTAGCCGTCGCCGGAAATGGCGATCAACAGCGGCTCCGGCGGTGTTTCGGCCGGGTTTTCCTTCGGCGTGTCCCCCGCCCCTTCGTTTTTAATGGTCGGCACCGCCACGTGGATCATGGACTGGCTGATCATGGGCGAAAGCACCATGAGCACGATGAGAAGCACCAACGTCAAGTCCGCCAACGGGACGACGTTGATTTTCTCGGTTTCTTCCAGCTCCCCTTCTTGGGACGGGTCGTGCATAAAGAGTCTTTAGAGGTCCTTTCCGGACGTGACGATGATGGCGATTTCCTGCCCGAAAATATTCAGGCTGTTGAGCAGATGCCGCATGCGGAAATTGAAATAATTGTAAATGAGCGCGGCGGACACGGCCACCGCGATGCCGGAGGCCGTGGCGATCAGAGCTTCGGAAATACCGGCCGCGACCACCGTCGGTCCCCCCTGGCCGGAAACGGCCAAATCACGGAAGGCCGTCATGACGCCCAACACGGTTCCCAACAGTCCCAGGAGCGGGGAAATGAAGCTCAAGGTCCCGAAGAGGCCCAGGCGCCGACCGAGCAGGGATTGGGTGCGCTGAAAGTAGAGGGTCAAGACGTGGTCCATTTCCTGGCGGTTTTTGTGATGAGCGGCCGCGGCGCCCAAAACGGCTTCCAGGGCTTCGGCGATGAGACCTCTGCCCCGATTCGCGGTTTCCTTGGCGTCGGCCAGGCGGCCTTCGAGCAAATGATCCTTGATGCGCCGGAAAAGTCGGCTGTCCAGTTGGCCCATGCGGGAGTAAAAATAAAGGCGCTCGATGGTGACGGCCACGAGAACAATGGACAGCACCAACAAAACGGGCATGACCAAACTGATCTTCATTATTTCGATGAAACTCATGTGCGGCATGTGTGTCCTCCGGGGATGTTGAAAATCATTTCGCGGCCGGTCCCAGAGCCGTCAATTGTTCCTGGGCGCGCCCGCGGCTTTCCGCGTCCGCCGCGTTCTTGACCACGTCTTTGTAGGCCCCCGCGGCTTGGGGCAACTTGCCCTGCAAAACCAACAAATCCCCCCACTGAAGGAGGCCGGCGATTCGGTAAGGATCGCTCTTGTTCGGCAGGGCGGCCAAGCTTTCGTACGCCTTCTGTTCTTCGGGGGCGTTTTTGATTTCCCGGAACACCCGCGCCACATTGTAGAGGGCTTCGGGGTACTCGGCCCGCCGGGGGGGCGTTTGGCGGTAAATCTCGGCGGCTTTTTGCTCCTGCCCCAGTTTTTCCAGAAATTGTCCCAACTGCAGGTAGGCGGTTCCGAGGTCTTCGGCGTTGGGGAAGGACGCGGCGTAGCTTTGCACCGCGTCGATGGCTTCCTCGACGTTTTGCGCTTGAATGTAGGACAAGGCGGCGTTCAGCGACGCGTTTTGGGCCAGGGCGTCTTTGGGAAACGTCTGGGCGAACAGCTCAAAGGTTTGAGCGGATTCGGGGAATTGTTTCAAATTGTACCGGCTGACCGCCAAATGAAACATGGCCAGATTGCGCTGGGCGTCGTCCTTGTAGGACTGCAAAAAGCCTTCGTAAGCCACGGCCGCTTCCTGGTATTTTTCCTCCAAGAAAAGCGCTTCGGATCGATAAAAAGAGGCCTGGGGCGCCAGGGAGGACGTGGGGAAGTTGAAAATGATTTTTTCGAAAAGCTCCCGGGCCTTGGGGTAATCCTTTTCGTTGTAGAGTTTGGCGCCCTCTTCCCAGTACACGTCGACCAGCACGGGGTTCTTGGTTTGGCCTTTGGTGAGCGCGTCGATGTCTTCGGGCGATTTGCCGGTTTTGTAATAGGCCATCTGAAGAAGCTGGGCGACCTGGACCGACTGCGGGTCCCGGGGATACTTGGCCAGGAAATCCTTGTAGGTGTCGATCGCCTTCGAGAAATTCTTGTCGTTGTAATAGGCCTGGCCGATTTGAAGCAACGCGTCCTTGGCGAATTCGGTCAGCGGGTAATTGCGCATCAGGTCTTCGAACCCGGCGATGGCCTCGGAGAATTTGGCCAAATCGAACCAGGTTTTGGAGGCTCGGAACAAGGCGTCGGGGGCGCGGTTGTCCTTGGGAAACTGGCGGACCAGCTTCGTCCAGTTGTCAATGGCATCGGTGTAGTACGAGGACCGATAAAGGGCCACGCCGCCTTGAAAGAGGGCGAAGGGGAGTTTTTCGTTTTTCGGGTCCACTTGTTCCATTTGCCGATAGAACCCGGCGGCTTTTTCGTATTTCTTCGCGTTGAAAGAGATGTTGGCCATGTCCAAGGTCAACTTGCCCATGAGCGCCCGGTCGCCGATGTCGCTGGCGTTCTGGTAAGCCCGTTGAAGGATCGGCAGGGCGGTTTCGGAGCTTTTGCCGAGGGCGCTCGCCAGGGCCTGGGCCCGCAGGGCTTGGGGAAGCCAGGGGTGCCGCGGGGGCGCGATTTTCGCGAACTCCTTGAACAGCGCCTCGGACTCGTCGCCGTGGCGCAACTTCAGATGCGCCTGGGCCAGCCAGTAAAGTGTTTCCGGATAATGGTTGCGCACGCCGTTGTCGATGGATTCCCACAGGCTGTTGACCTGGGTGGTCACGGCCTTGAACTGACCCGCCCGGTAATAATTCATGGCGGCCAACTGGGTCGCTTTGGCGGCGTAGGGGGTCGCCGGAAAATTTTCAACGACCAGTTGATAACTCGCGAAGGCTTCGGGCAATTTCCCCAATTTGTTGAAGGCGTACCCCTGGACCAGGAGGGCCCGCGGCGTCAGGTCGGCGTCGAGCTGGGTGCTCAGAAAATCGTTGGCCAAGTCGATGGCTTTTTTGTAATCGCCTTGGGCGGTATACCCCCAGATCAGCCGGTACATGTTGTCG
The DNA here is from genome assembly GCA_016722575.1 of Elusimicrobiota bacterium. NCBI lineage: Bacteria > Pseudomonadati > Elusimicrobiota > Elusimicrobiota bacterium. Next base: position 113,044 of record JADKIY010000005.1, on the reverse strand, counting down.
ACGGATTTTCGTTTGGTCTTTTGGGCCGACTCCAAAATGTCGATCAGGTGCGTGACCTTCTTTTGCTCCGCCAGGGCTTCGGACAACAGATAGGTGATGTTGGACAGGAGCATGGGGTCTTTGTTGTCGTCCGCCAAAATCGTCAGCTTTTCTTCGGCCGCTTTAAAATTGTTCTGTTGCATGTCGACGCAGGCCATGCGGTAGTAGGCCAGGGTTTCCCATTGGTCCGAGGGGCGGTCCCGGTAGATGTTCTGAAAGGTTTGCGCGGCAAGATTGAAATCCTTCTGCTGGTAAAACGTCTCCCCCACCTCGAACCGGGCGCGGTTGGCCCAGACGGATTCGGGGTGGTCCTCCGTGATGCGGCGGAAAACGGCGGTGGCCTCGGGAACGCGTTTGAGTTCCCGAAAGCACAGGCCCGCGAAATAGAGGCTCGCCGGGTTGCCTTCGTCTTTCAAAAAGTAATCCAACGCCCCTTCGTATTTACGCACCTCCCATTGGATGAGCCCCAACGGAAACATGTAGCGCGGGTGGATTTTGTAAGACGGATAAAAGGCGATCAATTCCTGGAAATGGACGAAGGCTTTTTCACGTTCGCCTTTGGCCACGCAAGCCAGAGCCAATCCAATAGTGGCCTCGGGCAGGATGGACCGGACGGCGGATTGGGCGGCGGCGGTGTAATAGCCGCTGGCCGTGGCGAATTGCGCCATGCGCATGTTGCAGTCGGCCAGCTTGATCAAAACGCTGGCCCGGAAAAATTCGTCCGCCTGGGGGACCTGAACGATGGTTTGGAGGATTTCAGCGGCTTCGTCCCATTTGCCCTGGGCCATGAAGGCGTCGGCCACGGCGTATTGGGTCCGCAGGCCCTCAATGCCGGGGGCGTTTTTTTGAACGAAGGTCAAATAATTTTGGAGGGATTCCGCGGGTTGGTCGGGTTTGAATTTGAATTGAAAATACCGAATGGGTTCGGATTCCTTGGCGCCCAGGGGCGTGGCGGCGGCGGGGAGGAGCCCCCCGAGGAGGACGGCCATGAAACGGCCGGGGACGGACCCGATCCACCGCGGGAGGGGCCGGTCTCAAAGAGGCAATCGTGTGCGGGTGGCATTCTCTTAATTATAGGGTCCGCGAGGCGGATTTGCAATACCGTTACAGAATTATTTCCAGGCGCGGGAGTTTATTTGGAGGCGGGCGCGACGCGAAGAAGGGAACGTCCTTTTTCGTCGCTGCGCCGTTGATTGGGGTCGCGAACGGTTTTCCCGTCCACGAGGAAATTGTAGGCGTGGTCCCCGGGGACGACGTCCACCGCAAGCGTCCAAAGACCCGAGGCCGATTTTCGAAAAGCCGCCGGGGTCCAATTGTTGAACGTTCCGGTAAGGAAAACTTTTTTGGCGACGGAATTTCGGTAACGGAAGGCCACTCGCGCGGTGGGGGCGGGTCCGGTCGAGGCCTCCACGCCGCCGGGCGTCGAGGTCGGTGGGGCCGAGACCGCCGTCGCCGTGGAAGTCGCCGTCGCGTCGGAGGTCGTCGTGGAAATCTCAACGGCGGGGACGGCGACGGGCGCCGTGGAGGTCTCCACCGCCGGGGTTTCCGCCGGAGGCGCGGCCGGCGGCGCCACGGGAGCGGCCGCCGAAGCGGGTTTCAATTCCCCGTAGCGTTCGTAGGCGCGGTAACCGGCTCCCCCGATCAGGGCCAGATCCAGCAGCATCAAAAGAAGTATTCGAGAGCGCGTCATGCGGGCGGGGTGCCGGGGGATTCGGCCAAATGTTCCAGGATTTTTTGCAGGCCGTAAACCTTTTCTTTAAAAGCGTGGAATTCGGCCGGGTCGATTCCGCCGCCGGCCGGGGCGGCGCCGGGTTCGGAGGCCCCCGGGACCGGCGCGGGGGCCTGGGCCACCGTTTTGGCCAGGTCGTCGATTTTCTTGGACAGTTCGCCGATTTCCTCCAGGCGTTTTTCCATTTGGCTCAACCGCTTGAGGAGCGGGTCGAGGAAAAGCGGGTCTTTCTTCACTTCCCCTTCCAGCGATGCCACCCGACGCACCAGCAATTCATACATGGCGACGTCGACGGAGCCCGGGGACGGCGGGGCCGCGGGTTTCGGCAACTCGGCCGGCGGCAGGACCATGGTTTTGGTCGCGTCGGCCGGCGGGGAAAGTTTGGTGGTCGCGTTGGGAGCGGGGGCAACGGCTTCCGACTTGGCGGGCCCTCGCACGGGGAGGGGCGTGGCGGTCGGGCCCACGCCGCCCGCGAGGGAATTCAGATCGGGGGCCTTTTCCGCTTTGAAAAACTTGGCCGCCAACGCCAGGAAGATCATCCCCCCGAAAACGGCCGAAGCGGAAGCGATGGCGAAAATCGGGTCGCCCATCAGCTCCACGTAGTTGTCCCACAGGGGAAGGAATCGTTCCATCATCAGAATTTAAAGGAATTGGATGGGCTTGTCAATCATGGAAAAAGGCCCCGCTGCCGAATCGCCTTGGCCAAACGGTCCAAGGCCACGAGAAACGCGGCCAGGCGAAGGTCGGTTTTGTTTTCCCCGGCCACCCGCCAGACCTCCTGAAAGGCGCGCAAAAGGATGGCACGCAGTCGGCCGCGCACTTCCTCTTCGTCCCAAAAAAACGCTTGCAAATCCTGGACCCACTCAAAATAACTCACGGTGACGCCGCCGGCGTTGGCCAGAATGTCGGGCACCACGGTCACCCCGCGTTCGTTCAGCAGCCGGTCGGCCTCGGTGGTGGTGGGGCCGTTGGCTCCCTCGACGATGAACCGGGCTTTGACCCGGGGCGCGACCTCCGCCGTGATCTGGTTTTCCAGCGCGGCGGGAATCAGCACGTCGCAGTCCAGTTCCAGAAGTTCCCGGTTGGTGATGGCCCGTCCCTTCCGATAGGTCGACAGGGTTTCTTTCTCGCTGTGACGTCGAGCGTCGTCGATGTCGATTCCCTTCGGGTCCGCCACGCCGCCCGTGGCGTCCGAAATTCCGACGATGCGGGCCCCGGCTTCCCGCAAGATGCGGGCCGCGTTGGAACCGACGTTGCCGAAGCCCTGAACCGCGATGCGCAAGTCCTTGAGCTGCCAATTTTTCACCCGGGCCAATTCCTGAACGATGAAGAAGACCCCCCGGCCCGTGGCTTCCCGACGACCCAGGGTTCCGCCGATTTCCACGGGTTTGCCCGTGACGACCCCGGGGACCGAATGGCCCACTTGGGAGGAGTAGGTGTCCATGATCCAACCCATGATTTTCTCGTTGGTGTTCATGTCGGGGGCGGGAATGTCCTTGTCGGGGCCGATTAAAATGGAAATTTCGGAGGCGTAGCGGCGCGTCAGGCGTTCCAATTCCCCCTCGGAAAGGGTTTTGGGATCGCAGACCACTCCGCCTTTGGCCCCGCCGTAGGGAAGGTTGACCAAGGCGCACTTCATGGTCATCCAAAAGGCGAGGGCGGAAACGTCGTCCAAAGACACGTCCGGGTGGTAGCGGATGCCGCCTTTGGCGGGTCCCCGGTCCACGTTGTGCTGGACGCGGTAACCCCGAAAAACCTTCACGGAGCCGTCGTCCCGTCGGACGGGGACGGACACTTCCAGGATGCGTTTGGGGTGGCGGAGGCGTTCGACGATGTAGGGTTCGAGCCCGAGGCGTTGAGCGCCGCGGTCCAACTGGGCAAGAGCTTGGTCCCACAGAGTCGGTGGCGTCATGGTGACGCTTAACTCTACATCCGGCGGAATCGTTTTGCCAGGTCTTCGTTGGTCAGTCGGAGGAACGTGGGCCGTCCGTGGGGGCAGGTCCAGGGGCTTTGGCACCCCTGCAGCCGGCCGATGACCCCGGCCATTTCCGGAGCGGAGAGAACGGCGCCGGCCATCAAGGACCCCCGGCAGGCGGCGCGCACGCGAAGGGCTTCGAGTCCCCGGGGAATTTTTCCCGAGGTCAAATCGTCGGCCAACCCTTCCAGAACTTCCCGCACCCGGGGCGAATCCCCCAGGGCGGCGGGCACCGCGGTGACGCGAAAGGACGCCGCGCCGAAGGCCTCCAACCGGAACCCGAGCGATTCAAAGGCGGGGCGTTGCTCCGTTAGGAGGGCGGCCGCTTCCGACGCCGGCTCCCACACCCAGGGAAGAAGGAGTCCCTGTCGGGCGCCGGTTTCGGCGTCGGCGGTCAGCCGTTCGTAGAGGGCCCGTTCGGCCGCGGCGTGTTGGTCGAAAATGAAGAATTCCCCCCCCGCTTGAGCCAGCACGTACGTCCCGTAAATTTGGGCCAGGGGGGCGAAGGCGGCCGCTTGAAACCACTCCCGGGAAAAGCCCCCGTCGCCGGCCTCGGCGTTGGGCGGGGCGGGGGTCAACGGTTGCTGAAATTCAAAGGCCGCCCGGGTTTCCGTGAGGGAGGGCGGACGGGGAAAAGCGAAGGGGGCCGGGCGGACCTCCGCCGACTCCGCGCGCCCCGCCGCGGGGGCGAAGGCCGGGGCGGTGTGCACGTCCCGGGAAAGGGCCTCCTGGACGGCGCGGCTCACGAACCCGTGCACTTGGTCTTCGTGGGAAAGACGAACGTCCTTCTTGGTGGGGTGGACATTGACGTCGACGAATTCCGGGTCGATGTGGAGGACCAGCACCGCCGCGGGGTGTTTGCCGATGGGCAGCCGTCCCCGATAGGCGTCGTAGAGGGCGTGGGACAGGCGGCGGCTGACCACGGGGCGGCGATTGATAAAAAATCGTTGGTAGCGGCCCGTCGGTTGGGCGCTCAAAACGTCGGACACCCAGCCCGACACGCTCATGTTGGCGCCCCGGGATTCGACGGGTTTAAGAGTCCGGGCGCGGTCGGCGCCCCACAGGCGCGCCAGACGATCCCGCAGGGCTTCGCGGTCGCTCACCGGCACGGCGGGCAGGACCAAGGGCGGGCGGTCCTCGGAAAGGATTCGCAGTTCCAGGCCCGGTTCGGCCAGGGCGACATCTTCCACGGTGCGGAGAAGGAGGGCCCGTTCGGTGGCGTCGGATTTTAAAAATTTCAAGCGCGCGGGCACGGCAAAAAAGAGGTCGTCGACGGTGATCGTGGTCCCCGGGGGAACGCCCGCCGGGCCTTCGCGCAATGGTCGGCCGGCTTCCAGGGCGATGGACCAGCCTTCGCCGTCGGCGGAGCGGGTGGACAAGCCAAAGCGGGAAACGGCGGCGATGGAGGGAAGGGCTTCCCCCCGAAATCCGTAGGTCGACAGGGTTTCGAGGTCCGCCAGCGCGGCGATTTTGGAGGTGGCGTGGCGTTCGAGGGCGAGCCGCGCGTCGTCGGGGGTCATGCCCCCGCCGTCGTCGGTCACCCGCAGGCGGCGCCGTCCGGCGTCCCGCCATTCGATTTCGAGGCGCCGGGCGCCCGCGTCCACGGCGTTTTCGAGGAGTTCCTTGAGGACGGAGGCGGGCCGCTCCACGACCTCGCCCGCCGCAATGCCCCGGACGATGTCGTCCGGCAGCTTTCGAACTTTGTTCTTCAATGCTTCAACTTAACGGGTTTGCCGCAGAGGGTCCAATAGGCGCATTGCCGGAAGCAGACGTCTTTGAGCCCGAAGGAGATCTTGAGTTCGCAATCCTGGAAGTCTTCGGCCATTTTGGTGATGCGGTGGACGGTGTCGTGGGAAAGGTGGTCGAAGCGGACGCCGATGGCGGTGGTGTCGCCTTTGACTTCGGTCCAGGCCACGCGGCCCTGGAGCTCGAGGTTTTCCAGGCCGTGGACGTCGAGCAGAATTTTGAGTTTGGCGTCGCCGGACACGTGGGCAAAGACGACCAGGGCCATGCCGCCGGCGGACAGGTTCGTGAGGACGGCGGGGACCTCCCGGGGCGGCTGGTCCATGACGAACAGGTCCACCGGCTCGGCCATGTCTTTTAAAACGGGAAAGCGTTTGTGTCGTCGGTTGTCGGGCTTCAAGGGACCCTCCTTCAAGGGGCGCGTCGGACTCCGCGGTCGAATGATAACAAAGCCGTCCCCGCGCGTCGAGTCCCGCGCGGCCTTACAATCCTTTTTTCAGTTCCGCCAATTTCTGAAGGGCCTCGAGGGGCGTCAAGCGTTCGGGGTCCAGGGCGCGGAGCGCTTCCAACACGGGGTGGTTGGAAAACAAATCCATTTGCCCGTTGCCGGCGGGCCGCACGGGCAGCCGGGCGTCCCCCTTCTCGAGGGCCGCCAGGAGAGCCGCGGCGCGCGTCACGCAGTCGGCGGGAAGTCCGGCCATTTGGGCCACGTGAACGCCGAAGGAGCGTTCGGCGGGCCCCGGCCGCACTTCGTGCAGGAGCACCAGGTCGATTTTGCCATCGGGTTTCGTCCACTCCCGGACGGCCGCGTGGGCGTTGGCGATGCGCGGAAACCGGTCCGGCAATTCGGTCAACTCGAAATAGTGCGTGGCAAAAAGAGTTCGCGGGCCGGCCGCGCCCCGCCCGGCCAGGTGCTCCGCCACCGCCCAGGCGACGGCCACGCCGTCGTAGGTGGAGGTCCCGCGCCCGACTTCGTCCAGGATCACCAAGCTTCGGGGCGTGGCGTTGTGGAGGATGCTCGCCACCTCCTGCATTTCAACGAGAAAAGTCGACGCCCCCGCGGCCAAATTGTCCCCCGCGCCGATGCGCGTGAAGATCCGGTCGACGATCCCCACCGTGGCCCGGGCGGCGGGGACGTAGGAGCCCATTTGGGCCAAAAGGACGATCAGGCCCGTCTGCCGAAGATACGTGGATTTTCCCCCCATGTTGGGGCCCGTGACCAGGAGAAGTTGCCGGTCGGCGCCGTCCAGCTCCAGGTCGTTGGGCACGAAGGCGCCGCCGCCCGTGGCCTCGAGCATTCGCTCCACCACCGGATGGCGGGCGCCTTCCAGTCGCAACACGGGGTCGTTCGTCAATCGGGGCCGCGTCCAATGGCCGCGTTCGGCCGCTTCCGCCAGGGAAGCCAACGCGTCGGTTTCGGCCAACCCCTCCGCCAGGCGAATGAGGGATTCCCGGTGAGCCAAAATTTTCTGGCGCAATTCGGCCAAAAGGTCCCGTTCCAGGGCCTTGGCTTTTTCCTCCGCGCTGAGGACCTTTTCCTCGTGGGCTTTGAGTTCCGGCGTCACAAAGCGCTCCGCGTTCGTCAGGGTTTGTTTTCGGATCCATTCGGGGGGCACCTTGGCCAAATTGACCTTGGAGACCTCGAGGTAATAGCCGAAGACCGAGGTGAATCCGATTTTAAGGGAGCCGATCCCCGTTTTTTCCCGTTCGGTCCGTTCCAAATCGGAAATCCAGCCCCGCCCATGGCGCGCGAGCTGCCGCCATTCGTCCAAAGGCGCGGAATAACCGTCCCGGATGACGCCGCCGTCCTGCAGGCGCTGGGGCGGATCTTCGGCCAGCGCCTTCTCGAGCAATTCCCGGGGGCCCGAGGGAACCTGGAAGGTTCGGGCCAGATCCCCGAGCGGGTGTTGGCCCGCCAGCGGTTCTCCGCCGGAACAGAGGGTTTTCTCCAGATCCGGCGCTTGGCGGAGGGTTCGGCGCAGGGCGCCGAGGTCCCGCCCGGAGGCCGTTCCCGCCGTAAGCCGGGAGAGGACGCGTTCCACGTCGGCCGTTTCGCGCAGCAGGTCGCCCACGGCGCGCCGGAGACGGCCGTGGGTCAGTAAAAAATCCACCCGGTCCTGCCGGGCGGCGATGGCGTCCAAATCCATCAAGGGGTTTAACATCCAGGCTTTGAGTCGTCGTCCGCCCATGGCCGTGCCCGTGTGGTCCAACAAATTCCAGAGGGCGGTGGGCCGTTGGGGGTCGCCGCCGTTGTCGGGCGGAAAAAGGTCCAAGCGGCGGAGGGCCAGGGCGTCCAGGGTCATGAACCGGGCCGGAGCGTGGGCCCGGGGCGGGCGGAGGGCGTTCAGGGCCGCGGCCTGGTTGCGTTCGATGTAATTGAACAGAGCCGCCACCGCGGGAAGGGCCGGATGGTCCGCCGGAAGTCCGTAGCCGTCGAAGGAGCGAACCCCGAAAAGCGTCGGCGCCCGGCGAAGGGCGGAGTCCGGCAGGAAAGAGGCGGCGTCCACGCGGGTGACCGGGCGTTGATCCTCGGGCGCGGGGCCGCCGGCCGGCCACAGAGTTTCCCGGGGGTCCCACCGGGACAGTTCGTCGGCCACGCCGGCGCTCCCCGGAAGGGCCGCGAAGGACAATTCGCCGGTGGACATGTCGGTCCAGGCGAGCCCCCAAGGCGAGGTCCCCCGCCCCGGCCAAACGGCGGCCAAAAAATTATTTTGTTTGGCCGACAACAATTCTTCCTCCAGCACGGTGCCGGGCGTCACCACGCGCACGACGTCCCGCCGCACCATGCCTTTGGTGGTCGCCGGGTCTTCCATTTGCTCGGCGATGGCCACGCGCCAACCCCGCTTGAGCAATTTGCCCAGGTACCCCGGCAAGGCGTGGTGCGGGAGGCCGCACATGGGAATCCCCTGGCGTTGGGTCAACACGAGCTCGAGAATGGGCGCCGCCCGGCGGGCGTCGTCTTCGAACAATTCGTAGAAGTCGCCCAGGCGGAAAAAAAGGATCGCGTCCGGGTTTTGGGTTTTGAGGGCCTGGTACTGACGCATGATGGGCGTGGCGGTGGGCGCGGCGGCGGGTTCAGACATGGAAAAACCGTTTCACCGCTTGAAGCCGCCGGAGCCAGCGATGGGTGCGTTGGACGCGGGTCACAAAAAAGCGGGTTTCGGGGAAGGGAATGTCCCGGGTGGACAGGGAGCCGTTGCCCCGCCACGCCCGGGTGTTGGTCGGGCCCGCGTTGTAGGCCGCCAGAAGGGACACTTCGTCCTCGCCGAATTCTTTTCTCAGGAGGGAAAGATAGTGAACGCCCAAATGGATGTTGATGTCCGGTTCCTCCAGATTAAGCGTCGAGGGGTTTTCCCCCACCCGGACGGCCATCTCCCGGGCGGTGTCCGGCATGAGTTGCATGAGGCCGATGGCGCCCCGGTGGGAACGTGCCGAGGGAGCGAAACCCGATTCGACGCGGACGAGGGCCAAAACGAACAACGGGTCGATGCCGTATTGCCCGGCGTAGAGGTCGATGGCGTCTTTGTGGATCAGGGGACGGGTGACCTGCCAATAAAACCGAGCGGGAACGGCCAAGGGAATCAGGAGGGCCAACGCCGGAACAATAAAGGCCCAGCGGCGGGGGCGTCGTTTGAGACCGGGGGTCATGGGCACGGGGTCCCGTAAAGGTTCTTCCCATCGGCTCGGACCACCCGACAGTCCACGAGGGCGCCCACCGGGGCGTTGGAATTTTCGATGAAAATTTTACGGCTGTGGGGGGTTCGGGCTTCGAGCGCGTCGCCCCGACGGGCTTCGATCAACGCTTCCGTTCGGGCGCCCACCTGCGCCGCGGTTTTTTGCTCCGCCAAACGGTCGGTCCATTCGCGCAAACGCGCCAATCGTTCTTCCTTGACCTCGATGGAAACGTCATCGGTCCGGGACGCGGAGACCGTTCCCGGGCGGGGCGAATATTTGAACGTGTAGGCCCCGTCAAAATCCACTTCCCGCACGAGGGACAACGTCTCCGCGAAGTCCTCTTCGGTTTCCCCGGGGAAACCGACGATGAGGTCGGTGGTGAGGGCCAGGCCCGGAACCGCCCGGCGCAGCCGGGCCGCTTTTTCCACGTAATCCCGACGGGAGTAATTTCGGCGCATGAGGGGCAAGAGCCGGTCCGACCCCGATTGGGCGGGCAAATGGAGGTGCGGGCAGACGGAGGGGGTTTCCGCCACGGCGGCCACAAATCGATCGTCCACGTGGTGGGGGTGCGGGCTCATGAACCGGATCCGCCGGACGCCCGGCTCGACCGCCACGGCCCGAAGCAGATCGGCGAAGTCCCGGATCTCGCGGCCGTCGGGACCGGGGTTGGGGCCCGCGGGTCGGTAGGAATTGACCGTTTGACCCAGCAGGAGAATTTCCGGTTGGCCCCGGGCGGCCTTTTCCCGCACCTCCGCCAGCAAACTCGCCGCGGGGCGGTATTTTTCCCGCCCCCGCACTTGGGGGACGACGCAATAACTGCAGGAAAAGTTGCATCCCCGCATGAGGGTCACGTGGGCCGTGACCGAGGACGGCGTTCCGGCGGCGCCCGTCATCCAGCCCCAGGCGTCCAGAGCTTCCCCTTCGCCGTCGTAGGCCAGGGACGGGAGGGCGGCGTCCACCAGCTCGTCAAAGCGGTCGATGGATTTGGCGCCGACCACCACCGAGACGTGGGGAAACCGTCGCCGGATGGTCCCCTGCAGTCGTTCGGCGGCGCACCCGGCCAAAATGACGCACCGGCTGGGGTCCTGGCTTTTCCAAGGGGTGAGCCGGCCCAAATAAGAGAGGGCTTTGTGTTCGGCGTGGTCCCGAACGGTGCAGGTGTTGACCAGGATCACGTCGGCCTCGGCCGGTTCTTCGGTCGGGGCGAATCCCCGGGCCGCCAGGCGGCGGCCCATTTCCTGGCTGTCCGCCACGTTCATCTGACAGCCGAAGGTTTCGACGTAAAATTTCATAATCCCGTTATTTTACCATGCCCGGGGCCCGTCGGCGCGGCGATTGACAAAGCCGCGCCCGGGGGCTAGCCTTAAAGCGAAGCCGGTCCACACGCTGGGGAGGACACCCATGAAGGCCACGCCCAAAAAAGTTGTGATTTGCGGAGGGGTGAGAACCCCGATCGGACATCTGGGCAAAAGCCTGGCCGGGTTTCTTCCCGAAGACCTGATGGAAGCCGCGGTGCGCGGCGTTTTCCAAAAAACATCCCTGTATCCCCACGCCGTGGACGGCGTCCTGGTCGGTTGGGTGGGTCAAGGATCCCACGCCCCCAACATCGCCCGGGTGACCGCCTTGAAAGCCGGTCTGCCCGTCAAAGCCCACGCCTACACCGTTCAAGCCAACTGCGTTTCCAGTTTGGAAACCGTGGCCAGCGCCTATCGACACATCGTGATGGGCGAGGGCGATTTGTACCTGGCGGGCGGGACGGAGTCCATGTCCAATTTCCCCTACGCCATCCGGGGACCCCGGTCCCACAAAAAGCTTCGATCCCTGGAAACCGTCAAGGCGGAATGGGCCAACCTGTGGGGAGACCCGGAGATCGCCATCCGCGACACCACCGAAGAAGGCCTCACCGATCCCATTGAAAAAATCAACATGGCCGCCACGGCCGAAATCTGCGCCCAGATGTATTCAATCTCCCGGGCGGCTCAGGACAAATACGCTTTTGAAAGTTATCGCAAGGGATTGACCGGCGAGAAAACCGGGTTTTACGCCACCCACGTCGTCCCCATTGAACGGGGCGGTCAAACGGTGCTGGAAAAGGACGAATACCCGTTTTTGCGGGAGAGCCTGGTGGAAAAACCCAAAATGCTCGAAAAGGCCCCGACCATTTTTGACGGGCCGTCCTATTCCATCAAGGATTTTTATCGGGACAACGGGTCGTACATCCAAGGGAAGACCTACGAAGAAGGCCGAAGCGAAGGGACCGTGACGCTGTTCAACGCCTGCGCCCGATCGGACGGGGCGGCGGTCGTGATCGTGTGTTCGGAGGAGCGGGCCAAGGATTTGGGGCTCGAAATTTTGGCCGAAATTTATTCCTGGGGATTCTGGGGGACCAACCCGGCCTACATGGGCATCTCTCCGGTTTTCGCGACGAACATCGCCCTGGAGCGGGCGGAGTTGAAATTCGGGGAACTTTCCCACATCGAGCTGCACGAGGCCTTCGCGGCGACCTGTCTCTCCATTTTCCGGGTGGGCAAGGAAAAATTCAACCAGGACTGGGCGGCGGCCAACGAGTCGGGCGCCTTGAACCCCAACGGCGGGACCTTGGCCCTGGGGCATCCCTTGGCCGCGACGGGTGTGCGGCTTTTGCTCAATTTGCTTTATTCAATGAAATCCGACCCCAACGCCCGTTTCGGCCTCTCCACGGCTTGTGCTTCTGGCGGCCTGGGCGGGGCCATGATCCTCAAGAAATACGGCGTCTGAGGGTTCGCGTCCTTTATTCGACGGGGTTCGATCGCTTCGATCGAGCCTCGTCTTCTTTTTTAACGGATCCTACGGGCGCGGATGGAATTGGCGGTGGGCCCGTTTGAGGGCCTCGCGGTCGACGTGGGTGTAAATTTGCGTGGTGGAAATGTCGGCGTGCCCCAGCATTTCCTGCACGGACCGAAGATCGGCCCCGTTGGCCAGCAGGTGGGTGGCGAAGGAATGGCGCAAGACGTGGGGGCTGAGCGGCCGATGAACCCCCGCGGCGGCCGCCCACCGGCGAAGGTGTTGCCAAAAGGACACGCGCGTCAGGGGCCGTCCGGAAGGATGGGCGAACAAAAAGCCTCCGGGACCCACCGGCCGCTCCGACAGCAGGCCTTGGAGGGCGCCGATCGCCCTCCGGTTCATTGGGACGACGCGCTCTTTTCCCCCCTTTCCCCAGGCCCGCACATACCCCACTTCCAAATCCACCTGATCCCGCTTTAAAGAAACCATTTCACTGACGCGCAACCCCGTCGCGTAGAGAAGTTCCAGCATGGCCCGGAAGCGGCGGTCGCCGAAGCGGAGGGGCGAGGGCGTGTGGGACAGTAGACGACGCACTTCTTCTTCGGTCAAGACGTTGGGCAGGCGCTCGGGTTTTTTGGGTCCCGTGAGGGTGGCGGTGGGATCCCGGTCGGTGTGACCTTCCCGCTTCAGATAGCGGTGGAATTGTTTCAGGGCGCCGGCCAGGCGCAAGAGGCTGGCCGCTTTAAGTCCTTCGGTCCGGCGCGCCCAAAGGAATTCGGCCAGGGTTTCGGCGTTGACCGCCTCCAAAGGAAGGCGGTGTTCGTTCAAATACCGAAAATAGGCCTTCAGATCGGCCCCGTAGGCGGCCAGGGTGTTGGCCGCCAGCTTCCGCTCGACCCGCAGGTGGTCGAGGAACTCTTGAAGAAACGGCGGGAGCGCCGCGGCTTCTTCGGGCAAGGAGGGCCCCCTAGGCGCGAGCGGCTTTGGCGGCGCGGGCGGGCTCTTTCTCTTTGGTTTCCTTGACTTCTTTTTCGGCCGCCGGTTTGGCTTCCACGGCCGCGGCGCCGTCCCCGGGGAAAAACTTGGCCCGGATGGCCTTGTCGATCTCGTCGGCGATGTTTTTGTTCGCCTTCAGGAATTCCCGGGCGTTCTCGCGGCCCTGGCCGAGGCGTTCGTCTTTGTAAAGAATCCACGTGCCGGCTTTCTCCACGATGCCGGCGTTGACGCCCATGTCGATGAGGCTGTTTTCCCGGGAGATGCCCTCGCCGAAAAGCATGTCGAACTCCGCCTGCTGAAAGGGCGCCGCCACTTTGTTTTTGACGACTTTGACGCGGACGCGGTTGCCCACGACTTTGTCGCCCTGCTTGATGGATTCGACGCGGCGGATGTCCAGCCGCACCGAGGCGTAAAACTTGAGCGCCATGCCGCCGGTGGTCGTCTCGGGGTTGCCGTACATCACGCCGATCTTCATGCGCAGTTGGTTGATGAAGATGATGCAGGTCTTGGAACGGGCGATGTTGCTGGTCAATTTGCGAAGGGCCTGGCTCATGAGGCGGGCCTGGAGACCCACGTGGGAGTCCCCATTTCCCCTTCGATTTCCGCCCGGGGCACCAGGGCCGCCACGGAGTCCACCACAATGATGTCCACCGCGCCGCTTCGAATCAGCTGGTCCGCGATTTCCAGGGCCTGTTCGCCGGAATCCGGCTGGGAGATCAGGAGGTTGTCGATGTCGACGCCGAGCTTTTTGGCGTATTCCGGGTCCATGGCGTGTTCGGCGTCGATGTAGGCCGCGGTGCCGCCCAGTTTTTGGGCTTCGGCCACCACGTGAAGCGAAAGGGTCGTTTTGCCCGAGGATTCGGGACCGTAGATTTCCACCACGCGGCCCCGGGGAAGCCCGCCCACGCCCAGCACGATGTCCAAAGGCAGGGAACCGGTCGGAATGGCGTCCACCTTCACTTTGGCGGATTTTTCCCCCAACTTCATGATGGCTTCTTTCCCGTGCTGCTTTTCAATGGTGGAAAGGGCCAGTTGCAGGGCTTTAAATTTCTCGTCTTTGGTGCTGGTTTGGGACATTTGGATCCTCCGATGGGTTCGAAAGGAGATCGTAATACATCGTTTACGCGACTGTCAACAAAAACTATTCGTTTGTATAGTGGTTGGGTGTTTTGGAGGGTAGGGTCTGCGTCCGGGGACGCGGCGTTTAAAGAATCGCGGCGGAAATTCCCTTGGTCAGAAAAAAAGCGATGATGCCCGCCACCAGGTCGTCGGCCACCACGCCCCAACCGCCGGGAAGGCGCGACACCGCTCGGCCCCAGGGGCCTTTAAAAACGTCGAAGACGCGAAAGAAAAAGACGCCCATCAAAAAAGGAACGGTGGCCCGGGGCAAAAGAAGGCAGGCGGTCCAGACCCCGGCCACTTCATCGATGACGATGCGGGGGTCGTCCAGGGAGAGCCACTTTTCCGCCCAATGGCTTGTGACGACCGATACCACCAGAACGGCCGCAAAAAACGCCCACAAACGGGGGCCGCCGACAGGGGCGATCCAAAGCAGGGCGGCGCCGGCGAGGGTCCCCAGAAGACCGCCGCCTTTCCATTTTTTGTGGGAAACCAGGTGGTAGGGGGCCCACCCCAGAAAACCCACGGTCGCCACGGACAAAACGGCCCATTGGCCCCAGGAACGGCGGGGGCTCTCGGTCACGGATTTTCCTTCAACAAGGCCCAATGTTTGCGCAGGTAGCTCACACCCGTGACCAGCGAAAAGAGCGTGGCGCCGAAGGCCATCCAGAAAGGAACCCAATCCAGGACGCGGGCCGCGTCCCCGCGCCAACCGCCCCGGGCATAAAGACTTTCAATGGAATGCCCCCCGAAGCGCTCCAGTCCGGAGGCGACCAGGAGGGCGACCAGAATGGCGATAATGGCCGTGTTCTGAATCGAGGTTTTGAATTTCCCCCCGTCGTCCGCCCCCATGATTTGCCCCTGGCTGGCGGCCACGGCCCGCAGGCCGGTGAGGACGAATTCCCGACCCACGATGGCGACGATCATCCAGGCGGGGATGTGAAGGTCCCGGAGTTCGATGAAGGAAATGAAAGCCGCCGTGATGATCAGTTTGTCGGCCAGGGGGTCCAGGAACACCCCCAAGGGCGTGACCATGTTCCGCGTTCGGGCAATGTGGCCGTCGACCAAATCGGTGATGCCGGCGCCGACGAAGATCAGCAGAGCGCCGAGGCGCGCGTAGACGTTGTCCCAGGAGACGCACAAGAGGAAAAAAGGAACCGACGCCAGGCGCGCGACGGTGAGTTTGTTGGGCAGATTCATCGGGGCGCCCCCGCGCGAGGCTTGGATTTCGGCCGGGCCGGCGCGATTCGTTGGGCCGGAGCCGACAGAGTCCGCGCCGTTAAATGGATGTCCCGAACGCCGGTAACGCGGGCCCGGTGAAAGCCGGGAGCCGGCCATCGGTCGAGGAGCACGCCGCCGTCCACTTCCGGCGCCTGGTGCCGCGCCCGGGCCGTGGGCTGGCCGTCGGGGTCCCATTCCACCAAGACCTCGATGTCGGACCCGACGCGGGCCTTGTCCTTGGCGGTTTTGACCTTCCGGTGGGCGTCCAACAAACGCTGCCACCGTTCGCTGACGACTTCCGCCGGAACCTGTCCCGGCAGGTGGGCGGAGGGCGACCGGGACTCAAAGGAATAGGGGAACACGCCCACGTGCTCAAAGACGCCCGAGGCCACGAGGGATTCGGCTTTTCGAAAATCCGTTTCGGTTTCGCCGGGGAACCCGACGATGAAAGTCGTGCGGAGGGCCAGGGCGGGCACGCGTTTTAGAAGGCGGTCCAAAAGGGTTCGGGTCGCCCGTTCCCCCCCCTCCCGCGCCATGGCTTTAAGCACGGCGTCGGCGATGTGTTGAAGGGGCATGTCGAGATACCCGCAGAGTTTGGGTTCCTCCGCCAGGAGGTCGATGAGGCGGTCGTTCACTTCGGAGGGGTAGGCGTAAAGCAGTCGGAGCCAGGTCAAGTCGGGCCACCGTCGAAAATCCTGGAGCAGATCGGTCAGTCCAAAATGCGGGAGGTCGCGGCCGTAGTCGGTGGTGTCCTGGCTGATCAATACCAGTTCGCGAACGCCCCGATCCACCAACCCCCGGCCTTCGGCCAGAATGTCGGCGGCCGGTCGGCTTTTGAGATTGCCGCGCAATTGGGGGATGACGCAAAAGGTGCATCGGTGATTGCACCCTTCGGAAAGGCGCAGGTAGGCCGATTGCTGTCCGGGTCGGAGTGGGCGCGGAAGGGCGGCGTCGTGGTAGCCGTTGGGACCCCGGTCCGTCGCCGCGGCGGCGCCCCCGGGCAGGCCTTTTTTCAGCCGCCGCTTTTCATCGATCACGTCGGGAAGGCGGTGGAATTGTCCCGTGCCCAAAAGCGCGTCCACCCCCGGCCAGGATTTGCCGTTCAAGTATTGGGCGAAGCAACCGGTCATGACCAGAAAGGAACGGGGGGCGGCTTTGCGAATGCCGGCCAAGGTGTCGGCCGCCTCTTTTCGGGCGCTCTCCAGGAAGCCGCAGGTGTGAACGACGATCACCGAGGCGTTGGGCAGGTCCGCCGTCATTTCCCAGCCCTCTCGGGCCAGGCGCGACGACATGCTTTCGGCTTCCACCTGATTCTTGGCGCAGCCAAGAACGACGAAAGCCACCCGGCCGCGCGTCACTCGTGGGGGACCGGCGCGGGGGAGGTGGAGCGGAGGACGGGGGTCGTTGCGGTCGGGCGCGCGGCCGGCCGAACCGCCGGGGCCGAGAGCGTCAGGGTGGCGCGTTCCCCGTTGGTCCCCGGCCAGACCACTTCGCCGGGATTGGAACTGCTCGAAGTCGGAACGGCGCCGCCGTCCACGTCCATCACCACCCGGGAAAGATTGCCGGCGCGCAGCCGAAACAGGGATTGGAAGGTCCATCGCCGGGTCTCGCCCGCGTTCAACGTGCCTTCGAATTTGACGGCGTTGTCGGCCCACACCCGCAACCACACCAGATTTTGGGCTCGCACCGTGGCCGTGTGTTCAACGATGGGGAGGGTCGGGGCGGTGGTCGACGACGAGAGAACCGCGGGGAGGGGCTGGGTATCGTTGACGTTGTTGAGGTTCAACGGGCCCGGGCGCGGCCGTTCCTGCTGGGAGCGGTAGAAATAGAAACCCGCCAGAATCACCAACACCACGCCCAGCATCACGAAGGGCAGGCGAATTTGAAGGAGGGAACCGCCGCCGCCGGCGGCCTCCGGGACGGGTTCGGGGTTGGTGAAAGCCGGTTTGTCGGTCTGGCCCAGTTGTTGACGCAATTGGCGGAGGAGGTCTTTTCCGTCCAGACCGAGGAATTCGGCGTATTTCACAAGAAAGCCGTCCAGGAACACCCGGGCGGGCAGTTCCGTCCAGCGTTCTTCCTCCAGGGCTTTTAAGAATTTGGCTTGGATGCGCGTCGCGTCGGCGACGTCCTCGATGGTTTTATTGTTCTGCAGCCGTCGGTTGCGTAGCGACTGGCCGATGGTGCCGGGAGCGATGTCGGTCATGGGATTCCTTCGATTTATTTCAATGGCGCGTCGATCACGTCGGTTCCCGCCGGAGGAGAAAACCGAAAAGCGTCGGGGCTCAAAGGGACATTGATTTTAAAATTTTTAACGGTGGTCGTCGCGGTCACGCTTTTGGAGGACAATTCGGTTTTGATCGGAAGCCCCGACGCCAGGTCCACCCACACGCGAAGGTCGTAGGGGAAAGCGCGGTCCCCCCGGGGGGTCAACCGGAGAATCGGCGTTTTGGGATCGGGCGTTTCGAGCGCGATATCGTATTTGGCGCGAAGTTCCGTCGTTTCGAGACGGAAGGGCGACAGACCCTGGGGGAAGCCCGCGGACCGGGCCCAGTTGTCGACCGAATCCCGAAGCGCTTGCCCCCGGGCCGGGAGGTAAAACCAGAGGTCTTTCCCGTCGCAAACGACCGTTTGCGGTTGGGGTGATTTTTGTTCGAGGCGGAAGCGGTTGGGGCGTTCGAAGAGAGCGGCGCCTTTGGATTTGACCGTTTCGCCGGTGAGCGGGATCCGGGTCGTTTGAAGATAATCGAATTGGAGCCGCTGGATCTCGGTTTCAGCCCGTTGGAGCCGGGCCACGACCTCCTCGGCGGATTGGGCCCGCAGCGACGCGGCCGCGGCCGCGACCAGGAGGAGGGACAGCGCGGAGCGCCTCACGCGGACGCTCTCTCCGATTGGGTGGGCGTCGTGGGTTCTTCCGGCGGCGGCGGGGGCGCTCCGGGGATTCGGAAGTAATCGTCGATCTTGTCGAAATAGATTTCCCACTTGTTGGTGCCCTCGGGTTTGAAAATGAATCCTTTGACTTCCAGGAGCGACAAGACGTTGGTGGCCCGGGCGGAGGAGCCGAAGTGCGCTTTAAGGAGGTCCTGGGAAACGCGTTTCCGCTCGACCACCAGGCGGAGGGCTTCGTCCAATTGCTGGCGGGTTTCCGAATCTTCCTGGGCGGACTCGGCCGCGGCGATCTGGGCGAAGATGTCCACGTAGTCGGGGCCGCCCTGGCTCTTGCAGAAATTGACCACGGCCTCGACTTCTTTTTCGGAAACGAAAGCCCCTTGCAGGCGGATGGGTTGGGGCGCTCCCGCCGGGAGAAAGAGCATGTCGCCTTTCCCCACCAGGGATTCGGCTCCGGGCCCGTCCAAAATCACGCGGCTGTCGATTTGGGAGGCCACCCGCAAAGCAATGCGGGCCGGGAGGTTCGCTTTGATGACGCCCGTGATGACGTCCACCGAGGGCCGTTGGGTGGCGAGGACCAGGTGGATCCCCACGGCCCGGGCCATTTGGGCCAGGCGTTGGATGCAGTCTTCCACCTCTTTGGCGGAAATCAGCATCAAGTCGGCCAACTCGTCGATGACGACGATGATGTAAAACTCCGGCGGCAGGCCCTGGGCCCGGCGTTTTTCGTTGTAACCCTCAATGTTGCGGACGTTGGCCCGAGCGAATATTTCGTAGCGGTATTCCATCACTTTGACCATGCGCTGGAGCGCCTTGGCCGCTTCCTTGGGCAAGGTGATGACCTGGGCGGCATCGGGGCCCGTGCGCGGATCGTACAAGTGAGGCAGGCCGTCGTACACCGGCAATTCGAGCCGCTTGGGATCGATGAGGCAAAATTTGACCTGGTCGGGTTTGGCGCGCAACAAGACCGACATGATGAGCGTGTGGATCGCCACGGATTTTCCCGCCCCGGTGGCCCCGGCGACGAGGAGATGCGGCATGGGCGCCAAATCCGTGACGTGGGGCTCCCCGGAGCTGGTTTTTCCCAGGGCGACCGTGAGGGGCGACACGCTGTTTTGAAATCGGGCGTCGGCGATGATTTCCTTCAACGAGACGATCACGGATTCGGAATTGGGGATCTCCACCCCGACCGCTCCTTTGCCGGGGATGGGCGCCAGCACCCGCACCCGGGTGGCTTTCATGGCCAGGGCGATGTCGTCGGCCAAGTTGACGATGGAGCTGATCTTGACGCCCGGGGCGGGTTCCAAATCATAACGGGTAATAACGGGGCCCGGGTGAATGTCGGTGGTGCGGGCCTCGACCCCGAAATTGGCCAGGGTTTGCTCCAAAATTTTGGCTTTGGCCACCAAGGCGTCTTCCGCGGGCTGGCGGCCCTTGTTGTCGGGTTCGCTCAGGAGGCTGATCGGCGGCAATTGGTAGGGCGGGCGCGCCGCGGCGGCGGGGCCGGCGACGGCCACCGCGGGGGCGGGGGCGTGCCGCGGAGCGACCGGTTTGGCCGATTCACGGGCCGGCGTCGGGGCGGCCGGAGGCGGCGCGGCAACGACGGGGGTCGGCGTGTTTTTGACCACGGTCGGGGCCGGTCGGGGCTCGAGGGGGGCGGGCGCCATCGGGCGCGGCTTCACCACAGGATCTTTTTTCGCCGCGGTCTGCTGGCGCGCGGAGCGCCATTCGTTCACATCGTTTTTAAGTTGCGTCCACAACCATTCCACCACGGTCATCGGGGAGACGCGCATCAACCCGGCGGCGGCGAGTCCCATCGCCGTCAGGGACACGAGCCACGCCCCCGGAGGGCCAAAAAGGCGGACCAAAAATTCCTGCCCGGCCAACCCGACGACGCCGGCGGCATTTTGTTGGAAAGCCAATTGGGAAAAAAGGCTGACGAAAGAAAGGGCGGCCGCCTGGAACAACGCCCCCAGGACGATGCGCAACGTCGGTTGGGGCCAGGGGCGCCGCAGAGAAAATCGAAGCCCGACGTAGCCCGCCCACAAAGGCACAATAAACCGGCCCACGCCGAAGGCCGTGGCCAAGGCCGCTTTGATCGGTTTTCCCCCCAAACCCAAAGGGAACAACACGCAATACATCGCCAGAACCGAGGCGGTCATGAGGACGATGCCCGGCAAGGAGCCGCGGTTTTTCGTTTCCGAACGGCGGCGTCCGCGGGCGTTGGTTTTAAATCGGGCGTTCAGGGAAAAGGCCATGTCGGCTTATTTTACACACTTTTGAGGAGCGCGAAGAGGCCCAACCCGAGGCAATACAGGGCAAAGGGCCAGAGGCGCCGGGCGGCCAGAAACCGCATCAGGATTCGGAGCGAGAGCGTCCCCACGGCGAAGGAAACGAGAAAGCCCACCACCGCCGGAACGGGCGGCAAGGCGGCGATGTCCCGGGCGGTCAATAGCACCGCGCCGAAAATGGCCGGCATGGCCGCCAGAAAGCTAAAGCGGCCGGCGTCGTCCCAGCGCCAGCCCAAAACCAAGGCGAGGCCGATGGTGGAGGCGCTTCGGGACCAGCCCGGCCAGACGGCGGCCCCTTGGGCGAGACCGATCAGCACGGGGTGCCAAAGTGGAATATCCCGGAGGGAGAGGCCCCCTTCCCGCCGGCCCCGTCGTTCGCCGGCCAATAGAAACGCCGCGGTGATGAGAAACCCAACGCCAGCGGCCAAAAGCGACATCGATAAACGTTCCACGGTGTGCTTGAGCCCCAATCCGATGATCCCGGTCGGAACCGTGGCGATGAGAATTAAGAGAAGTCGCCGTCTCTCCAGGGCGCGGGGTTCGTCATCGACGCGGGAGGTCAATCCTTGAAAGAGGCGTCCGAGGTCGGAACGGAAAAAGAGCAACATGGAAAGAAGAGTTCCCGCGTGGAGGGCGACGTCCAGGGCGAGCGAGCCCTCGCCGAACGCCGCTTGAAACAGGGCGAGATGGCCGTCGGAGGAAACGGGAAGGAATTCGGTGAGGCCTTGCACCACACCGAGCAGGGCCGCGCGGAGGAGGGTCACGATTTAACCAGCACCCAGTAGGTTCGGTCCCGGGCCACGATGTCGATCTTGCCTTCGCGGGAAAGCCACCCCAGGGCCAAATACAACAAGGTTTGGGTCAATCGAAGGTCCGAGCGAATTTGAAGGGCGGAAGATTCGCCTTGGCGGGTGAGATATTCCAGCACGAGGCCGCCGGCCTGGCCGATTTCGTGATGCATCCCGGTCAGGCCGGTTCGAGGAGGAAGAGGTCTTGCCCCGCGGACACCGGTTTGCCGTTTTCCGCGGCGATCTTTTTAATCTTGCCGGGCTTGTCGGCGCGAATTTCGTTCATCACCTTCATGGCCTCGACGATGCACAGGACATCGCCGTAGGCCACGGCGTCCCCTTCTTTCACAAAGGCGGCGGCGTTGGGGGCGGGGGAGCGGTAAAACACCCCGGCCAAGGGCGACGTAATCGACAGCGCCGCCGGCGTCGGGGCGGCCGCGACCGAGGGGACCGGGGGCGGGGGCGCTTGAGCCGCCGCCAGCGCGGGGACCTGGGGAACGACGCCCCCCGGGGCGGGCCGGGCCAATTTTAAATAGAACCCGCCGTCGCGGATCTCCAATTCCAGGAGATCCCGCTCCCGCATGAGTTCGTAATAATGACGAAGCTCGTCGGGGCCCGGCAATCGAAGGCCGTTGGTGGGGGCGGGGCGTTCCGTCACGATTTATTCGTACCCGCGACCGCCGTGATCGTCGCTGCGGCGTTCCACGGGAGGGCGCGGAGGGGCCGGCGGGGCTCCACGATCGCCGCCGCGGTCTCCCCCGCGGTCGCCGCCGCGATACCCACCGCCGCCGCGCCGCTCAAAACGATCGCCGCCGCGTCCGCCGCCGCGTTCGTCGCGCCGGGGACCCCGGGGGGCGACTTCCAATTCCGAACCGGGTTTGATGACCGCCCGCCGCGAAAGGTTGACCCGGCCCATGTTGTCGATTTCCAGGACTTTGACTTCCAATTGGTCGCCCACTTTGACGACGTCTTCGACGCGTTCCACGCGGGTGACGTCCAATTGGGAGATGTGGCAGAGGCCGTCTTTGCCCGGGAAAATTTCGATGAACGCCCCGAGTTTCGGCATGATGCGAACGACGGTCCCTTTGTAAATTTTGCCCACTTCGGCTTCGGCGCTGTAGCCCTCGATCTGGCGTTTGGCGGTTTCCATGGACGCGCGATCAATGGCGGTGATGTAGACGGAACCGTCGTCTTCCACTTCCACCTGGGCGCCGGATTCGGCGATGATGCGGCGGATGTTTTTGCCGCCGGGGCCGATCAAAGCGCCGATCTTGTCCACGGGGATCTTCACGACTTCCATGCGCGGAGCGGTCGGGGCCAGGTCCGGGCGGGGTTCCGCCAGGGCTTGGGCCATTTTACCCAAGACGAAGAGGCGGGCGCGCTTGGCTTGTTCCAGGGCCTGTTTCATGATGTCAACGGAGATGCCCTCGATTTTGATGTCCATCTGAAGGGCGGTGACGCCCTCGGTGGTGCCGGCGACTTTGAAATCCATGTCGCCCAAATGGTCTTCCATGCCCATGATGTCGGTCAAGACGGCGGTGCGATCGCCCTCTTTCACCAAGCCCATGGCGATGCCGGCCACGGCGCGTTTCATCGGAACGCCGGCGTCAAAAAGCGCCAGGGAGCCGCCGCATACGGTGGCCATGGAGGAGGACCCGTTGGACTCCAAAATGTCCGAGACGACGCGCAGGGTGTACGGGAACTTTTCGGCGTCGGGCAGGAGGGGCGACAGCGCGCGTTTGGCCAGGGCGCCGTGACCGACTTCCCGGCGGCCGGGGCCGCGTTCGGCCTTGGGTTCGCCGGTGGAGAAGCCGGGGAAGTTGTAATGGAGCATGAAGCGCTCTTTGTATTCCCCTTCCAACTCGTCCATGATCTGCTGGTCGGCGGGGGATCCCAAGGTGGCCGTGGCCAGGGCCTGGGTTTGACCGCGGGTGAAGAGGGCGGAGCCGTGAACCCGGGGCAACACGCCGCTTTGAATCGAAATGGGCCGCACGTCCTCAAAACCGCGTCCGTCCGTCCGGCGTTTTTCGTCCAAGATGAGCCGACGGGCTTCTTCGTATTCGAGGGTGGCGAGCAAGGACGAGATGTCGCCGCCCTGTTCGGGGTATTCGGCGGCCAGGGATTCCTTGACGTTTTTGACGACGCCGTCGATGAAGGTTTCTCGGGCGGTTTTTTCCGCGATGCGCATGGCTTCGGCGAATTTGCCGCGGGCGAGGTCGTTGACTTTCTTGATGAGGCCCGCGTCGATCGCCGGAGCGGCCACGACCATCTTGGCTTTGCCGACCTTGTGGAACAGCTCGGTCTGCATGTCGCAAATTTTGTCGATTTCCTGTTGGGCCAGCGCCAAGGCTTCCAGGAGGAGCTCTTCGGAAAGTTCGTAGCTGCCGGATTCCACCATCAAGATGGAGCCTTTTTTGCCGGCCACGACCAGGTCCAAAACGCTCCGGTCCTGCTCGTCCAGGGTCGGGTTGAAAACGAACCGTTCATCGATGCGGGCGATGCGGACGGCCCCGATGGGGCCGTTCCAGGGCAGGGTGGACATGCCGAGTGCCACGGAGGCGCCCAAAATGGTCAGGATGTCCGTGTCGTGCATGCCGTCGTGGGAGAGCGCCAGGGCGGTGATTTGAACTTCCAAGCGCAGGAATTCCGGGAAGAGCGGCCGAATGGAGCGGTCGATCAGGCGGCTCGTCAAAATTTCGTTGTCGCGCGCTTTCCCTTCGCGCTTAAAGAACCCGCCGGGGATGCGTCCCGCGGCGTAAGTGCGTTCACGGTAATCGACGGTCAGCGGAAAAAAGTCGCGGTCTTCGCGGGGTTTGGTCCCGTTGGCGGCGGCGACGATCACCACGGTGTCGCCCATGCGGACCAGAGCGGCGCCGGCGGCCTGGCGGGCCACCCCGCCGACTTCGAAGGAAATTTTCTTGTCGCCCACTTGGATTTCGGGTCGTTCAACGTTGTTCATGGTAAAAGGACTCCTTTGGAGTGTAAAAAAAACGCGGAGCCCCTTGGACGGCCGGCGGGTTTTGCGTTGTTCGGAAGGGATCGGAACGCTCCACGATCATGGAGCCTTCGCATCCCTTGCGTGTGCAAAACAACCGGCGCGCCAAAAGGGCGCCGCGCTATTTTCGTAGGTTAAGTTCTTTGAGCAGTTCCACGTACCGCTTCGGTTCCGATTCCCGCAAGTGCGACAGGAGTCGACGCCGGTGGCCCACCATCATCAAAAGTCCGCGCCGAGAACCGTGGTCCTTGGGGGCCTTTTGAAAGTGGTCCATGAGGCCGTTGATGCGCTCGGTCAAAATCGCGATTTGGGCGGCCGGGTTACCCGTGTCTTTGGGGGTGGAACCGAATTTGGATACGAGGTCGTGTTTCTTTTCTTTTGTAATCATCGGGAGGATTCTAGCAAATGAGGGAAAATCCTGTAAAGGATTTTCTTGCTCACTCGGCGTTGAGGGATTCCCGCCAAAGACGGTCGAGGGTTGGGGCGTCGGGAACGGCGAGGCCGTAGGCGAGGGGAAGGGCGTCGTCCACTGTTTTCCCCTCCCGGAGAGAGGCGCAGAAACGGACGAACTGGTCCTTTGAAAATCGGCGCATCAAAAACCGCGTCACGCTCCCGGCCTGGGCGTACCAGAGGGAGACGGCGCGGCCTTGATCGCTCCCGGCGCCCTGATAGGTCGTTTTAAAAAAATCGGCCAGCGGCGGCGGATGGCTTTTGATCAAATACCGATCCCGTTGGTTCGAGTCGCCGTCCCCCCCGTAGTCCCATTCCATGAGCATGGCGACGCCTTCGTTGAGCCACAGGGGCGGGGTCGTGGATTGGGCGACGAAATATTGCATGAAGAAAAGATGCCCCATCTCGTGGGCCAAGGTGCGGTTCAATTCGCCCGAGGGGTAGCCGTAGATTTTTCGGTTTCGAAAATCAATGTGGGCGGCCGACCAGGCGGGCATGTGGGCGTGCGCGGCGTAGCTCTCGGCGTTCTTGTACAAATAGACGTCGATCCGCTCGGAATAGGCCCCGGGCGAGAAAACGCCCAGGTCGAGAAGCAGTTTGGCGTGCAACCCTTCCAGATCGTTGAGGATGCCGGCGGGGGCGAAGGTTTCCTCGTGGTGCAGGCGGAAGTGGGTGGAGGCGGTTTGAGCGCTCTCCGCAAAAACGCCGATGTCCTCGAGGCCGCCGAACCCCGCGCGCGCGTTCCCCGCCAGGCCGAGGACCGCGCCGATCGCCGCCACGATCCTCGCCGCGCGGTTCACGTGGGTTTTTCCGGGGCCAATTCGCGGTCTTGGCGGCGGCCCAGGGCGATTTGCGCCGTGACCGCGCCGATCAACGCCATGGCCATGTCCCACTGGGTGTCCCACACGTCGCCCTGGGTTCCCAAAAAGGCGTCGCCCGCGCTGCCCGTGGCCAACGAGACGCCCCACTCGATCAACTCGTAAAACGCGCTGATCGACAAGGCCACGCAGCCCACCAGAAAAAACAGCCAGCCGCCCGGTTTCAAGGGGGAGCGTCGGATCAGAATTTCCCGGGCGATGAGCGCCGGCACAAAGCCCTGGGCGAAGTGGCCCAGCCGGTCGTAGTGATTGCGGGCCAGGCCGAAAGCATCGCGGATCCAATCGAACAACGGAACTCGGGCGTAGGTGTAGCGACCGCCGATCATCAAAACCACCATGTGAAGGCCGATTAAAACAAGGAGCGTGGGGGTGAGCGGAAAGCGTCGACGAATGGCGACGAGAATCACCGCGCCCACCACGGCCGGGGCCACTTCCAGGAACCACGTGAATCGGTCAAAGGGTCGAAATCCGGACCAAAGAAAAACGACGGCGATACCGATCCAGAACACCGTCTTTCCGAAAACGCGGCGGGGCGTGGGTTCCATGCCCTTAGGATAAACCCAAACCCGTTTTTACGCCAGCCAGCCCGAGCGACCCACACGGGATCGGGCCCGGCGCTCGTCCTCACGCAATTGGCGGATCAGGTCCGCGCGGGACGGGAATTTTTTTTCCGGACGAAGGCGGCCGAGGAGGTCGACCGTCAGACGCTGCCCGTCCAATCGGCCGAGAAAATCAAACACGTGGACTTCGACGGTTTGCGGCCCGTCGGCCAACACGGTGGGGCGTCGGCCGATGTTCATCATTCCCCCGCGGCGCGTGCCGGAGGGCAGGGCGACGCCGACCGCGAAAGCGCCGGCCGGCAAAATCTTGTCCGGGGAGACCCGAAGGTTCGCCGTGGGATAGCCCAGTCCCCGGCCCCATCCCCGTCCGCGGACGACCTCCCCCGAAAGGGCAAAGGAATGACCGAGAAAGGCCGCCGCGTCGTCGGTTTTTCCCGCCCGAAGGCACCGCCGAATAAGCCCCGAGGACACCGTTTGTCCCCGGTGCGCCACGGGCCCCACGGAGTGGACCCGCAGGTTCCACCGACGGGCCAGGCGCTGAAGCGTCGCGAAATCCCCCTCCCGGCTCCGCCCGAAAGCGAAATTAAAGCCCACCACGCACTCCCGGGCCTTCCATCGCCCCCGAACGTAGTCCCGAAGGAATCGAACGGCGGACAAACGGGCCAAGGGCCGGCCAAAGGCCAGTCGTTCCACGTGATCCGCGCCGAAACGACGAAGCAGGAGGGCGCGCTCCTCGGGGGTGGTAATCAACGCGGGGGACGGCTCGGGATGGAAGAAAAGGCGGGGCGGACGGTCAAAGGCCACGGCCAACACCTCCCCGCGCAACGCGCGCGCCCGGGCCCGGGCCTTCGCCAGAAGAGCCTGGTGGCCCCGGTGAACGCCGTCGAAGGTCCCGAGGGTGAGGACGACGGGTTTCCCCATCAGTCGGGCAACCGTTCGATGGGAATGAACGATCGCTCGAAAACGGCGGGGTCCAGGGCGGCGCGGTCCACCCAGGGGTAGGCGTTGCGGCGTTCGTAGGTTCCGATGGACTCCCGGCAAAGGCGCGACAAAACGCCACCGGTGCCCAACCGTTTCCCCAAATCCCGGGCCAGGGCCCGAACGTAGAAGCCCTTGGCGCAATCCACCCGAAAGTCGATGTCGGGCGGGGCGTAGGCCAGAAAATTAATGGCGTGGACTTCGACGGATTTGGTCGGTTTCTCCACCGGGACGCCCTTGCGCGCCCAATGATACAAGGGTTTGCCGTTCACCTTGACCGCCGAAAACGTGGGGACTTCCTGGTCAAAAACGCCCTTGAACCGTTCGAGTTCCGAGCGCGCGTCGGTTTCGGAAACGTCGGCGGCCGAACGGGCGAACGTCCCCGCCAGGGGACGTCCGTCGGTGTCGTCGGTGTCCGTCGCGAACCCGAGCCGCACCGTGCCTTCGTAGACTTTGCGTTCCGCCATGAATCGATTTTGTTGTGTGCGGGCCTCTCCGACGACCAAGAGGAGAAGTCCCGTGGCCATGGGGTCGAGGGAGCCGCAGTGGCCGACCTCCGCGGTGTTGAGGACCCGCCGGGCCCAAAGCACCGCGTCGTGGGAGGTCGGACCCTTGGGTTTGTCGATGAGAAAGAGGCCGGAGAGGACCCGGCGGCTGAGCAGAGGGGGCATGTTATTTAAGCGTTTTGGCGAGGGCGTCCAGGAGCGTTTGGGTCGCCGACGGCAAGGGGACCGGGAGCGTGACGCCGGAGGCGTTTTTGTGGCCGCCGCCCCCCAGGGAAACCGCCAACCGGCACAGGTCCACCGCGCCTTTTCCGCGCAGGCTGGCTTTGGTGCCGCCGCCCGGCAACTCGCAGAGAAACACGGTGGCCGCCACGGAGGGCGGGAGGAGGCCGTAATTGACGATGTCTTCGGTGTCGTCTTCCCCGGCGCCGGTTTCGGCGAAATCTTTTTGGGACAGGGAGAGAACGGCCACCCGCTGGTCCAGTTCAAGTCGGAGGCCCGCTAGAGCCCGGGCCAGGAGGCGCAGGGCCGGCACCGAACGGGTGCCGTAGACGTGTCGGTGGACTTCGGCGACGTCCACGCCGCGTCGCAGAAGAAGGGCCGCCACCGCGTGGCTTTCGGGGGTGGTGCAACTGTGCTGAAAGCGGCCGGAATCCGTGACCAGCCCCACGTACAAGGCCGTGGCTTCGGCCCGGTTCAGCGTGTGACCGGCGCGCTCGAAGACGTAGGCCAGTTGTTCCGAGTTGGAGGAAGTGCGGGGGTTGATCAGATTGATGTGGCCGAAGCGGCTGTGGTGGGCGTGATGATCGATGTTGATGACGGTGGTCGCCTGGGTTTTCAAGTCGATGATGTTCCCCATTCGGTCGGGCCCCGAACACTCGAACACCACGGCGCAGTCAAAGCGGCCGGGAATTCGGGGGGCGGTGCGGATCGAGCGGACCCCGGCCAAAAAGTCGAACATCGCGGGCACGCCGCCGGTGTTGGCCACGGTCACTTTTTTGCCGGACCGCCGAAGGAATCCGGCCAAAGCCAATTCGGAGCCCACGGTGTCGCCGTCGGGCCGTTCGTGGCCGGTGAGAAAAAAAGTTTTGTGTTTTTTGACCGCCGCCAGGATTTGCCCGATGGCCTGTTGCGACGATCGTGGGATCGGCGGCAGGGGCATGGTCAGGTTTTTTTGCGCGGCGGACGTTCTTTCCCGGGTTTGGTCGCCGGAGCCGCGGCGGCGGGCGGCGGAGCGTGGAGGTGTTCGATGATTTCGTGCACGCGGGCGGCCCGTTCGGGCGTGGCGTCGAACTCGAAATGGAGTTCGGGAATGCGCTTCAGGCTTTCGAGCCGCCGCATGCGCCGCGTTAAATCCGTCCGCATGGCGTTCAGGAGATCCAGGCTCCGGGC
Source organism: Elusimicrobiota bacterium (assembly GCA_016722575.1). Classification (NCBI taxonomy): domain Bacteria; kingdom Pseudomonadati; phylum Elusimicrobiota; species Elusimicrobiota bacterium. The sequence goes on along the minus strand of JADKIY010000005.1, from coordinate 84,063 downwards.
CTTTTCGGCGTCGGTGCCCATGACGGAGAAATAAACGCGGGCCTGCTCCAAGTCCTCGGTGACGCTCACCCCGGTAAAGGTCACAAACCCCAGGTCCGGCGGCTGGTTCTCCAAAACGAAATTGGAGATTTCCCGCAGAAGCAGTTCGTTGACGCGTTCAATCCGACGTTGCCACATGGGGGGGACGCCCGGTCAGAGCTTTCGGGCCTGCTTTTCAATGACGTAGAACTCGATTTTGTCCCCCACCTTGACGTCCTGAAAGTTCGCCAGGGAGATGCCGCACTCGTAGCCCTTTTCCACGTCGCGGACGTCGTCTTTGAAGCGGCGGAGGCTGCCGATGGCGCCTTCAAAAACGATGGCGCCGTTGCGGACCAGACGCGCCCGGCCGGTCCGGGTGACTTTGCCGTCGGTCACCATGCACCCGGCGACGAAACCCACTTTGGGGGCCGTGAAGGTTTTACGGACGTCGGCCCAGCCGGTCGTCACTTCCTTTTCCTCGGGGTCCAGGAGGCCTTCCAAGCCGGCTTTGACGTCGTTGACCATGTCGTAGATGATTCGGTAGGTTTTGATTTCCACGCCTTCCCGCTGAGCCAGGGATTCGGAGGAGGGGTCGGGGCGGACGTTGAAGCCGAGAATCACGGCGTCGGAGGCGTCGGCCAGCACCACGTCGGAATTGGTGATGCCACCGATGCCGGCGTGGATCACGCGCACGGAAATTTCCGCCCCGTTTAATTTTTCCAGGGAGTCTCGGATGGCTTCGAGCGACCCCTGCACGTCGGCTTTAAGGACGATGGGCAGTTGTTTTACCTTGCCCGCCGCGGCCGCTTCGTGAAAGGCTTCCAGCGTCAAATGTTGCCGGGCGCGTCGGGCTTCCGCCGTGGCGATGCCCTGGCGTCGTTCGGCGATTTCCCGGGCTTCCCGGTCGCTGGGGAGGACGACCAACTTGTCGCCGGCCTGGGGCGTGCCGGACAATCCCAAAATTTCGACGGGATAGGCGGGCGGGGCGTCCTTGACCCGTTCGCCCTTGTCGTTGGTCAACGCGCGGATCTTGCCGGCCGTGACGCCGCACACGAAGGCGTCGCCCACCCGGAGGGTGCCCTTTTGAATCAGCACCGTGGCCACGGGGCCCCGGCGGGGGTCGAGCTTCGCCTCGACCACGATGCCCTGGGCGGGGCGGTTCGGGTTTGCCTTGAGGTCCAACAGCTCGGCTTCCAGAAGAATCATTTCCAATAGTTTGTCCAAATTCTTTTTGGCTTTGGCCGACACTTCCACCATGACCGTTTTTCCGCCCCAATCTTCCGGGGCGAGGTTGAGGTTCGCCAGTTCCTGCTTGATGCGCTGGGGGTTGGCCGTCGGAAGGTCGCACTTGTTGATGGCGACCACGATGGGCACGCCCGCGGCCCGGGCGTGGTTCAAGGCCTCCACGGTCTGCGGCATTACGCCGTCGTCGGCGGCCACCACCAAAATCACCAGGTCGGTCGCCTGGGCGCCGCGGGCCCGCATGGCGGTAAAGGCTTCGTGGCCGGGGGTGTCCAAAAAGGTCACCAACCCCTTGTCGGTTTTCACTTGATAGGCGCCGATGTGCTGGGTGATTCCCCCCGCTTCTTTTTCCGCCACCCGGGCGGAACGGATGGCGTCCAAGAGGGAGGTTTTCCCGTGATCGACGTGGCCCATGACGGTGACGACCGGCGGTCGGGGCAGCAGCGTGCTGGCGTCGTCCGCCACACTGAGGGCTTCATCGGCGTAGAGGGCCTTGATGTCCACGTCAAAATTGAAGGCGTCCGCCAAGAGCGTCACGGAGTCTTTGTCCAGGCGCTGATTGAGGTTGGCCATGACGCCGATCGTGATGAGTTTTTTCATCACGTCCGGAAGTTTGACGTTCATCTTTTCGGCCAGTTCCTTGACCGTGATGGATTCGGGAACGGAAATTTTGGTCCGGGGAACCGGCGGGGCCGCGGGTTTCACCGGGGCCGGCGCGGGGGTCGGGGGACGCACGGGTTCGGCCGGCTTGGGCGCCGGGGCCTGGGGCGCGCGGGTTTCGGGCGTCGCGGGGCGGGCGGCGGGGACCGGCGTTGCCTTGACGACGGGCGGCGCCACGGGCGCCGGGGTCACGGGTTTCGTCGGCGGCTTGGGAATCGTGACGGAAAGGGGTTTGGGCTCGGGCGATTTGACCGGGGCCGTCGGCGCTTCGAGGATCGGTTCTTTTTTGGCTTTGACGGCGACCGGGGCCGGAACGGCTTTCGGGGTTTCGGCGTCTTTTTTGGGGGCGCGTTTCGCCTTAACCGGTTTTTCCGCCGCGGGCTTCGCTTTTTTCTTGGCGTCGGGTTTTTTGGGAGCGCTTTTGGCGGCCGGTTTGGCGGCCGCGGTTTTCTTTTTGGCGTCGGTCATGGCGTTATTCGTCCTTGGCTCCGGCGGTCGGTTCGGATTCCGGCGCGGGCGCGGATTCGGGTGTTTCGGCCGGGGCCGTTTCGGCGGCGGCCTCGTTGGTCGCGGCGTCCACGGGAGCGGCCGCTTTGGCCTGCAAATACAATTTGGCGGACTCGATGATTTTTTCGGCCGTCTTCTCGCCCACGCCGGAGAGGGCCGTGAGGTCGTCCGGTTTGGCGTTGGCCAACCGTTCCATGTCCCCCCATCCGCCTTTTTGCAACACCTCGGCGGTTTTGGGGCCCACGCCTTCCAGCCGGGAGAGCTCGTCGATGCGGGCGGCGGCGGTGGCTTGGGATTCCTCTTTTTTTTGCAGTTCGGACCGGACGTCGATGTTCCACCCGGTGAGCTTGTTGGCGAGTCGCACGTTCTGTCCGGCCTTCCCGATGGCGAGCGACAATTGGTCGTTGGCCACCAGGGCTTCGGCGCGTTTTTCTTCCAGGTTGACGATGCGGACCGAGAGGGGTTTCACCGGCGACAGGGCGTTGGCGATGTAGGTCGTGACGTCCGGCGAAAAGGCCACCAGGTCGATGCGTTCGCCTTGAAGTTCGTTGATGATGGGACGGACCCGGGACCCCTTCACCCCGACGCAGGCGCCGATGGGGTCGACTTTCGGGTTGTTGCTGCGGACGACGACTTTGGAACGGAACCCCGCTTCCCGTACGACGTCCAGGACTTCGACGGTTTTCTCGTAAATTTCGGGAACTTCCTGCTCAAACAGGCGTTTCACGAAGTCCGGGTGCGCCCGGGACAAAATCACCTCGGGGCCGCGCGGTCCCTTTTCCACTTTTAGAATGAGGGCGCGGACGCGATCGCCGACCATCCAGTGTTCGCGGCGGACTTGCTCGCGCATGGGAATGACGCCTTCGTTGCGCCCCATGTCGACAATGAGGTTGCGGTTGGCGAAGCGATGGACGGTGCCGTTGATGAGAATGCCCTCTTTGGGCTTGTATTCGGAATAAAGGCTTTCCCGTTCGGTTTCTCGGATTTTTTGAATGAGCACCTGCTTGGCCGTTTGGGCGGCGATGCGGGCGAAATCTTCGGCTTCAACGGGGATTTTGAGTTCGGCCCCCTCGATGATCCCGGCGCGAACTTTCTTGGCTTCGGCGGCCGTGATCTCCACGGCGGGGTTCGTCACCGTTTCCACAATGGCTTTGACGACAAAGGCGCGAATCAGGCCCGACGAGGCGTCGATGGAGGCCTGGACGTTGACCTGTTGGCCCGCGTGTTTCCGGTAGGCGGACACCAGGGCCTGCTCAATCATTTTCAAAATTTCTTCTTTGGGAATCCCCTTGTCCTTCTCGATTTGCTCCAGAACGGGGATCAATTCGCTTTTGTTCATGTTGTTTTTTACCTTTTCCTAAGCGCCGACCGCGGGGTCGAGTTTTGCGCTGGCGATGTCATTAAGAGGCACTTTTACCAAACCGTTGGTGCGGTCCAATAAAATCAAATCGTCGTTTTCCACCCCGCGGAGAAGGCCGTGAAAGTTCCGCTGGTTGTTGATGGGGGCGAAGGTTTTGACAATGGCTTCCAGGCCCGTAAAACGCAGAAAATCGTCCCGTTTTCGAAGGGGCCGTTGGAGGCCGGGGCTTGAGACTTCCAAGGAATACTCCCCGTCGACCAGCCGCCGTTCCTCGACCAACGTCCCGAGGCGGTCGCTCCATTCGGCGCAATCGTCCAACGAAACGCCGCCCTCTTTGTCCAAGAAGAACCGGAGGACCCAACCGGTGGGTTCCCGTTGATACTGAACGGCGACCAATTCCACCCCGGCTTCTTTCAAAACCGGAGCCAAATTCTGCTCGATGTCTTCGGCGACGCCCATGGATTCCTTTAAAACAAAAAAAGTGGCCTCAATTGCCGGCCACTTCTATCCTCATACTAACAAAACGACGGAGAAAAGGCAACGGTCAGATTTTGAGCGAAAGCCCCCCGTAATAGCTGGCGGAGGAGTAATTGTAGCGGTAAACCGACTCGTATTTCATGTTGGAGGCGGCGTCTTGGTAGGCGCCAGTTAAAACGGCGTCCAGGTGCTCCATCAGCGGGTAGCCCAGGCTGAGGCGGTAGGTCCAGGACGTGGTCGTCACGTGCCCTGTCAAGTAGGTGCCGTCGACGTCCTGCACGGGGCGACGCCCGTAACGTCGGCGGGACCACGACGCCCCCAGGCCGACCGTCAGTTTTTGATTGAAACGAAGGGAAAGCCGGGGGCCGGCGGTCCATTCCACGTAATCGTAGTAATCGTTGTTGAACACCGTCCGGGTGGTATCGTAATTATTTTGGTTGGAGTTCAGCCACGCCGCCGAAACGTCCAACCCCGTCACGCTGTCCACCGAGGCCCATCGGAACTCTCGCGCCGCGCCTTGTCGTCGCAGGGCGGCGGAGGCAAAAAGGAAGAGATCGTGCCGAAGCGTTCCGGCGTAGGCGCCGTCCACTTGGACCAGATTTTGGTCGCCGAACCGGCGGTCCGAGGCCGACGCGGTGGCCGACAACGCGGTTCGGGGCGACAATAGGGCGTCCGCCGAGATGGAAACGTCCAAACTTCGGTAATCGAGGACGTGGGTTCCCGCGTTCACTTCCCCGCCGAATTGTTGGGCCTCGGAGGAGAGACTGTCGAAATTCGGGAACGCGACCCAGTATAGGTCCACTCCCGCGCGTAAACTTCGGAGGGGCGATCCCGCGCGCTCCAACTCAAAACCCGCCGCTGTTTTTCGATAATCAAAGAGGCCGTTCCCCCATTTTTCGTCGGAGGTTTCGTTGACCAATTCCTGTTTGAACGACCCGTACCCTTTGATTTTCCACCGGTCCGTCATAGACCAAAGCGCCTTGACCGCCAGGGCTTGGTCCGATTGCTTTTGGGTGAGGAACCCTCCCCCGATCAGTTCTTGAACGTCGCGGGTTTGGCGGTAGTTGGCCGAGAGGCTCGGGAGAAGGGTGAGCCGTGGGCCCAGACGAAGGCCGGGCACAAACAAAACCGACCCGTTGGGGCCGCTGACCGGGGACTGGCTGTCTCCGGAAAAAGTGGATTGCCCCCCGTAGAATTCCGCGGAAAAATATGGCGTCCACGCGACGCCGGATTCCTCCGGGGCGCGGTCCGTCAGGGAATAGGCGAAAGCGGTTCGAGCGAAAATCGACAGGCCGATCGCGGCCGCGGCCCGGGCGTGGGAAGGGGAGGTCGAACGGATCATTTGTCTTGGCGACGTTCGTCCGGCGGCTGTAAGGTCAAGGGGCTCGTCACAATGTCGATTTTACGGCCGGGGAATAAATTGGAACCATAGACGGTCTCGAAATTGATGTCGTTCTTTAAATTGTTTTGGGCGATGTCGACGGCGTTGAGCCGTCGTCCGTCGTCGGCCAATCGGAAGGAGGTCACGGTGAGGGTCGGCCCGGCGGAGGCGAAGGGGACGGTGTAGGCCAGAGACATCACCGATTCCCTGGCCGCCATCGCCTGGGACTGATCAAAGGGCCCCGAGGTCCCGTCCAAATACAAACGGGCCGTGCGCACGTAGCCTTCGCTGATGTTGTATTTGGTGTGGATGACGGGATTGGTAAAGTAATGGGCGCGTTGCGCGGCGGAAAACCCGTCAATCAGGCGATCGTCGCCCACGACTCCGCCCGCCCCGACTCCGACATAGTCTATATATCCCCAGGGAAGGTCCTGGCCCCCGTCGTTGGCCAGATCGGTTTCGTCGCGGTTCTTTGTCGCTTCATAGCTCCCCGTGTAGAACGAGGAGTTCGGTACCCAATGGGAGAGAAGCACGGGCTCCTGCCCCTCGGCCTTGGCTTCCATAAACCAATGGGCGAACACCACCTGAGTGAAATAATGGATATCCAAGCCTTCCACGACGCCGAAAGGAACAGGCGATCCCCCGTCCCGCCAATCTTTGACCCAGTCGCCGCCGTTCGTTGCGATCCGCTGGGTGGCGACGGCCCAATTGTCCATGGGGCCGGTTCCCTCCTGAAAAAAAAGTCCTTTGACGTCCACCACGTCCGTCAGCGGGTTCTGGGAAAAGATGTCCAAGCGGGTCGCGTCGGTGCGATTGTCCCGGCGGCTAACGGCCACGAAGGCGAATTGCGTCGGAGTCGGGCGCAGCACGTATTCTTCCAAACGAACCCGTTTTCCGTAGGCGTCAATGAGGGCCTTCCCTTCCTGATAGACGCCCTCTTTTAAATTGTTGGCCCCTTGTTCCTGGCGTCCGTCCCGGTTTCCGTCGAAAAGGGCTTCCCGTTCGATTATATCTTTGGGGGGACCGGCGGGTGGCCGGTCGGCGGCCTCCGTTTTTTCTTTAAGAATATCCTGGGGAACCGGTTCCGGGGGCTTGGGGGCCTGGTTCGGTTCGATGGTGACGCTTTGGCCTTTCACGACGCTCACTTCGTTAAAGAGGCCGTCCAGATCCTTAAAGGACACGACGCCCTCGACCACCGAGAGGCGGGAGGTCCCCCGATTGAACACTTCCATTTCAAATTCGGTCCCACGGACCGCGGCCACGGCCAGCGGGGTTCTAATTTCAAAACGTCCCTTGGGACCGAGTTTGTGGACAAAGGCCCGGACCCGGCCGGCCAAAACGTGGAATCGATATTGAAGGCTCTTTCCACCCGACACCACGGTCAGGGTGGTTTTTTCCCGCACCGAGAGCCGATGCCCTTCGCCCATCCGAAGTTCGGCTTTCCCGGCGGGACCCGTGCGGAGGGTGTCGCCTTCCTTTAACGCCATGGAGCCGTCAATCGGGCGCCAATCGGTACGGCCGGACCGTTTCACTTCGGCCCGTCCCGTCATCGTTCGAACGTTCAGGGCCAACGCCGGTTCCGCGGCCCAAGACAAGCCGAGGAAAGCCAAGGCCGGGATCCAAAATTCACGGGGGAGGTTCCTCATCTCTTTAAGGATAGGCAGCCCGCGCCCAAAGTCAAGGGTCGGGAAAGGCGGAAACGCCGGGGGAGGAAGTTAAGGAGTGTCCTGCAGGAAATAAAGCAGTTTGAGGCCGCCCACATTGATCACGTCCCCTTCTTTTAAAGGAACCTGGGCCTGGTCCATTAAGGGATCGCCGTTCAACTTCACCACTTTGTCTTTGAGCGAGGTCAGAGAATGTCCTTCGGCTTTTTTAACAATGCAGCAAGCCAAATCCGGCTGGAAAAACCCCTTGAGCTTGATGTGGGCCTGGGCGGATTTCCCAATGTAGGTGGTCAAGTGAGTGAGGGCCAACGGTTCCGCTGGCGCATCCCCCTCGACGGTGCGCAAATAGCCAACCTTGTCGGCGGTGATTTTCGGGGGCGGCGGCGGGGACGACATCACAATGGTCGCGTCGGAAGTCAGGGCTTCCCGAGGAACGGCGGCCGCGGCCGCCCGGGCGGCTTCTTCTTCGTTGATAAACGTTACGGAATGTTTGGCGATCACGAGTTCGTCTTCGTGATGCAGCGGGGACTTGGTGACTTTTCGGTCCCTCAGGTAAGTCCCGTTGGTGCTGCCGACGTCCTCCACAAAGAAGGCCCCGGTGGGCTCCATGAGGACCTTGGCGTGATGTCCGGAGACGGCGGGGTTGTCGATCACGAGATCGCAATCGGGGCGGCGGCCGATGGTGGTTTCCGGCAACACGATGGGCAATTCTTTAAGAATCGCGCCGTTGAATTTTAAAAGAAGTTTGGCCACGTTGTCGCCCCTTCGATCCTGTCAGCCGGCGTGAGCCGCCGGTTTTCGTCCGAAAACCCGTGCCACCGAGGACCAGAACCCCCCGCCCCGGGCGCGCGCGACGGCCACCGTCACGTTGTCGCGACCGCCCTGCTCCAAAGCGAGTTGAACGAGATTATGGCACATTTCCGTCGGTTCCTTCAAACGGCGGAGTTCCCCGGCGATGGCCTCGTCTTTGACCATGCGGGAAAGCCCGTCCGAACACACCAAAATCAAATCCCCCGACGACAGCGTCGGTTCCGACACGTCAACGTCCACGTCGGGTTTGGCCCCCAAGGCCCGCGTCAAGACGTTCTGGATGTCCGAGGTTTCCGCCTGTTCCGGGGTCAGAAGGCCTTTGGCCACCTGCTCGGCCACCAAGGAGTGGTCCTGCGTGATTTGGCGGAATTCGTTGCCGTGCATCAAATAGAGGCGGCTGTCTCCCACGTGGGCGACCGAAAGGCGGGGCCCGTTCGCCAGGGCGACGACCACCGTGGTCCCCATGCCTCGACGCTCGGGGCTTTTTTGGGAGGCCTCCCAGATCATGTCGTTGGCCAGGCGCACCGCGGAATGGAGAAGGCGGCCCCGTTCCGACAAGTGCAGCGGCGCTTCGGAAGCCGGGATCGTTCCCGTTTTAAAGGCGTTGACCACCTGGTCGCGGATGATTTGGACGGCCAGCTGGCTGGCCACTTCCCCCGCGGCGTGGCCGCCCATGCCGTCGGCCACGACCAAAAGACCGAGATCGTCGTCCGAAAAACAGCTGTCCTCGTTGTTGCGCCGCACTTTTCCCGCGTCGGAAAGCACCGCCGTCGAAAGTTTCACCTTGTCCTCCGCCTACAGCTTCTGCGTCCCGTCCGGGTCCCGGGGGGCCGGCGGTTCACTAAGTTTAAGGGTGGAAGCGCCGCTGTCAACGGGGGGTGGAATTTGAACCGTGGGTTCGACAAGGGGGGCGGACGGTTTGACCGCCTCGGTCCGGAGGGCGGCCGGGACGTCGTCGGGACGGGCAAGGCATTCGCGAACGTCCCGAGCGAACTCGGCGCCCCGTTGATACCGGCGGTCGGGGTCCTTTTGCAGGGCTTTGTCGATCACGGCTTTGATTCCCGCGGCCACCCGGTCCGAACGCTTCAGGCGCGGGTCCGGGTGCTGTTCGTTGGCGATCTTGAACAGCAAGGTGGCGATGCTGTCGCCTTCAAAGGGTTTTTCCCCCGTGAGCATTTCGTAAAGCATGACGCCCAGGGAGAACAGGTCCGACCGCCCGTCGACTTTTTTGCCGGACAACTGCTCGGGGGACATGTAGCTGGGGGTGCCCATCACCGTCCCCGTGGCGGTCTTGGAAGACGCGGTGATGCGGGCGATGCCGAAATCCGTGACCCGAAGGGACCCGTCTTTGAGCCGCATGATGTTGGCGGGTTTCACGTCCCGGTGCACCACCCCGTTTTGATGGGCGTAATCCAGCGCGTCGGCGATTTGCGCGACGTATTCCAACACCTGGGGAACCGGGAGCAGGTGGTCTTTCTCCACGTATTTCTTGAGGTCTTCCCCCTCCAGCAACTCCATGGCGATGAAGGAAATCTCGTTGTCTTCGCCCGCGTCGAAGATCCGAATGATGTGCGGGTGGTTCAGCGTCCCCGCCGATTCGGCTTCCCGGAAGAATCGTTCCTTGGTGAATTTGGCCGTCTCGGCGTCCATGTCGTCGTCGAAACGAAGGGTTTTGATGGCCACGGACCGGTTAATCTTGGGGTCTTTGCCGAGATAGACCACGCCCATGGCGCCGCGGCCCAATTCCTTTTGAATTTCGTAGCGTCCGAGGGTGGGCTTGGCCGCGCCGCCGGCGATGGCGATGGTGCCGCCTTCTTTCCCCCCGCCCAGGCCCGGGCCCGCGATCATGGTTTCGCCCGCCTGCTTCATGGATTTGGCGCGTTCCTTGATGTCCTTGAAATTCGGATCGGCCTTGGCAATGTGGTCGTAGACCACCGCCGCCTTGTTGAATTGGCGTTTCCGCTCAAAATCGAGGGCCAAATTGTAAAGAACGCCTTTCATTTCGTCGTCCACGGGGACCAATTGGAATTTGGCGAAGGCCATGTCCAAAAGCCCCTGGCCCTGGAAGGACTGGCCGAGCATCTTGTTGGTTTCGATGCTTTGCGCTTCGACGAACTCCTTGCGACCTTCCGCGAAGAAAAACCGGCGGATCGTGACAAACCCGTAAGACAGCAGGATCAGCGCCAGGGGGTAAAAGATTTTCAACCACCAACCCCGGGAAACAAAAAGGAAAATTCCCACGCCGACGGTGGCGGCGAACAAGGCGGCGGCCACCAACAGCCCCCCCTTGGCCTTCAGGTGCGGGAGCAGGAACGTGGCGATCAACCCCAGGATCAAAAGCCAGGCGGCTTCGGCCTTGCCGGCCCACGGCGGACGCGAGACGAAGTCCCCGTCCAAGATGTTCTGCAGGGCCGAAAGGATGACGCCGTTGAACTGGTGGGTCGATTCGGCGGGGGTGACGAAAACGTTCCCCACCCCCAGGGCGGTCAGTCCGATCAAGACGATTTTGTTTTTAAACGCTTCGGGGGGCACCCCGCCCTCGTCGCGCAACACATCGACCGCGGAGACTTTTTTGACGTCCGCAAAGGGGCCTTGAAACTTGATGAAAAAGCGGCTCTCCGAATCCAAGGGAATGCGGCGGTCTCCCAGGCGAAGTTCCGTGCCCAAAACGACCGAAAGTTTATTGGTGGGGACGTTCAAAGCGATGCGGGCCATTTCAAGGGCCAGGGACGGGTGGTATTGGCCCGCGTATTTGATCACCACCGTGTCCCGGCGCACGGTGCCGTCGCTGTCGGAAAAGATGTTGCAATGGCCCAAGCCGGTGACGCTTTTAGCGAAGGCGGGAATGGGGAGGAGGGGTTGGAACCCTTCCGTGACGCGGGGGTCCCGGTCGTTGGCGATTTGGGATTGCAAGAGGGCGCGGGAGGCCATCCGCTCCATGGATTCGGGCGCCTCGTCCACCAAGGGTTTGTCGAGCGTCGCGAAGGTGAGGGGCAGGACGACGTTTTTCGTCTGGGCGAGGGCGCCCGCGAGTTGAGCGTCGTTGTCCAGGGATTCCTCGGTGTCCTCCAAGCTCACTTCGAAAGATTCCAGATCGTCCAGCGCGTTCGCGCCGATTTTCGTCTTCCCCCCGCGCCCCTTGGGGGCCGGGGTTTTGCGCCGGCGCGCCAGAAGGTCGGAAAATTCTTTTTTTAGGCCGCGGACCGCTTCCAACCCCTGGTTGGCGTCCGGGTCGACATACATGATGTCGAGCCCGATCACCTTGGGTTTCCCCTCGGCCACCCGTCGAAGGAGCTCCGCCACGGCGCCCCGGGCCCAGGGCCACCGGCCGACCGCTTCAAGGGAAGCGTCGTCGATGGCCACCATTCGAATTTCGTCGGACGGGGGCGCGGAGGGCGCCAGGTGCAGGCGCACATCGTATAGCTTCAATTCCAGGGATTCGGTGAATCCCGGCTGAAGGGTGGCCAACAGGCCGAGGAGGAGGGTGAGCGCCAGCCCAATCAGGGCTTCGGCTCCGAAAAGTTTTTTCACCGGGCCGTCCCGGTCGCCGACCGTCCCGTCACAACGGCGAACCGCCGCCGGCGGGAGCGTCGCCCGGTTTTTTGGACTGGAGAGCGGCGTGGCGTTGGCGCTGGCGTTCGGCCACTTTGTCCCGGAGGGCGAGTTCCAACGCCGGGAATTCGCGGAGAAGTTGTTTGAAGGTGTCGTGGGAGATCATCAGGATTTCGGACCCGTCCTCGGCCGATCGGATCGTGGCGCTGGCGGTGGTCGAATCCAACAGGGACATTTCGCCGAAAAAGTCGCCCGGCCCCAGTTCGGCGACGAGCGCTTTGTCGCCTGCCGTTTTGGAGAAAACTTGGACTTTTCCCCGTTTGATGATATGGAAATTGTGGCTGATTTCCCCCTGGAAAACGACCGTTTGCCCTTTGTTGTAGGTTTGCCGGTCGATTTCGGCCGTGACGCGTCGCAGTTGATCGTCGGTGAAGAAGGACAAAATATCGACGTGGCGCTTCAAAAACATCGTGTCGTCAAAGGGCACCTTTTTCCTCCGTCGTAATTTAGGCGACGACCGGGTCGGGGGATTTTTGACCCCGCCGTTCCGCCAGCCACGCCGTGGCCGCGTCGATGGCCACGTCCTGGGCCTCGGCCGCGCCGCGTCGTTTAATTTCCACCTGGCCCACGGCGAGCTTTTTCTCCCCCACCGTCACGCGCCAGGGAATGCCCAGCAAATCCGCGTCTTTGAATTTGACGCCCGCGCGTTGGTCCCGATCGTCCAAAAGCACTTGGAAGCCCCGGGCGGCCAATTCTTTTTCCAGGCGTTCCGCGGTTTCCATTAATTTCGGCTCCGAAACGTTCAGCGGCAACACCGTCACGTCAAAGGGAGCGATGGCCTCGGGCCAAACGATGCCGTTGTCGTCGTGGCATTGCTCCAACGCGGCGGCCACCACCCGGCTGACGCCGATCCCGTAACAGCCCATCTGGAAGGGCGTCTTCGCGCCTTTGTCCGTCAAATAGCCGGCGCCCATGGCCTGGGAATATTTGGTGCCCAATTTGAACGTGTGGCCCACTTCGATGCCTTTGAAGAAGGATAACCGCTTTCCGCACCGGGGGCAAGGGTCGGATTCCCGGACCAGCCGAAGATCGGCCACGCGGGCGGCCGTGAAATCCCGGGGGGCGTTCAAATTCTTCACGTGGCGCCCGTTCTTGTTGGCGCCCGACACCCCGTTGACGACGGCCGCGGCGGCCAGATCGGCAATCACCGGGACGGACCGACCCTGGGGTCCGGCGAAGCCGACGTCGCAGCCCGCCACGCTCCGGTAAACGTCGTCGCCGGCGCGGTAAAGCACCCGCGCTTCCAGGACTTTTTGAAGTTTGGCTTCGTTCAATTCCGTGTCGCCCCGAAGCAGAGCGATGATCGGCTTGTCGTCCGCCACGTAAATCTGCGTCTTGAGAAACCGCGATTCGGGGAGATTTAAAAATTTGGCGACGTCCGCCACCGCGCCCGGGCCCGGGGTGTCGACCTCCTCCAGCGGTTGGGGCGCTTCTTTTTCGGCGGCCGGGGCCAGGCATTCCGCCCGCTCGACGTTGGCGGCGTAGCCGCAATCGTTGCAGGCCGCGATGGTTTCCTCCCCCGTTTCGGCCAACACCATGAATTCGTGGGAGAAATTGCCCCCGATGGCGCCCGTCTGGGCTTCGACGGGACGGAACTTCAGGCCGCAACGGGTGAAAATCCGCTCGTACGCCGCGAACACGGCGCGGTAGGTTTTTTCCAAATCGGTCTCGTCGGCGTGGAAGGAGTAGGCGTCCTTCATGTAAAATTCCCGGGCGCGCATGACGCCGAAGCGGGGCCGGATTTCGTCACGGAATTTTTCGCCGAATTGGTAAAGGAGCAGGGGAAGTTCCCGGTAGGACCGCACTTCCCGGCGGACCAGATCGGTGACCACTTCTTCGGCCGTGGGCGCCAGGCAAAACTCGCCGTCCTTGCGGTCCTTGAGCCGCATCATTTCCTTCCCGTAGACCTGCCAGCGGCCGGACTCCTGCCAGAGTTCCTTGGGTTGGAGGGTCGGAAGCCACACTTCCTGGCCCCCCGCGGCGTCCATTTCTTCCCGGACGATGCGCTCCACGCGGCGCAGGGCGCGCAACCCGAAGGGCAGCCATTCGTAAAGGCCGGAGGAGACTTTCCGGATCATGCCGGACCGCAACATGAGGCGCGCCGACGGGGTGTCGGCGTCCGAGGGCAACTCTTTAAGCGTGGGCAGCAGATACCGCGACAGGCGCATTATTTGGTTCCGGTGGCGGCGGGCGCGTCACCGCCCCGCAGGCGTTGAATGTCCGAATAGGTCGCGAAAACCAAAATACCGAGGAGCACGGAGAGACCGACCGCGTTGGCGGTTTGAACGATCCGCCGGCTGACCGGTCGGCGAACGAGGCCTTCGATCAAATAAAACATCAAATGGCCGCCGTCGAGCATGGGGATCGGAAAGAGGTTGAACAGGCCGATCCCGAGGGAAATCATGGCGATCAGAAAAATATAGTCTTGCATCCCGCTTCGCGCGGACTTGGAGATGACGGCGGCGATGCCCACGGGCCCCGAGAGCTCCGGTTTTTCCCGCCGGACGATACGCTCCTTGAGGTAGTCGAGGGTGTGGACACTCCAAAAAACCGTTTGGAAGGCGCCCATGCGCAGGGACCCGAACAACCCCATTTTTTCGTAGACCGTGAGCGGCGTGATGCCGATCAGCCCGTGCCCGGTGGCCGGGTCCCGCCGCGGGGTTAATTGGACCCGCAGGGCGACGGACGTCTTTCCGTTTTCGGTCCGTTGAACGTCCAACCGTACGGGCCGTTCCGCGCGGTCGTGAATGGCCAGGGCCAATTCTTTCCATTGGGCGACGGCCGCGCCATCGATGGAAAGCACCCGGTCGCCCGGCCTCAATCCGGCGGTTTGGGCCGGGAACCCCTCGGCCAAATCCCCGATGACGGCTTCCGTGGAGAGGCTCGGATTGCCCCAGACAAAGAACACCAAACTGAAGAGGAGAAACGCGAGAGCGTAATTCATCGCCGGGCCGGCCACCACGATGGGGATTCGGCGGTACCAGGGTTTGGCAAAAAATTCCCGGGGATCCCGGGGGGGGTGCGCTCCGCCCCGGGGTCCATTTCCCCCGCCATCCGCACTTCGCCGCCCAGGGGGATCCAAGCGACGCAGTAGCGCGTTTCTCCCCAGGTAAAACCGAACAGTTCCGGTCCGAGGCCGAAGGAGAACCGATCCACTTTCACGCCGGTTTTTTTGGCGACGATGAAGTGGCCGAATTCATGAACAAAAATAACGAGTCCGAAAGCGATCAACACGCTGGCGGAACCGAGCAAAAATGAAATCATTTTTTCTCCTGTTCGATCAGGGCACGGGATTTTTCCCGGGCCCAGGAATCGGCCCTAAGAATAGCGGATAACCCGGCCTCTTCGCCAGGGGTCCGGGCCGGCGGGCGGTGGGCGGCCAGGACGCGGCGGCACAGGGCCGGAATTCCGGGGAAGGACAATTCGCCGTTTAAAAAAGCGTGGACCGCCACCTCGTTGGCCCCGTTGAAAACGGCGGGCCACGTTCCCCCCCGGCGACCGGCGGAAAGGGCCAGGGAAAGACTGGGGAACCGGCTGAAATCCGGTCGACGAAAATCCAACCGGCCCATTTCCTCCAATCGAAGGGGTTTTAAGGGCGTGGGGCGGCGCGCGGGATGGGTGAGGGCGTATTGAATCGGGAGCCGCATGTCCGGATGGGAGAGTTGGGCCAAAACGGCTCCGTCGTTAAATTCCACCAGAGAATGCACGATGGATTGGGGGTGAACGACGATGTCGATGCGGTCGAGGGGCACCTGAAAAAGGTGATGGGCTTCGATGGCTTCCAACCCCTTGTTCGTGAGGGTGGCGCAGTCGATGGTGATTTTCCTTCCCATTTTCCAGGTCGGGTGGTCGAGGGCTTCCCGGGGCGTGACGGTTTCCAGGGATCCCTTCCGGCGATAGAAGGCGCCGCCGGAGGCGGTCAGGATCAACCGCCGGACGGACCGGGCCTCGGCGCCGTTCAAGCATTGAAAGATGGCGGAATGTTCGCTGTCGATGGGCAAGAGCTCCGCGCCGTGGCGGCGCGCGGCGTCCATCAGCAAGTCGCCGGCCACGATGAGGGCCTCTTTGTTGGCCAGCGCGATTTTTTTCCCCGCGCGTATGGCCGCGAGGAGCGGCCGAAGACCCACGGAACCGACCACGGCGGACACCACGAGATTGGCCGCCGGGGTGGCGGCCAGCTCCACCAGGCCCTCCACGCCGACGCCGACCCGGCAAGTCAAGCGCCGGGACCGAAGCCAATTACGCAAAGACGCGGCGCCTTCTTCGGTGCCCACGACCACGCGGGCCGGGCGGAATTCGAGGATCTGTTTCTGGAGTTTTTCCAGGTTGGAGAACGCCGAGAGGCCGAGGAGGACCGAGGGGTCGCCGGCGCGGGCCAGTCGGCGCACGCAATCCAAGGTGTTCACGCCGATGGATCCCGTGGATCCCAAGAGGACCAAACGCCGCATCAAAGAATCCGGCCGACGGAGATCAGGTAGAAATAGAGGGCCGGTCCCGACAACAAAAAGGAATCGAAACGGTCGAGAATCCCGCCGTGGCCCGGGAGCAGTCCCGAGGAGTCTTTGACCCCGAAGCACCGTTTAAAAAGGGATTCCGCCAGATCCGAGGCCTGGGCCAGGACCCCCAAGACGATCGCCACCAAAACGGTTTCCCCCCGGCCGAAAAGCGAATTCATCCACCCTTCCCGAAGAAACAGGGAAACCAAAACCGCCGCCAAAAGGCCTCCGACGGCGCCTTCCCAGGATTTCTTCGGGCTCACTTGGGGGGCCAACCGGTGCTTTCCCATCGTCATTCCGACGGCCCAGGCGGCCGTGTCCTGGGTCCAAATCAAGGCCACGAGGAAAAAGGCCGCCAACCGTCCCGCGTGGAAAAACTCGGGCGTCGCGCCCCGGGCCTCGCGCAAGAGGATGAACCCCCCCAGGGGCCACGCGATTAGAAGAACGCCCGCGCAGGTCATGGCCATGCGCAGCATGGACAGGCTCTTGTCGGACCGTCCCAGTTCCCGGAAGATCATGATCGCGGCCGCGAGAGTCAGGGAAAAGGCCGGCGCCTGGGCGCGAAAGGGGGCGTCGGCCCGGAGGCCGGGAAACACCAGGGACAGCGTGACCAGCAGGGCCGCGGCGATCCCCGTTATGGATTGGTTGGCGTGCCCCCCGGCCTCGGCCATGGAATGGAATTCCCAAAGGCCCAGGAGGATCAAGGTGCCCATGAAAATCAAGAACGGGACGCTTCCCAAATACAACACCCATAGGAACAGGGGACCCAACACCAGGGCGGTCAGAACCCGCGGAAGAACCACGGTCAGGTCCCCCCAAAGCGGCGTTCCCGCCGCTGGTAATCCAACAACGCCAACACCAGGTCCCGTCGGCGAAAATCGGGCCAGAAGGTCGGGGTCACGTAAATCTCGGCGTAGGCCGACTGCCACAGCAGAAAATTGGAGAGTCGGAATTCGCCCGAGGTTCGAATCAGAAGGTCGGGGTCCGGGGAATGGGCGGTGTAGAGATGGCGGGCGAGGGTTTCCTCGGTGAGGTCCTCGCCTCCTCGGACAACGGCCCGGGCCGCGTCGACGATTTCCTGGCGCCCCCCGTAGTTGAGGGCGAGGTTGAGGTGCAACCCCCGGTTGGTGGAAAGAAATTCGATGGTTCGGTCCAGTTCTTTTCGGACCGGTCCCGGAAGGCCGTCGGTGCGCCCCACGGCGTGCAGGCGCACGCCGTTTTTGTGGAGTTCTTTGGCTTCGTTTCGAAGGGTGTGAACGAGGAGGCGCATGAGGCCCTGCACTTCGAGGGGGGAGCGTTGCCAGTTTTCGGTGGAAAAGGCGTACAGGTGAGGGTGCCGAGGCCCAATTGGCCCGCGGCGCGCACGATTTCGCGGACGCTTTCGGCGCCCGCGCGATGCCCCATCAGCCGGGGCAACCCGCGGCCCTTGGCCCAGCGACCGTTGCCGTCCATAATGATGGCCACGTGCCGGGGCAATCGCGCGCGATCCAGGCTTGATTCCAAAACGTTCAGGGAAGGCTCGCCGGCGGTGGCGGAAGGGCGGCGTTTCACGAGAGTGGGCATGGGATCGCCGTCGGCGGTCAAATCTCCAGGATGTCTTTTTCTTTGATGGCGAGGGTTTCGTCGATTTTTTTGATGTAGACGTCGGTGACGTGTTGAAGGGCGTGCTCGGCGTTCTTGCGGTCGTCCTCCGAGAGCGCCTTGTCTTTTTCCGCTTTCTTGATTTTTTCCATGGCCTCGCGTCGGTCGTTGCGGACCGAGACGCGGAAATCCTCGGCGACTTTCTTCACGTGCTTAACCATTTCCTTCCGCCGTTCCTCGGTCAACGTGGGGATGTTGAGCCGAAGCATTTTGCCGTCGTTGGTCGGGTTCAATCCGAGGTCGGACGTGCGGATGGCTTTTTCGATGGCGGCCAGGGCGCCGATGTCCCAGGGTTTGACCTCCAGGGTGCGCCCTTCCGGAACGCTCACGGCGGCCACCTGTTTGAGCGGCACGTGGGAGCCGTAGTACTCGACTTTCAAATGGTCCAGCAGCGAGCCGGTGGCGCGGCCCGTGCGAAGGCTCGCGTATTCCTGTCGGATTTTTTCCACCGACTTTTTCATCTTTTCTTCGGCTTCGTTAATGACGGGCTGCGCGTTGGCGTTGAGGGACGACATGAGAGGCCTCGGGAATTCGGGTCAGGGCGTCACAAGAGTGCCCACGTCTTCGCCGGCGATGGCTCGGCGCATGTTGCCGGGGCCCCGCAGATTGAAAACGCGGACGGGAATCTTGTTCTCCAAACAAAGGGAAAGCGCGGTGGCGTCCATGACCCCCAACCGGTCGCGGAGGGCGGTCAAGAGCGTCAAGGATTTGTAGCGCTTGGCTTTGGGGTTTTTGCGGGGGTCGGAATCGTAGACGCCGTCGACCTGAGTGGCTTTCAAGACGACGTGGGCTTCGATTTCCGAGGCGCGAAGGGCGGCGGCGGTGTCCGTCGAGAAGAACGGATTGCCCGTGCCCGCGCCGAAGATGACGATGCGGCCCTTTTCCAAGTGCCGGATGGCGCGCCGCCGGATGTAGGGTTCGGCCAACTTGGCGACCTCCAGGGCCGAGAGAACCCGGGTGGGCGCGCCCAGTTGTTCCAGAGCGTCCTGCAGGGCCAGGGCATTGACCAGCGTGGCCAGCATGCCCATTTGATCGGAAATAACCCGGTCCAATTCCTTGCCTTGCCCGCGCCCGCCCCGCCAGATGTTCCCCCCGCCGACCACCACGGCAATTTGGTGATGGGCCTTTTGGGCGGATTTGATTTCCTGCGCGATCCCGAAAAGCGCGTCCACGTCGATGCCCGACGCGGCGCGTCCGAGGAGGGCCTCCCCCGACAGTTTAAGCACAACCCGCCGAACGCGCTTGGGGGTGGGCATGGGTCGGCGGTTAGTCTTCGTCGCCGACTTTAAACCGCGCGAAACGCTTTACCGTCACCGGTTCGCCCACTTTCTTGGAAACGTCTTCCACGCGCTGGCGAAGGGTGGACTTGGGGTTCAAGTTGTCGGCCTGTTCCAAGAGACAAAAATCCTGGAAGAATTTCTTTAAATTGCCTTCGGCGATTTTGTCCCAGATTTTCTCCGGTTTGCCTTCGTTTTTGGCTTTTTCCCGGCCGATGGTTTTCTCTTTTTCAATCAAGTCGGCGGGAACGTCCTGGGGGTTGACCCACCGGGCGCCGTTGGCGGCGGCCTGCATGGCCAAGACTTTCCCCAATTCGGCGGCTTCGGGGGCGGCGGCGCCTTTTTCCGAGGCGGTGTTCAACTCCACCAGGGCCCCCACTTTCACGCTTTCGCTGGGGTGGATGTAAGACGCGAAAAGCCCCGACGACGGACGATCAAAGCGCGCGAAGCGCTTCAACACGATGTTTTCCCCCAGTTTGGCGGCCAGTTCCTTGACCCGTTCCTGGGGCGCGTCCGCGGCGGACGACCACGCGGGCGCGGCCGACGCGGCTTTCTGAAGAAGATCCCCCAGCAGGCCTTTGAAATCGTCCGTTCGGGCGACGAAGTCGGTTTCGCAATTGAGCTCCAAGAGAACGGCCGTTTTGCCGGCGGCGGCGATGGAAGCTTGAACGAGCCCGGCCGCGGTGGCGCGACCCGATCGCTTGGCGGCCGACGCCGCGCCTTGCTCGCGGAGAATCTGGATGGCTTTTTCAAAATCACCCTCGGTGGTGGTGAGGGCGCGTTTGCAATCCATGAGGCCCGCGCCGGTTTTGGCGCGGAGCTGCGCTACGAGATCACTGGTGACAACGGGCATGGCGGCCTCCGAATTAGGCGTTGGTGGTTTCGACCGGGACGACGGGCACGTCCGCGGCGCTGTCGGTGAGGGCGATTTCGCCTTCGGGCGCCGCGGCGTCGCCGGCGGCGGGGTCTTTGCGCTTGGCCAATTCGCGGCCTTCCAACACGCTGTCGGCCACCAGCTTGCAGAAGAGCCGGACCGAGCGGATGGCGTCGTCGTTGCCGGGCATGGGCCAGTCGATGAGGTCGGGGTCGCAGTTCGTGTCGCAGATCGAAACGATGGGGATCTCCATCCGGCGGGACTCCGTCACGGCCGTGATTTCCTGAACGGGGTCCACAATGAACAAGGCGTGGGGCAGGCTGTCCATGTTCTTGATGCCGTCCAGGGATTTCGCCAGGCGCTTGATGTCTTTTTCCCGGCGCATGGTTTCTTTTTTGGACAGGGAAGCGAACACCCCGCTTTGTTTCATGCGTTCCAATTCCTGCAGGCGTTTGGCCGATCGGCGGACGGTTTCAAAGTTGGTGAGCGTTCCGCCCAACCAGCGGTCCCGGATGAAGGGCATGCCGCAGCGGGCGGCTTCCTGGGAAATGGCTTCCCGGGCCTGTTTCTTGGTTCCGACAAAAAGAAGGGTTTTCCCGTCGGCCGCCAAATCGCGGACGTACGTCAGGGCTTTCTTGAGTTCCTTGACGGTTTTTTGCAGGTCGATGATGTGAATGTTGTTCCGGCTGCCGAAAATGTATTTGGACATTTTCGGGTTCCAGCGACGGGTTTGGTGGCCGAAATGAACCCCGGCCTCGAGCAACGCTTTCATGGATATGGACGCCATTGGTGCGAATTCCTCCTTGAATGAGACACCGGTTCGCCGAAAAAAAAACGGCCGCCGAATGCGCGACCGCCCCTTCACAGCGAGGATCCCGCCATGGAAACAGCGGGTCCGATAACCTGTGTCTGGTTTTTGCGGGGTTGGACCCCCGCTCCTCCATCCCCTTCGCTCGCCCGCCGACCCATGAACTCTGGGACCTCGACGGCCATCCGGGGATGTGTGAATTTGGGCGGCCGACAGCGCCGCCCCTGCGGTTCACAACGGTTTAATTATACCAATTGGATTCGACGAAGGCAAACAAAAAGCCCGCCCCGGCCGACGGCGCCGGGACGGGCTCTGGAAAAAGCAACGCTTATTTCGGGGTGATCTTAATGGCCACCACCGGGCAAACGCTTTCGCAGGCCATGCAGAAAATGCAGGAATCTTCTTTCGACGGATCGGCTTTCTTGGCCGACACCGGGTGTCCCGGGGTGTCCAACCAGGTGAACACGTTCTCGGGGCAGGCGTCCAGGCAGGCGCCGTCGGCGAGGCACAAATCGAAATCCACGGCGACCCAGGTGCCGTGAATGCCCAGCTTCGCGGGCTTTTCTTCGGGTCCCCAAACGGCGTGACCGGCGTGGTCGGCGAGTTTGGTTCGGTTTTTCTGAAAATCCGGATCGATGGCTGCCATGGTGCGTCTCCCTTCGGTGATCAGCGGTGGTATTGGAAAACGTAAGTGTATAACACGCTCACGGGGGTGTCAAGGTTCCATCGCCCGAGCGACGGCGATGGAAATTTCAAACAACAAATAGGTCGGAAGCGCCAGCGCCAATTGGGAAAAGACGTCCGGACCCGGGGTCACCACGGCCGACAGGATCAAGATGGCGATGAGCGCGTGCCGCCGGTAGCGGCGGAGCGTCGCCGCGCGGACAAACCCCCAGGCGGCCAGGGCGGCGATCACAACCGGAAGCTGAAACAATAGTCCGAGCCCCCCCGAGGTCCAAAGGGCGAACTCCAACACCGCGGCCACCGACAGCGTCGGTCGAAGATCGGCGGTGGCAAACCCCGTCAGGATCTTGAGCCCCACCGGAACGATCACGAACCAGCCCAACGACGCCCCCAGGAGGAACAAGAGGTAGGAAAAGGGGAGGGCGCCCAACACCACGCGCCGTTCGCTCAACGTCAGAGCGACGCCGACAAAGCGCCAGAGGTGGTAGATCAGCACGGGGGCCGAGAGAAACAACCCGAGGAGAACGGCCATTTTGAAACGAACGGCGAAGGCTTCCGTGGGGGCGAGGTAGATCATGGGCCCCACCGACCGGGCCAAGCGATGAATGACGGGGGCGGTGAGAAACCAGCCGGCCACGGACAAGGCCGCTACAGAGACCAGCGCCCAACGAAGCCGCCGCTGAATTTCGGTGAGATGGTCGACCAGCGGACGGGCCCGATCTCCCGGGGTGTCGGAGGGGCGGGCGGGGGGAGGCGCGGCGGGGGCGGTCACGGGGCGAAGCGGTGGATCAACGCGATGAAACGGTCAGGCTTTGGGGTCGTCGGAAACGCTTTTTTCGATGTCGTCGTGGCCCTCTTTCAGCCCTTGTTTGAAACCGGACAGGGCCTTCCCGAGGCTTTTGCCCAAGGCGGGCAATTTGTTGGGACCGAAAAACAACAACATGATCACGAGCACCAACAGCAATTCTTGCCAACCCATGCCGAACATAGAAGCCTCCCACCGCCACCGGGGCGGTTGCAAACAGTATACCGCTTTGAAAGGCCGTTGTTAAACTTGGCGGCTGGACAGCCGCCGGGCGATGTCCGCCAGGAGGCGACGCGCGGGAACGTCGGGCAGGGCGGTCAACGCCCCCTCGGCCTCGGCCAGCAGCTGCTGGACTTTGGCGCGGCAATCGGAGAGGACGCCGGAAGCGCGAACTCGTTCAATGAGACCCCGGATCTGTCCGTTGGGGTTTTTGAGGAGTTCGAACAGGGCCGTCCGCTCTTTGGCGGAAGGCATTCGCGCGGCGAAAAGGATGAGGGGCAAGGTCATTTTGCCGTGGGTCAGGTCGGTGTGAAGGGTTTTTCCCACCACCGCCTCCTCCCCCTCCACGTCCAGCAGATCGTCCACCACCTGGAAGGCGACGCCCATTTTTTCACCGAAAATTTCCAGCGCGTGCGCTTGCGCTTCCGTGAGCCCGGCCAACAACGCGCCCGAGCGGCAGGACGCCGCCATCAAAGAGGCCGTTTTTTTTCGAAGGAACTCGAGGTAGTCGTTTTCCGAGAGGGTGAATCGATAGCGGCTTTCATACTGGCCGATTTCCCCCTCGCACATGACCATGGTGGTTTCAGCGTAGAGCCGGAGCAATTCAGGCCGGCACAGGGCGCCGAGGCGTTGGAAGGCTTGGGCTAAAACGTAGTCGCCCAAAAGAACGGCGGCGCCCTCCCCGAATTTGACCCCGACGGTGGGGCGCTGCCGCCGCATCAAGGCGTCGTCCACCAAGTCGTCGTGAATCAGTGTGGCGATGTGGATCAATTCCACGGCGAGGGCGGTTTCCCGGACCGCCGCGGGATCCGCCGAGCCGAACCGGGAAGCCACATACACCAGCCCCGGACGGACGCGTTTGCCCGAGCCCGTGAGAACGTACTCCGTCAATTGCCCCAAAAACCCCGTTCGGTTTTTGGCGAATTCGGCGAAGGCCTTTTCCACCGCGGTCAGGAATTCCGGGAGGCCTTCGGCCCCGGGGGATTGAAGAACCGGTTCCAACACCTTGAAGACGGGAGGGACCACCAAGAAACCTAGGGGAGCACTTTCTGGACGAGGAGTAGGAACGTGTTGGGAAAGAGGCCGACGGCCGCCGTCACCACGCCGGTCAAGGCGAGGCATCCGGCGAGGGCCGGCGAGAAGGACAAGGGCGCGGGGCGCTCGTTGGGGTCAAAGAACATGGCGCGCACGATGCTGAAATAATAGGCAAAGGAGACGACGCTGTTGACGGCGGCCACCACGGCCAACCACAGGAGTCCCGGCGATTGCAGAACGGCCGAAAAGAGAGAAAACTTTCCGATGAAACCGATGAACGGGGGAACCCCGGTCAGGGACAGCATGAAAAACATCGTTGTGAGCGCCAGCGGCAGGGAGCGTTGGGCCAGGCCTTTAAAGCCGTCGATGGATTCCGTCTTCGATTCTTGCCCCATCGCCAAAACGCTCGCGAAGGCGCCCAAATTCATGAACACATAGCCGGAAAGATACACCAACACCGATCGGGCGCCGTTGTTGCCGGCGGCGGTGAAGCCCATCAGCACATACCCCATCTGGGCCACGGACGAATAAGCCAGAAGTCGTTTAACGTTGGTTTGGCGAAGGGCGGCCAAGTTCCCCACCGTCATGGTCAGGGCGCTCAGGGCGGCCAAGAGCGGGGTTAAGTGGAGGGCGCCATGATTGGGCAGAACGTGCAGGAGAAGACCGAAGGCCGCGGCCTTCGGTCCCACGGACAAATAGGCGGTCACGGGCGTGGGAGCGCCTTCATAAACGTCCGGCGCCCACATGTGAAAAGGCGCCAGGGCCAACTTGAACCCGAAACCGGCCAAAATAAAAAACAACGCGCCGGTCAACGGAAGCGCCGGAAGATCGACGGTGGCCGTGAGCAGCGCGTCGATCCGCGTTGTCCCCGTGAGGCCGTAAAGGATGGAAAAGCCGTAAATCAGGAGTCCGGCGGAGAAGGCGCCGACCAGGAAATACTTAATGGCCGCTTCGCTCGATCGTCGATCTTCCCGTAGAATTCCGGTGAGAACGAAGGAGGTCAGGCTGACCAACTCGATGGCGATCAGGAGCAGGAGAATGTCCCGGGCAGACATCATGAAAAACAACCCCACCGTGGAGAGGAGGAGAAGACCGAAAAAGGTCCCCCAGGAGAAATCTTTCCGCTGAAAAGCCGGAAAGGTGGCCGAAAAAACGGAGACCAAGCCAACCGCGATGAGGGCCAAGCCCTTCAAATAGCGGGTGGCGGCGTCGAAGGCCAGGAAATCCCAGGCGCAACCGTCGACGGTTCCCCCGAGGGCCCCGGCGGCGCCCGCCAGACCCAACGCCGCCAATAAGACCGCGGGGGCCTTGCGCCCGGGGCGGAACGCCTCCAGGAGAAACAGGGCCAGGGCCGCGGCCGTGAGGATCAGTTCGGGGACGATCGCGTTCATGCGGGACTTATCCCCCCGTCACGTGACGGATCAAATTCGTCAAGGTGGCGTCCATCATTTGAATCAAGCCGGTCGGGTATACACCGAGGAAGACCGTGAGGACCACGAGCGGGACCACGGTGACCAATTCCCGTGCGCCGATGTCTTTGAGGTGGCCTTCCCATTTCGTGTTGAAGGGACCCAGGAACACGTCTTTAATCAATTTAAGGAAAAAGGCCGCGGTGACCACGATCCCGATGACCGAGAGGGACACCCAGAGGAGCGAGGCGCGCTGGCCGAACCCGCCCAAAAAGCAGAGGAATTCGGAGACAAACCCGGCCAGCCCCGGGAGGCCCAGAGACGCCATGATTTGAATCGTCATCAGGCCCGTGTAGACCGGCAATTTGGAGCCCAAACCGCCGAAATCATCAATATTGCGCGTGTGCGCTTGGTCGTAGAGAACGCCGACCAAAAGGAAGAGGGAGCCGGTAATGATGCCGTGGTTGACCATCTGCAGGACCGCGCCCGAGAGCCCGGCCGAGGCATTCGACCCGGTGATGGCCGCCATGCCCAGGAGGCAATACCCCATGTGGTTAACGGAGGAATAGGCGACCATGCGTTTGATGTCCCGCTGATTCATGGCGCAAAAGGCCCCGTAGACGATGTTGATGAAGGCGATGACGATCAGGATCGGCATGAACCACCGGGTGGCTTCGGGCAGGATGGCGAAGGAAACGCGCAGCAACCCGTAAGTGCCCATCTTCAGCAATACGCCGGCCAGAATGACCGACACCGCCGTGGGCGCTTCCACGTGGGCCAACGGCAACCACGTGTGGAACGGGAAGGCGGGCACTTTAACGGCAAATCCGACGTAAAGGGCCAGGAAGATCCAGATGAACCGAACGCCCATGAATTTGCTGGATTGTTGGGCGAGTTGAAGGAGGTCGAAGGTGCGGGGCTCGCTGGAGAAGTAAAGGGCCAGGATCCCCAGGAGCATGAACACGCTTCCGGCCAGAGTGTAGAGGAAGAATTTGACGGCGGCGTATTCTTTCTTGGGACCCCCCCACACGCCGATCAGGAAATACATGGGCACGAGCGTCAGTTCCCAGAAAACGTAGAAAAGGAAAATGTCCAGAGAGACGAACACGCCCATCATGCCCGTTTCCAGCATCAGGAACCAGAAGAAATATTCTTTCACCCGGTTCTCGATGCCGAAGGACGCGATGACGGAAACGAGCGACAGAAGGGTGGTCAACAGCACCAGGGGCATCGACAGGCCGTCCACGCCCAGGTAGTAATGAATGTCGAAGACCGGAATCCAGGCGTGCCGTTCCACCAATTGCATTTCGGCGGTCCCGCCGTTGTAATTCAAGTAGGCCTGAATCGAGACCAGGAAGGCCGCGCCCGCGAAAGCGGTGGCGAGGGCACGGATGAGGCCCTTTTTCTCCTTCGGCATCAGTAGAATAACCGCGGACCCGATCAAGGGCAGGAAAGTGATTAGCGTCAAAGACATGGACAATACTCCTCTAGAGTTCTAAGAAATCAGCCGAAAGCGCCGACCGCCCACAGGATCATGGCAAAGACCCCCAGGGCCGCGGCGAGCAAATAGTTTTGGACGACCCCGGTTTGCAGGGAACGCAACCCCGCCCCGACCCGAAGGGCGATCCAACCGAAGCCGTTGACGAACACGCCGTCGACAATGTGGTCGTCGATCCAGCTTTTAACGCGGGACAGGAAGCGCCCGAGGGTGCCGAGGCCGTCCACGAAAAATTGATCGATGACTTCGTAATCAAAGGCCGCCAGAAAGGCGGCCGGTTTGAAGCAAAGAACGTCCACCAGCTTCAAGTAAAACGCGTCGAAATACCGGGTGCCCAGGGCGGTGTAAAGCCGGGGAAATTTTTCGGCCAATTTTTTGGGATCGGGGCTTCCCACGATGTACACCGCGTAGGCGCCGATCAACCCGAGGGTGAGCGCGGCCAGGGAGACGCCGAGGACCACCAGATGGCCGGGTTCGCTCGCCGCTTCGGTCGACGCTTCGGCCACGACTTCCGCGGCTTTGGGCACGAGCTTGGCGAAGGGCCAAATGTAGTGAAGCAGAAACCCGGAGACGATGGACAAGACCGCCAGCAACGACAACGGCAGGGTCATGGACGCCCCGCTTTCGTGGGCGTGTTGGAACCGGTGGGCGTCCCGGGGCGTGCCGATGAAGGTCAGGATCATGAGGCGGGTCATGTAAAACGTGGTGAGGAGCGCGGTGAATCCGGCGATGGCGAAAAGGACGTATTCGTGCTTTTCATACACCGCGGACAAAATGGCTTCTTTGGAGTAAAACCCCGAGGAAATATACGGAAACCCGATGATGGCCAGCCAGGCGCAGGCCATGGTGATGAACGTCACCGGCATCTTTTTCCCCAAACCGCCCATGAGGGGCATCTCGTTGGTGTGAACGGAATGAATCACGCTGCCGGCGCCCAGGAACAGCAGGGCTTTGAAAAAGGCGTGGGTCGTCAAATGGAACATCCCGGCCTGGTGGTCGCCCACGCCCATGGCCAACACCATGTAGCCCAATTGGCTGATGGTCGAGTAGGCGAGAACTTTCTTGATGTCGGTGGCGGTGATGGCGCTCAAGGCGGCGCCCAAGGCGGTCAGTCCCCCCGTCCAGGCGACGACGGTTTGGGCGATGGGCGAAAGCTCAAAGATGTAACTGAAACGGCCCAGGAGAAACACCCCGGCCGCCACCATGGTCGCCGCGTGAATCAAGGCCGATACGGGCGTCGGGCCTTCCATGGCGTCGGGGAGCCACACGTGCAAGGGCAGCTGGGCGGATTTCCCCACGGCCCCGCAGAAGAGGAGAAGCGAAATAGCCGTGGCCAGGCCCGGACCGATGGCTTGGACATGCTCGGCGCTGATGATGCCGAAGTTGGCCGTGCCCAGGGCGGTGAAGAGGAGCAACAGGCCCGCGTAGAAACCCAAATCCCCGACGCGGGTGGTGATGAAGGCTTTCCGACTGGCGTAAGCGGCGGCGGGCCGTTCGAATTCAAATCCGATCAAGAGATAAGACGACACGCCCATGAGTTCCCAGCCGATGAAGAATTGCAGGAGGTTGTTGGCCACCACCAGGATCAGCATGGCGGCGGTGAAAAAAGACAGGTAGGCGTAGTAACGGCCGAACCGGGGTTTCCCGTGTTGGTAGCCCAGGGAGTAAACTTGAACCAGGAAGGAAACCAGGGTGACCACCACCAGCATCATGGCGGCCATGCCGTCGATCATCACGCCCAATTCCATGCGGAAATTGCCCACGGTGAACCAATCCCGGGCCATTTCAAAGTAACGCCCCGTGATGCCTTCGTGCACCAGGAGATCGGCCGGGTGAAGGTATACGCCCCCCAAGATGATGCAGGACTGGATCAGACCCCAGGCGGCGACGGCGATGCCGATGAAGGCCCCTTCAAGCGGCAACCATCGGCCGAAAAAGAGGATCAGAACCGAAGCGGCCAGGGGCAGAAGCGGGATAAGGTAAGCGTGGTCGAGCATGTTAACCCTTCAACAGATTCAAGTCTTCGGACAGGACCGTTTTAAACTGTCGATAGACGGTGAGCACCAAGGCCAAGCCCACGACCGCCTCGGCCGCCGCCAGGGCGATGACGAAAATCGCGAAAGCCTGGCCCGTCGGTTGTCCCGGGTGTAAATAGCGATTGAAGGCCACCAGGTTGATGTTGGCGGCGTTGAAGATGAGCTCGATGGCGATCAGGACGCTCAAGGTGTTTCGGCGGGAAAGAGCGCCGAAAATCCCCAGAGACACCAATACGCCGCTCACCATCGTGTAGCCGAAAAGCGGGAGCATTAGGAATTCCTCTTGGAAAAATGAATGGCGCCCACCAGGGCCGCGAGCAGGACCAACGAGACGGCCTCAAAGGGAAGCAGCATGTCTCGGACCAGCATCAAACCCAACGGGGCCGACGTGGGGGCGGCCACGGTCAGTTCAATCGGTTCCGGAATCTGCTTGAACAGGGTGGACAAAAGCCCGACGAAAATAGCGGAGAGCGCCAGGCCCCAAACCCATTGCCCGTTGACCTGTTTGACAATCCAGTCCTTGGGGTTGCCCGACAAAAGGACCACAAAAAGCAGAAGCACCGTAATGCCGCCGGTGTACACCAGGATCTGGGCCACAAAGAGGAAGTCGGCCCCCAGCAGGGCAAAGAGCCCGGCCACCCCCGTGAGGCTCAAGACCAGCCAGAGGGCGCAATGGAAAATGTTTTTGACGGTCACGGCGAGGCCGGCTGGAACCAAAACCAATACCGCCAGGAACCCGAAAACGATTTTCGCGATCATGTCAGGCCACCGGGGAAGAGCCCGTCTCCGAGGCGTTGGTGGCGGGGTTGGGTCCGAGTTTCTGGCCGCGCGCGACGAAGGCCCCCAAATTTGCCCCGCTTCCGACGCCGCGGGTTGGGGGACGGAGGTTTTCCATTCCTGCATAAATTCCCCCCGGTGGGAGAAGGACAGCTCGTATTCCTTGGTGTGGTGAACCGACTTGGGTTTGGTCGGGCAGATTTCTTCGCAAAGCCGGCAGTAATTGCATTTGCCGAAGTCGATCCGGTACCAGGCCAAATCTTTCTTTTTTGTTTCTTCGTTCCGCTTGGCTTCCAACGAGATGCAGTTGGACGGGCAGGCCCGGACGCACATCTCGCAGGAAATGCAGATGTCGGGATGAAACGCCAAGGCGCCCCGGTAGCGATCGGACAGGGTCAGTTTTTCGTAGGGGTACTGAACCGTGATGGCCGGTGAAAACATGTGCCACAGGGTGATTTTGAGGCCCTTGAGCAACGCCCAGCTATTCAAGACGATGGTTTTAAAGTAGTTCATGATCGGTAAAGGAAGACCGCGCCGGCCAAGGCCACATTGACCAGGGACCAGGGGAGGAGGAATTTCCAGCAAAATTCCATCAATCGATCGACCCGAAGGCGGGGGTAGGACCAACGGAACCAGATAAAGAGGAAGACGATAAAGAAGCTTTTGGCGAAGAACCACACAAAAGAGGGAACGAAGTCCAAGAAGGGCCAGGGCGACGAGCCCCCGCCCAGGAAAAGGACGGTGCCCAACGCCGAAGCCAGAAACATGTAGGCGTATTCGGCCATGAAGAACATGGCCCACTTCATGCCGGAATATTCGGTGTGGAAGCCCGAGGTGAGTTCGGATTCCGCCTCGGCGATGTCAAAAGGCGTCCGGTTCGTTTCGGCGATGGAGCAGACGATGTAGATGATGAAAGCGATTTGGCCAATAACGGGATAGAAAATAAACCAACGCGGCAAGAACCCCATCCAGAGGCCTTTCTGGGCGTCCATCAGGCCCCCCAGCGAAAGCGTCCCGGCCCACATGACCACGGGCAAAACGGCAATCACACGGGGGATTTCGTAAGAAACCATTTGAGCCGCCGCCCGCAAACCGCCCAGGACCGAATATTTGTTGTTGGAGCTCCAGCCGGCCATCAAGAGACCGATGACCGTCAGGCCCGAAACGCCCAAAATGAAAAGCAGGCCCACGTCCAAATTGACCGCCGCCAGGCTCCCGTTGCCGAAAGGAATGGGAGCGAAGCACAGATAAGCCGGAGCCACCACAATGATCGGGGCCAGGAAGTGCAACACCCGATCCGCCCCGTCCGGGACGATGTCTTCTTTAAAAAGGAGCTTCATGCCGTCGGCGATGGTTTGGAGCGCTCCGTGCCACCAACCGACCCGCATGGGGCCCAACCGGACCTGAATGTGGGCGGCGATCTTCATTTCCCACCAGACCAGAAAGATGGGAAGCACTTGAATAAGCCCCAGCAGGATGGAGCAGGGGACCACCAAGGCCACCAGGGACGGAATCCAAGCCGGAAGGCCGTGCTTGGCCACTTGAGCGGTGAGAAATTCGAAACCCAAAGCAAAAAGGCGCGCGGGTTCCCCGATGAGGAGCGTGATTCCAAAGAGGCCGCCCAGAAGCACTCCCAACACCAGGAAAGAACGGAGGTAACGCCCTCGGATGCCTTGAGGGGTTTGATTGGGGGCCCAGGGCCCCGTGACCGCCCACGGTCCCTTGGCCATTAGCGGTCGACCTCGCCCAACACGATGTCAATGGAGCCCAAAATGGCGATCACGTCCGCCACTTTCCAACCCGTGAGAATTTCTTGAAGGGTCGCCAAATTGATGTAGGAAGGGGCTCGGAGGTGCAGGCGGTAGGGGCTCAAGCCCCCATCGGACACCAAATAGACTCCCAGAATACCACGGGCGCCTTCCAACTGGCCGTACGCCTCTCCGGCGGGCGGACGAAGGTTGGCCTTGGGCACTTTGCCCAGGATTTCGCCCGCGGGGAAGCTTTCCAAAGCCTGCTCCAAAATTCGGCAAGATTGTTCGATTTCATCCCGCCGGACCATGTAGCGGTCCCAGCAATCGCCGTTGGTCCGAACGGCCGCGTCGAATTGAAATTTCGAGTAGATCCCGTAGGGGGCGCTCTTGCGGAGGTCCAGGTTGACGCCGCTGGCGCGCAGGTTCGGACCCGTCACACCGTAGGCAATGGCTTTTTCCTTGGAAAGAACGCCGATGCCCTTGGTTCGGTCCATGAAAATGGGGTTGTAGCTCAGCAGATCATCGTATTCCTTGAGGCAGGTCTTCATGTGGGCCACAAACTTCTTGGCCTTCTCGATCCAGCCCTCGGGCACGTCGTTGGAGACCCCGCCGATGCGCACGTAGTTGTAGGTAATGCGGGCGCCGCAGAGTTGCTCAAAGAGGTCCATGATCATTTCCCGTTCGCGGCCGAAGGCGTAAAGGAAAGGGGTGAAGGCGCCGATGTCGATGCCGAAGGTCCCGATGAAAAGCAGGTGGGAGGCGATCCGGTTCAATTCCCCGGCGATGACCCGCAGATACTGGGCCCGTTCCGGGATTTCGACTTTCAGGAGTTTCTCCACCGTCAAGCAATAGGCCCAGTTGTTGAGCATGGCGCAGAGGTAGTCGTCCCGGTCCGTCAATATGATGAATTGGGAGTAAGTGCGGTTTTCGGCGAGTTTCTCCACGCCCCGGTGCAGGTAGCCCAGGTCGGGGACGGCGCCGGTCACCATTTCTCCGTCCAAACGCAGGACCACGCGCAACACGCCGTGGGTCGAAGGATGCTGGGGGCCCATGTTGAGAAGCATTTCGTGTTCGGAGATCCGCTCCATCTTGGTTTCAAAGGAGGGACCCGGCAAGAGGGAATCGGCGCGTTCGTTGACCTGGCCGGCCGGACCGGCGAGAGGCGTCGTCATTGGGCGGCTCCGTGGGCGGCCGGGGCGGCTTTGGGCAGGCCGATCTCGGACCCGTTGTCGTATTTGTCCGCCGTGTGGACGTAGTCTTTTCGCAGCGGCCAACCGTTGTAGCCTTCCCAAAGCAAAATCCGGCGAAGGTTGGGGTGGCCGTTAAACCGAATGCCGAACAAATCGTAGGTTTCCCGCTCCTGCCAATCGGCCGCCGCGTAGAGGGGCGTGAGGGAGGGGAGCGCGGGTTCGCCGTCCCGGGGGAGATCAACCTTCAGGAATATCTCGGCGGTGGGGGCGTCGGTTTGCATGAAATGGTAAACCAATTCGAATCGATTTTCTTTGACGTAATCGACGGCGGTAAAGAAATTGAGGAGGTCGAAGCGCAGGTCGTTCTTAAGGAAGGCCGCCACGTCGAAAATTTTAGCCGCGGGAACTTTGATTTGGGGCTCGTCCCCCCCCCGCACGAACTTGGGATCCGCCGACACGACGTCCTGAACGTCGGCAAAATGTTGATGCAGGGTTTGAAGGAGGGCGGCTTTTTCCACGATCATCCGACCTTGACCTTGAGGCCCGCGACGTACATCGTGTCGATTTTCTTTTGCAGGGCCAAAATGGCGTTGTGCAGGGCTTCCGGACGGGGCGGACAGCCGGGGATGTAGACGTCGACGGGGATGACGCGATCCACCCCTTTGACCACGGAGTACGAATCGAAATAGGGGCCGCCGCAATTGGCGCAGGCCCCCATGGAGATCACAAAGCGGGGTTCGGGCATCTGGTAATACAGCTTTTCGATGGCGGGAGCCATCTTTTTGGTGACGGTGCCGGCGATGATCATGAGGTCGGCTTGGCGGGGCGAAGGGCGGGGGATCACGCCGAAGCGGTTGACGTCAAACCGGGTGGAATAGGCCGCCATCATTTCAATGGCGCAACAGGCCAAACCGAAGGTCAGGGGCCAGATGCTGGATTTGCGCGTCCAGTCGACAAACAGGTCCACGGTGGTGAGGAGCAGTTCCCCGCCGGGAAGTTTATGGGAAACGCCGGGTAGTTTTTCGAAAATCAGGCCGCCCACGTCGTCACTCCCATCTCAAAGCGCCTTTTTTCCAGGCGTAGACGAGCCCGAAAAAAAGAACGCCGACAAAAAGCATGACCGCGACAAACCCTTCGACCCCCAGGGCCCGGAACTGGACCGCCCAGGGAAAAACAAAAAGCGCTTCGACGTCGAAAACCACGAACAAGAGGGCGAAAACGTAAAAACGAATGTTGGGCGAGATCCAGGCTGAGCCCACGGGCTCCATGCCGCACTCGTAGGCGGTGGTGTCTTTGGTGGTGCCGCGCTCCCGCACCAATCCCGCCGCCAGCAGGAGGACGGAGAAAAAAGTGAAGCCGATGAGCGCGAACACCAGAACCTGAAGATATTGAAACGTCACGAGGCACTCCCAATGAACAGCGAGACGACGCCCCCCCACAACGGGCGGAGCGTTAAAGACCGAAAACCGCAGGTTTGGAAAATCAACCGAAGTTCGTCCGCGGGGGGCAACGCGTCAATCGAATCCGCCAGATAACCCCCGGGCCAATGTTCGCCGAAAAAACAACGACCCAACGCCGGCAGGATGGTCCGATTATACAAACCATGCCCCCACCGTTGAAAGACCCCTTCGGGTCTCGTTAAATCCAAAAATACCAACCGGCCGCCAGGGGCCAGAACGCGCCGGGCTTCCCGCAGGACGTCCGGCAAGACGCCGCCCTTGAACAAGTTGCGCATCACGTAGGCGGACACCACGGCGTCGAACACGCCGTCCGGGAAGGGAAACGTTTTACCGTCCCC
The DNA here is from genome assembly GCA_016722575.1 of Elusimicrobiota bacterium. Lineage (NCBI taxonomy): Bacteria > Pseudomonadati > Elusimicrobiota > Elusimicrobiota bacterium. Next base: position 50,034 of record JADKIY010000005.1, on the reverse strand, counting down.
CAACACCCACGCGCCTTCGGGCCGGCGCCGCCGGGCCTCAACCAGCATGCCCGGGCTGACATCCAGCCCCACCGCCGAAGCGCCGCGCGCGGCGGCCAAAGACGCCAGCTCTCCGGTGCCGGTGCCGACGTCCAACACCCGTCGGTGTCCTTGAATTTCGGCGATCAGCGATCGCCGCCAGCGATTGTCCTGCCCGAGGCTGGCCCATCGGTTGAAGCGTCGATAACGGGGCGCCAACGGTGTAAACAGGCGCCCGATGTCCTCCGGAGTAAAAGCGGCCATGAGGAACACCGCGGGCCGGGGCCCGCCGGTGGAAAAGTTTAGAGGTCTTCGGCGCCGAGGGTTTTCTTTTTGCCCTCGTTTTGCACCTTGGTCACGGAGTCGTTGACGATGCCTTCGACTTTTTTGGACAGCGCGTCCACGTAATCGCCACCGGTGCGGAAGCCTTTTTCTTTCACCATCTTTTTGATCTTGCTGACCACGACGAGCATTTCAGCCATGATTACCTCTCTTTTTTCGGTGGCGGGGGGTTCCCGCAAAATAAGCGATCCGCGCGGCTCGGGGCCGCCGATGCAAGGCGACGTTTCGGTGTTTCGTTTAAAATTCGGGCGACCAACGGGATTCCGGTGTCGCTCCCCCGCGGTCCGGTGCCCTGCGCCGTTGAAGAAGCGTGCCCATTAAAGAAATTTGCCCGGGGAATGTCAAACGGCCGTCGAGACGCCGGCGCCGGGGGCGCAGGCCGGGCAGGTTTTTCGCCGTTCCACCACGCGCTCCCGCACGCGGCCGGAGCGGCCGTCGATCAACAGCAGTCGGTTCACGAGGGGCGCGCCCGCTCCCCAGAGAATCTTTAAAGCTTCCAGGGCCATCCAGCTCCCCACGAGCCCCGCCAGGGGGCCCACGACGCCCGCGTCGGCGCAGGAAGCGGCCAAGGCGGGATCGGGGGGTTCGGGGAAAAGGCAGCGGTAGCAGGCCGATCGTCCGGGGCGGACCGTCATGATCTGCCCTTCCCAACGAAGAACCGCCCCCCACACCAGGGGGATCCCCCGGCGCTGGGCGGCGTCGTTGACGATGTAGCGCGTGTCGAAATTGTCGGAACCGTCCAGGACCAGATCGTAATCGGACAGGAGGGGGGCGGCGTTTTTCCCCGTCAAACGAAGGCGATGTTCGGCGAGGCGGATCGCGGGGTTGAGGGCGGCCAATTTTTCCCGGGCGGAGATCGTTTTGGGACGGCCTTGGTCCGGCGTGGCGTGAAGGGGTTGTCGATGGAGGTTGGAGACGTCGACCGCGTCGTCGTCGATCAACCCGAGGGTGCCAACCCCCGCCCCGGCCAGATAAAAAGCGGCGGGAGAACCCAATCCGCCCAGCCCGACCAGGGCGACCCGGGCGGCGGCGAGCGCCTGTTGTCCCTTCCCCCCGACTTCGGGGAGGATCATTTGGCGCGCGTAGCGGGGGAGGTCGAGGTCCGTCACGGTGTTTGGGGGGATCACGCGCCCCCGGGCGAGGTTAAGCCGCGCACTCCCCGACGCCGATGTCCACTTTGAAATCGGCGTTTTCGCCCCAATCGAAGTAAAGCGAGGGGTTCTGTTCGTAGGGCGGCAACGCGGTGAATTCCTGGATTTCGGATTTGATCCGGGGTTTTCCCACGCGTTCCAGCCACTGGGCGAAGCTTTCCGCGCCCTGTTTTTCCCCTTTAAAGAGGGTCACTAGCTTTTTGACAGCGTCGGGAACCCGGCGGGCCGGTAAGGCGCCCACGGGTTGGCCGAATTTGACCTCGCCTTCCTTGGTCGATCCGCCCACCAGGACCATATAGTGAGGAACGGCCCGCTCGCCGACCTTGCGGTAGGTGCCGTAGAATCCCAAGGTCCCGATGTGGTGTTGGCCGCAGGAATTGGTGCAGCCCGATATTTTGACGTGCAACCCTTCCATGTCCGCGTCCGCTTTCAGCCCATCAACGAAAAGTCCATTCAAGGCCTTGGCCAACTCCCGGGATTTGGTCACCGCGATTTGGCAGGTGTCCGCGCCCGGGCAGCGGGTGATGTCGGAGAACCGCCCGGCGCCGGCCGCGGCCAACCCGATTTTAACCAATTCGTTGTAAAGCGCCGGAAGGTGCTCGTTTTTGACCCAGCGCAGGAGGAAGTTTTGCTCGATGGTGGTCCGCAGGCGGCCGCCGTTCAACCGGCGGGACACGTCGGCCAATTGGCGCATTTGAACGGCCGTCACGTCTCCCAAGGGGAGGACCACGGTGGCCCAGCTGTAACCGGGCTGTTTCTGGTCGGCGACGTTGGTGGATTTCCAGCGGTCGAACCCGGGCGCCGGGGAAGCCGACGGGACGCCGGTCGGGACCGGGGGCGCCGTTTCTTCGGGAACCGGGAAGGACCAATCGATCGTTCCCCCGCGCGTTCCCATCACCGCTTTTCGTTCGGCTTGGAATTTCTTTTTAAATTCCTCGGCGCCGCATTTTTTGACCAAAAATTTAATGCGGGCGTGAAGCTTGTCCTGGCGTTCGCCGTTGCGGTCGAAGAGTCGAATGACGGCCTCGATGGAGGGCAACAAAAGGTCCGCGGGGGTGAAATCCTCCAAACGAATGGCCACCTGGGGGGTGGCGCCCAGGCCGCCGCCGACGTACGTGCGAAAGCCGCGGACGCCGTTGCGGATTTCGGCCACGAAAGCCATGTCGTGAATGGCCGTCAAGGCGTAATCCTCGGCGGTGGATTCAAAAGCCATTTTGAATTTTCGGGGCAAATTGGCGCTGAGGGGGTTCCGCAAGAAGTAATGAAAGGCCGCGTCCGCGTAGGGCGCCACATCGAAAACTTCGCCCGGTTGCACGCCGGTGTAGGGATTGGCCGTGATGTTGCGAACGGTGTTTCCGCACCCTTCCCGGGGGGTCAAGCCCGATTCGGCCACACGCCGCATGACTTTCGGGGTGTCTTCCAAGGGGATCATGTGGATTTGAAGATTTTGGCGGGTCGTCCAGTGGCCGATTTTAGACGGAGCGAAGGTTTCCGTCACGTCGGCCAGGGCTTCCAATTGGTCCGGCGTCAGACGACCAAAGGGGACTTTAATGCGGATCATCTGTTTGTCGGTTTGGTTGCGGATGCCGTAAATGCCGTTGTTCAGCCGGAACCGGCGAAAATCGTCCATGTCCATGCGTCCGGCGCGAAGCTCGCGGATGTTCGTTTCAAATCGGCGGATTTCCTCTTCGACGTAATCCGGCACGGACACGGGGGTTTGGGTTTTTTGAAGCATGGCGTCTCCTTGGGTTCAGAGAACCCGGATGGGTTCTTCCTCAAACGGTTGCGTTTCTTCGGCGCGAAACCAACTGCGCGCTTCCACAAAATGACCTTGGTCCACCTTGACGATGACGTTGGACCACCCCGCCAACAGGGGCTGAGCGGCGTCGGTGGCGCTCGGTTTGGCCGGATGGTCGGGGTGGGTGTGCAGCACGCCGACCACGTCCAGCCCCGCCCGGGCGGCGTCCAATACGGCGCGGTTGAATTCCGCCGGGTCGATCACAAATTCGAATTGCCCCTGGGTGTTCACCCGGGCGCCCAGGGTGCCGGCGGCGGTGTCCAAGGTCCCCGGGTCGGCTTGGGCGCGGTGGCGAAGCAGGTTTTTTAACGGAAAGAAGCGATCGACCTGCCGCCGATCGGTTTTTTCCTGGCGGCCGATCAGCAGGCCGCACCCCTCGAAAGGATAACATTCCTCCGACCAGGCTTTCAGTTCCCCCACCAGGGATTGGCGCCAGGCCAGGGTCACAGTTCGTGGTCCTTCATGTAGTCCTCGAAATTGTCCAGGAGCTCTTCCCAGTAACGCGTGTGCAGGTAACGTTCGCCGGAATCCGGAAGAACCGTCACCAGGACCCCCTCCTCCAACCCCATGGCCACTTCAAAAACCCCTTGAAGGGCCGCCCCGCAGGAATAGCCCACCAAGACGCCCTCTTCCCGGGCCATGCGGCAGCACATTTCGTAGGCGTCTTCGGTGTAAACCGACACTTTCCGGTCATGGACCTTGGGTTCGTAGATGCCCGGAACGATGGAGGTTTCCATGTGCTTCAAGCCTTCCAGGCCGTGGAGCGGCGTGGCGGGTTCCACGGCGACCACGCGAACGTTGGGGTTGAGTTCCTTCAACCGCCGGCCGGTTCCCATGAGCGTTCCGCTGGTGCCGATCCCCGCGACGAAATGGGTCACGCGGCCTTCGGTCTGCCGCCAGACTTCCTCGGCCGTCGTTTTGTAATGGGCCTTCCAATTGTTGGGGTTGTTGTACTGGTCGGGAAGATAAAAGCGTTTGGGATCGGCGTCGTACATCCTTTGGGCTTCCCGCTGGGCCCCGTCCGAGCCTTCCAGGGGGTCGGTGTAAATCACCTTGGCGCCAAAGGCTTCGATGATCCGCTTCTTTTCCGACGCGTTTTCCGGCATGACCAATTCCACCCGATAACCCAGGGCCGCGCCGATCATGGCGTAGGCGATTCCCGTGTTTCCCGATGTGGAATCCAAGAGGACTTTGTCTTTGGTGAGCTCCCCGTTTTTGATGGCCTCCATTATCATGTTTTTGGCGGCCCGGTCTTTGACGGACCCCCCGGGATTCGTGAATTCGGCCTTGGCGTAAACTTCCACCCCGGCCGGAAGCCAGCGGGAGAGTCTTTCGAGACGAAGGAGAGGCGTGTTGCCGATGCGGTCCAGAAGACCGAGGCCCAATTGGGTGGCGGCGCTAGTCATGAACGTTAAATTTTAGGATATATGACAAAAATATCCAAATTCAACGAAGCGCGTTCAGGCCCAGCGGGCGGGGTCCACCCCGCCGGAGCTTTCGCGAACTTTCAATTCCGGCGGAAAGAGGCGGGTTTCCGGCTTCGGGGATCCGCGGTTTTCGTTGAGAGCGATGACCCGCTCGGCCGCGGCTTGGGCGATGTCTTCCAGGGGTTGGTAAACGGAGGAAAAGGTCACTTCCAAGTGGGGCATGCTGCAAACCGGCGAATCGTCGAATCCGATCAAGGCGACGTCCTCCGGGACGCGCCGATTGTGGCGCCGAAGGGATCGGTAGGAAGCGAGCATCATGATGTCGTTGGCGGCGAAAATGGCGTCCGGCCCCTTGGGCGACTCCATCCATTTGTCGGTGGTTTTCTCGGCCGCGCCGGGGTCGTAGTTCGCTTCCACCACGAAGGACTCGGGCAACTCGATTTTCGCTTCGGCCAGGGCTTGGACGTATCCCAAGTGGCGATCCCGGGAGGAAACCCACCAGCGGGAGCCGTGCAAAAAAGCGATGCGCCGGCGGCCTTGGTCGAGCAAATGCTTGGTGGCCAAATACCCGCCCCGGACGTTGTCGCAATCGAAGGAGTCCACGCCGTCGGCGCAAAAATTGACGGCGGCCAACGGCACGCCTTCGGCGCGCAATTGACGGAGGGCTTTCCCGTCCGGTGGGCCGAAGGCGGTAAAAACGAATTCCCCGACCAACCGACCTTTGTAGAGTTTGAGGGTTTGCTTGACGTCCAAGCCGTCGAAGGCCAGCAGGGTCACTTGATGGCCCGCGCCGTGGGCGGCCCGCAGGGCGCCTTTGATGATGCGAACCACGTAATCGTCCAGGGTGTTTAAAAAATTGGCGGGAAAGACGAGGCCGAGCACGGGAACCCGCCGGGCCGCCAGTCGGGCCGCCTGGGCGTTGGGAACGTAATCCGTGCGGGAGAGGTATTTTTCAATGCGCTCCCGCACGGCGGGGGCGACGTTTTTTCCCCCGGTCAATACCCGGGAGACCGTCCGCCGGGAAACCCGGAGGCGCTTGGCCAAATCTTCAAGGGAGGCAATGGGCATAATAAGGTCGTGGGCCGTTATTGCCCACGTGGGCATATCCTATCTTAATTTAAGGGTCGACGCCAGCGCGGGCCGGGCGTCAGTACTTCGGTACGGCCGAATCGATTTCGTCGGACCAGGCCGAAATGCCGCCTTTGACGTTGGTCAGCCGTCGAAAGCCCATCTGTTTTAAAACGCCGATGGCCTTTTGGCTCCGCACGCCCGACTTGCAATGAACCACGATGTCATCGGCGGTGTCCAATTCGTTGGCACGTTGGGCGATTTCGCTCAAGGGGAGGAGTTTCGCGCCGGGGATCCGGGCGATGTCCCACTCGTTGGGCTCGCGGACGTCGATCAGAACGAATTTGTCTTTCCGGTTCAGCCGGTCGGCCAGCTGCTTCACCGTGATCTCGGCCGATCCGTTGGCGGTGGCGGCCCCTTCGTTGCCGCGGCCGATGCCGCAGAACTGGTCGTAGTCGATCAATTCGGTGATCGTGGGTTTGTCCCCGCAAACGGGGCATTTGGGGTTCCGGCGGATTTTAACCTCGTCGAAGGTCATTTCCAGGGCGTTGAAAAGGAGGAGGCGACCCACCAGGGACCGGCCTTTGCCGAGGATCAACTTGATGGCTTCGGTGGCTTGAATGAGGCCGACCAATCCCGGCAGGATGCCCAAAACGCCGCCCTCCGCGCAGGACGGAACTTCGCCGGGCGGCGGCGGCTCGGGGTAGAGGCAACGGTAGCAGGGGCTTTCGGGGTCGCCGGGTTTAAACACCGTCGCCTGCCCGTCGAAACGGAAAATCGAAGCGTAGACGTTGGGTTTTTTCAGGAAGACGCAGGCGTCGTTGGTCAGATACCGCGTTTGAAAGTTGTCGGTCCCGTCGATCACGAGGTCGTGCTGGCCGATCAAATCCAGGGCAATGTCCCGGGTGAACGGCGTGTTGTACGTTTTGACGTTGACGTTGGGGTTGATGTCCCGAATGGTTTCCCGGGCGCTTTCCACCTTGAGTTTCCCCACGTCCCCCGTGCCGTGGATGACCTGGCGGTGCAAATTGGTGTGGTCCACGGTGTCAAAATCCACCAGCGTCATGTGGCCGACCCCGGCCGCGGCCAGATAGAGGGCGTTGGGGGTGCCGAGGCCGCCGGCGCCGATCAACAGGACTTTGGCGTCCATCAGTTTTTCCTGCCCCTCCACGCCCACTTCCGGCATGATGAGGTGACGCGAGTAACGCAAGACTTGTTCTTGATTGAGTTTCACCGAAGGACCTCCGACAAATCGCTGAACGAATTGATCAAGGCGTCGGGCAAAGCCGCCGCCAGTTCCTCGGCCGGGCGGAACCCGTAGGTCACCGCCACCACGGGCACTTGAGCCGCCCGGGCCGCCTGAATATCCACCAAACTGTCCCCCACCATCACCGCCCGATTCCGGGCGATGTTCGTGCGGCTCAACGCCTCCCAGAGGGGCTCCGGGGCGGGTTTTCGGGTGGGCAACGAGTCGCCCCCCAGCACCACCTGAAAAAGTTTTTCCATCCCCGCGGCCCGGAGGGTCTTCCAGGTGTGCGCCTCGGGTTTGTTGGTCACGACCGCCAAGGATTTGCCGGAAAAACGATTCAAGGTCTCCATCACGCCCGGGTAGGGCCGCGTGGTGTCGGCGCAGTGCTCCAAATAGTGTGGCAAAAATATTTCCAGGGCGCGCGCCGTTGTTTTTTCATCCATCGGGCCGGCGGCGCGCGCCAGCAACTGCCGCACGCCGTCCCCCACATACCGCTCGACCGTGGCCAGATCCAACACCGGTCGTCCCAGGGCCGTCAACGTGTGGTTGACGGAAAAGGCAATGTCCCCCCGGCTGTCCACCAGCGTTCCGTCCAAGTCGAAGAGGACGGCGTCGGCGGTCAGGAACCGCCCCGTCACAGGGCCGACAAGACCTCGGCGGCGTGTCCCTCCACCGAGACGTTCGGGAAAATTTTTCTTATGCGACGGTCCGGGCCGATGACAAAGGTCCAGCGGGCGGAGCGCCCCTTCTCTTCGTTGAGAACGCCGTAGGCCCTGGAAATGTTCCCCCCAACGTCCGACAAAAGAAGGAAGGGCAGACCGAATTTGGTTTTAAACGACCGATGGGAATCCGCGCCGTCCAAACTGACGCCCAAGACCACGGCGTTTTTTTGGCTGAAATCGGCCGCCCGGTCGCGAAAGGCGCAGGCTTCGATGGTGCAGCCCGGCGTGTCGTCTTTGGGGTAAAAATAAAGAACCACCGACTTTCCCTTGGCCGTGGTGGCCAGAAAGGTCGAGAGGATCACGGGGGTCCCCCCCTCGGTGGGAGCGGTAAAATCGGGGGCCAAATCGCCTTCTTTGAGCGTCACGAAAATCTCCTTGATCGTTTTTGCGGGGGGCGCCGTGTTCCCCGGAGCGATGAATCCAAAGGCCAAAAGCGTAAGGACGGCCCTGCCGAATCGCGGGGCCATCGGCGTTTACTTTTGGCGAATCAGAGAAAGAAATTCTTCCCGGGTGCGGGCGTCCTGGTGGAAGAGGCCGTGCATGGCGCTGGTCACCGTGGGGCTGGAGTAACTTTCCGCCCCGCGCATTTCCATGCACATGTGGCGGGCGTCGACGACCACGGCCGCGCCCAGAGGTTTGATCTTTTCCATAAGCACCTGGGCGATGTCGTTGGTCAGGCGTTCCTGTACCTGAAGGCGGCGGGAAAAGGCTTTCACCAACTTGGGGATTTTGGACAAGCCCAAAATGCGTCCGTCCGGAATGTACGCCACGTGGGCCACGCCGAAAAAAGGAAGGAGGTGGTGCTCGCACAGCGAATAAAATTTAATGTCGCGAACCACGACCATTTCGTTGTAGGACTCCTCAAACAGGGCGCCGTTGATGAGTTGGTCCACGTCGGTGTGGTAGCCCGAGGTCAATTCCAGTAGGGACTTGGCCACCCGCTGGGGGGTTCGCAGGAGGCCCTCCCGCTCGGGCGATTCCCCCAAACGGCGGAGAATCTCTTTGACCAAATCGGGGAGCGGCAGTTCGGCAAGGGGATGTTCGGTGGCGGATTTCATGGAAGCGCGTTTTAGAGGGAGCGGAAAAAGGGAACGGGGGACGGGATGGGCCGCCGGGCGGAGAACCCTTCGGTGACCCGATGCCAATGGGAAATGTCGGCTTCGCCGAGGCGCCAGCAGAGGTAAATTTCCGTTCCGTCGGGCCGGCGGGAAGGAAAATCCACCAAACCCATGTCCAAATCCTTGGGGAGGCAGCCGTGCTGGCAAACGGATTCCAGCCGGGCGTTGATTTCACCCATCAAGAACTCCACCTGGCCGCGGGCCAGAGCTTCGTCGGCAATGGAAAAGGAGGGGTTGTGGCGCCAGGTCGAAATACGGGCGTCCACGCGTCGCTTTAACTCCTTCACCTCTTCCAGCAAGGGCCGGATTTGGGGGAGGAGCTCTTGGGCTTCATCCAGCGTGAAATAACGCTGATGCATATCGATACCTTACTAAATTGTAGGCCTTTTGTCCAGGGTTTTTTGTCTCAAAGGAGAGCGAGGACTTCCCGGTCGTGACCAGCGGGTTTGACTTTTTTGAAAACCGCCTTTATTTTACGGTTTGAATCAATGATATAAGTGATCCGCAAAGTGCCCATGAATTTCCGCCCGTACATCGAACGTTCTCCCCAGGCGCCGTAGGCCTTCATAATTTTCAAATCTTCGTCCGCCAGGAGCGGAAAGGGCAGGCGGATTTTGTCGGCGAATTTCTTGTGGGAGGCGACGGGGTCCTTGCTGACCCCTAAAACGAACGCCCCGGCTTTCCGGAGGGCCGAAAAGCCGTCCCGAAAGGCGCAGGCTTCCACCGTGCACCCCGGGGTCATGTCCTTGGGGTAAAAATAGAGCACCACCTGTTTCCCCTTGAAGTCCGATAGGGAAACTTTTTTTCCGTCCTGATCCAGGGCGGAAAACGCGGGGGCTTTGTCACCGATCTCAAGCACGGGAATCCTCCGATTTTCGACATAGCGAAAAAAGTCGTTTGGACTGGTCCGACGTCACCGGCGCCACGGAAAGCCGGGGTATTCGCAGGAAGGGCATGGCGGCCAGCTGGGCGTCGGCGCGTAACTCGGCCAGGGCGATGGGGCGCGGAAGCCACCGATCAAAGCACAAGTCGATGGCCAGCCAATCGGGCGCCACGGGGTCGGGGTAAGCCGGGGCGGCCGCCACGGCCCAGCACACGAGGGCCTTTTGGGGCGAGGCGTGGTACCCCCAAATCCGGTCGCCGGCCTGAATGTCGCGCATGAATTTTCGCGCCGCGGGCCCCCGAATGCCGTCCCAACGAGCCGCCCCCTCCTGGACCTTCGACCAGGGGTATTCCTTGGGTTCCGTGGAAAAAATCCACTCCATCAGCTTTGGGGGATGGTCAGGACGCTGTCCGAGATCAACATCGTCTCCCGGTGCTGGGTGGACCATTCGCCGGAGCCGTCGGCGTAGCGGTCCTTTTTCCAAAGGGGGATTCGGGTTTTCATTTGGTCCAAAGCGTAGTGGCAGGCCTGGAAGGCCTCGGCGCTGGACGGCGCCGTCACCACCAAAAGCAATCCCGTTTCCCCCACCCGAACGTCTCCCAATCGGTGGCGGGCCAGGGCGTCGGCCCCGGGCCACCGCGCCCGAAGTTCGGCGAGAATGTCCGCCATTTCCGATTCGGCCAAGGGCTCAAAAGCTTCGTAGGTGAGGCCCGCCACTTCCCCCCGGGGCGTGCGATCCCTCCGGACCACCCCTTGAAAGGAGACCACCGCGCCGGGCTCCCCCTGGCGTCTGTTTCCTTCCAGGGTGTCCACGTCGATGGGGTCGTGGCACAAAAAGGGATCGCTCACAGGGCATTCCCCGGTGGCAGGAGAGCCACTTCGTCCCCGTCTTGAAGCGGGGTGGTCCACTGGGCCCAACGGCCGTTAATCGACACCCGCACGCTGTCGGGGTTGATGAAGGCCAGGGAGGGTTCCCTCGCCAACAAGGCGCCGGGCGTCGGCGCCGGGGCGAACTCCCGGGAACGGGCTCGGGCCTTCTCGGCCAATTGGGCGAAAAGGGTCAGGACGATCACGACGGTTTCCCCGGGGCCGACGTTTCGCCGACGGCCATCATGCGGTCGATGGCCCGCCGGGCCCGCTCGGCCACGTCCGCCGGGACGGTGATCCGGTGTTTCAGGTCTTCCAGGGACCAGAGGATTTTTTCCAAGGTGATTTTTTTCATGAATTCGCATTCGGCGGTTCGAACCACGGGAATAAAAGTTTTGCCCGGGTTCTGCTTGCGCAGGGTGTGCAGGATGCCCGTTTCCGTCGCCACCAGAAAGGTTTTGTTGGGAGACTCCTTGGCCCGGCGCACCATGCCCGAGGTGGAGGCGATGGTGTCGGCGTGTTTGAGCGCCGAGGAAAGGCAACCGCATTCGGGGTGAACCAGAAACTCGGCCCCGGGGTGGGCTTTCTTCTGGGCCTCGATGTCGGCGTCGTGGATGCCGAAATGCACGTGGCAGGAGCCGGGCCACAGATGGATTTTCCGGCCCGTTTTTTCGCGCACGAATTGACCCAGATACATGTCGGGCAAAAAAAGGATTTCCTTGCCGGCCGGGATCGCCCGAACAACGTTCACGGCGTTGGAGGAGGTGCAGCAATAATCGGCTTCGCCCTTGACCGCGGCGGTGGTGTTGACGTAGGCCACGACCACCGCGCCGGGGTGGGCTTCTTTCCAGGCGCGAACCTGGGCCACGTCGGCCGTGGCCGCCAGGGAGCACCCGGCCTCCAGGTCGGGGAGGAGGACGGTTTTGGCGGGGGCCAGAATGGCCGCCGTTTCGGCCATGAAGTGGACGCCGCAAAAAACGATGACGTCGGCGGTGGTCTTGGCGGCCTGGTGGGATAAGAACAAGGAATCCCCCACCACGTCGGCCAAATCCTGGACCTCGGGGCGTTCGTAGTTGTGCGCGAGGATCACGGCGTTTCGGGTTTTTTTCAACCGTTGAATTTCCGCGACAATGTCGGAGGGCGGGGCGGTGGCCATGGAGGAATTATATCCCTTTGGGAAACGCTAAAACGTCAGGACGGGTCCGCCCTGGGACTGGGATAAGAAAGCGACCAGGCCGATCACGGCGTCGGTCCGGGCGGCCACGGCGCCGTTGTCGAGGCCGAGCAGTCGAACCCACGCCGAGCAGGCGTAGAGGCGGATTTTCCCGTGCCCGTGAAGCTCCTTAAGGAATTCCATGGGCGTTTTTCCGTCGAATTGGAAAAGGGATTCGGAGGCGAAGGGCGGGGTCAGCGTCCAACGATCCTCCGTAAACGCGCTCAGGGCCGGGCCCCGGAGAAAAAGCAAACCGGTATCGCCCCGGGCCCGGGCCGCCGCGAGGAAAGCCACGGCTTCGTAAAATTTATCGAGAGTGGAGGAATAGAGAACGGCCGAAAAGGTTGCCACGGCGTCCTCCGTTCAGGAATGCGCCGATCAGCGGCGCGCGGGACGGCGGGTTTCGACGGGACGGGCGGCCGCGGCCGGCGTGCCCCGGGAATCGTTGGCGGGCGGCGGGGTCTGGCGAATGCGGCTTTGAATGGCTTCGAGGGTCAGCCGATTTTGCTCCTGAATTTTGGCGATTTTACGCGCCGTACGCCACTGATGCAGGCTGGTTCCGACCGAGAAAAAAAGACCGAGCACGACGAGGAGGGTGGAGAGTCCCAAAGCGATGAAATACCGGGTCCGTTGAGTTAAAAGGAAGGAAATGATGATTCCCAAAATTCCAAGGCTTAAAATCATGAGTCCAAACATGCTGTTGGTCACAACGAACATGGACAGCCTCCCCAAAATTAAGTTCAAAAATAATCCTAACAGATAAACCCCTCGCCAACAAGGGCCAAATTTACGACCTTGACGGAGGCCGGACCCTCTGTTACACTGGAAAAACTTGAAAAAAATTTCCCTTCGCACCAAATTGAGCCTTTATTCCAGCTTGCTGGTGTTGGGCGTCGTTTCCAGCGTGGGGTTCTCCCTTTACGTGGCCGAACGTCATTATTTGCTCCAGCGGTTTCAGCAAAGCCAGCAGGAAAGCGTTCAGTTTCTCGTTCAAATCGGCCGGGAATCCCTGACAAGCCGCAACATGCCCCTTTTGGCCAGCTATCTTTCGCTCCTTCGCAAATCCCGCGCCCTGACCTACGCCATGGTTTTGGACGGCAAAGGACAGATCGTGGCCCACACCAACACCATTTTCATCGGTCAGAAACCCACGGACACCGTCACCTTGCAAGCCCTGGAAGCCGGAACCCTCACCCAGCAGGAATCCGCGGCGGCCAACGATCAGGTGGTGGATCTGGCCATGCCCATCCTGCAGGAAGGACGCCGGTGGGGCACGGCCCGGGTGGGATATTCCCAAAAGGCCATCGCCGCCCTGGTCGACGGATCTTTGGAAGCGGCCCGGCATCGAATTTTTGTGGCGGGAGCGGTGTCCATCGTTGTTGGAATCGCCATCGCCGTCTTTTTGGCCCTTCTCCTGGCGAGGCCCATCCGTCATTTGCGCGATGGCGCCCACCAAATCGGGGAAGGGGCCTTGGACCATCGGATCCGCATCACCTCCCGGGACGAACTGGGCGAGTTGGCCAACGAGTTCAACGTGATGGCCGCCAAACTTCAGGAATTGGACCAGCTGAAGCAGGATTTCGTTTCGAACGTCACGCACGAACTGCGGTCCCCGTTGACCTCGCTGCGCGGGTACGTCGAATTCCTGCTCCGGGGAAGCGCGGGGACCTTAAACGACGAGCAGCGGGATTACTTGATGGTCATCAAGAACAATTCCGTCCGGCTGGCGCGGTTCATCGACAATCTGTTGGACGTCGCGAAAATAGAATCGCGAAAAATCGAGCTGCATCCCGAAAACGTTCGTCCGCAGGACATCGCCCGGGAAATGGAAGCCGTCTTTCGGCCCATGGCGGAGGAAAAGGAAATCGCCTTTCACACGGAAGTCCCCCCCGACGTACCGCCGCTTCGGGCCGACGCCGACAAACTCGTGGAAATCTTTACGAATTTGCTGAGCAACGCCTTTAAATTCACGTCGGAAAACGGGCGCGTCGTTTTTTCCGTGTCCGAGGAGGGGGACGCCCTTCATTTCCGGGTGGCGGACAGCGGCGTTGGGATTCCGGCGTCGGCCTTGGAGAGCGTGTTCAACAAGTTTGAACAGGTGAAACCCACCCACGGCCTGGCCCGGAAAACCAAGGGAACGGGGTTGGGGCTGACCATTGTTCGTGGTTTTGTGGAGGCGCACGGCGGACGCGTGTGGATGGAGAGCGAAGAGGGGCAAGGGTCCATCGCCCACGTGGTGCTGCCGAAATCCGGCGGTGCCAACAAAGCCGAAACCCCCGAGGCCGCGCGTTGATTCTTTACAAGGGGGGTCGGAAGTTTTACGATACCCAGGCCGTTTTCGATAAGGAGCGCGAACCATGTTAAAGAAGCGCATCATGGTGGTGGACGACGACAAGGACATTCGTCGGTTGGTGGAAAACATTTTGTCCAAAGAGGGGTTCGTGACGGTCGGCGCCGAAAACGCCGCCGACGCCCTGAAAAAAATTCAGAATTCCAAGCCGGATTTGATCATCCTGGATTTGCAATTGCCCGACAAAGACGGTTTCGAAGTGTGCAAGCAACTTCGGGCGGATCCGGCCACGCGGTACGTTCCGGTGGTTTTTCTCACCGTCCAGAACGTCGACTCTTACAAGATCGCGGGACTGGAAATCGGGGCGGACGATTACATCACCAAGCCGTTCAATCAGACGGAATTGGTGGCCCGGGTCAAGGCGGTTCTCCGTCGGGTGGATTGGCGCGACAAAAAAGAAGCGGCGTTGCGGGACGGCCTGTTGTCGGTGGACATGGAAAAGCATTCGGTCCATCTGGACACCAAGCCGTTGGATTTGTCCCCCAAAGAGTTCGATTTGTTGGTTTCCCTCCTTCGCAATCACGGCAAAGTCATGACCCGAGCGGAGCTGTCCGAAACCGTTTGGGGTCACGAATATTTTGGAAACACTCGAACGGTGGACGTGCACGTGGGGCGTTTGCGCAAGAAATTGGGGAAGATGGGCGAGAAAATCCGAACGGTGGAACGAATCGGCTATCGTTACGAGTGAGTTTTTCCCCCGGCCGCCGAGGCGACGGGCGTCAGGTGGCGGCGGGTTTCAGGAGATTTCGAACTTTGTCGAGGAACGCTCCGAAGGGAACGGGTTTCGTCAGTTTTCCCAGCACCGTTTCGGCCGCGATGGGCACTTCCTGAGCCATAATCGAAACGATTAAAACGGGAATGGTCTTTGTTTGAGGATCCCCCCGAAGTTCCCGCAGAACTTCCAGTCCGTCCTTGTGGGGCATTTCTAAATCCAACGTAATCAGGTCCGGCTTAAAAGAGCGAACGGCCGCAAAGGCGTTTCGGCTGTCGTTCACGCATAGAACGTCGCAGCCCATTTCCCCGCAAAACTCTTCCAACAAACCGGACATGGCCGGATCGTCGTCAATGATGAGCACTCGTTTCCTTCCCATTTCCCCCTCCTCGGCGCGGACGGCTTCCTTTTAAATTTAGATCAAAAAGTCCTTCCCCGCCTTAATTAATTGTAACCAACATGAAACAAATGGATGTTTTCTTATTTACATTACATTTACATTTTATTCAGGCCCTCTTTATCTCCCTTTGGTATGTTTAATGCGAAATATGAGATCTTCCCGTAAAATTAAATTAATTAAACAGCATTTTGCCGCTTTGACGGCCGGTTGTTTTTTACTGTCAAATTTGGGAATGCCCTATGTGGAGGCGTCGACGTCGTCCTCCTTTTGGGAAACCAGGAAAAAACCGTCCGAAATTCAAAAAACACTCCCCGAGTTCTCGAAACCTCTGGAATCGTCCAATTCGGACGCCGGAGAGCTTGGCTTCCGGCCCGAGGACGGATGGGTCAAGGAGCGATTTTGGCCGGGGCAGGAAACTCCCGGCCCCTGGCGCATTGGCGACCAAACGATGCCCTTTATCGTTCACGTGCAGGACGCCCATCGCAACGTGGACGCTCAGCGCGCGCTGGGTCGCCTCGTTCGATCCCTGGCTGAAAAAAACGGCGGCTCCGCCTTGGTCTGCGTGGAAGGCGCCTGGGGAGAACTGGATCCCGGATTTCTGAAGGTTTTCCCCGATCGGGATCTTCGCAATCGGGCCGCCGACGAATTTCTGCGGGCCGGCTGGCTGACGGGCGAAGAGCATTTGGCCGTCACCGCCGACCACCTCGCCCTGCGCCTGGTGGGCGTTGATGACTCGTCTTTGCACCGGGCCAACCGCGCCGCCCGGGAGCGGGCGGAACCCTTGGCCGGTCTCGCCCAGGGGCGTTTGGTCCGCCTCGCCGACCGCGCGGCCCGGCGCCGGGCGACCCTTTGGCCCAAGCCGCTTCAGGATATCGAGGCCATTCGGCGCCGCTACGAGGCCGATGAGGAAACCCTGGCCCATTACGTTCGCGCCCTGGCATCGGTCCTTCTCCCCGGCGATCGTCCCCTTTTTCCCACCTTGGAGGCCTTTGGGCGCCTGAGCCGTCTTGAAGAGCGCTATTCGCCGGACCGGGCCCGCCAGGATTTGCGGCAGCTGGCCGCGCGAATGGCGTTCGAGGCCCCCGCCGATGAAGCCGCTCTGCGGGCCCGACTTCAGGCCGGGCCCCTGGATCGTTCCCACGCCATCCTGGACTTGATCCGTCGGACCGGTGGAACCTCCTCGGCCAAATGGCCGGCCCTTCGGGCCCACGCGGAAGCCCTGGCCCTTCGCGACACTATCGACGCCGGCCGGCTGACGACGGAGATGGAATCCGCCCATCGCCGCGCCGTGGACGGCCTCGTGAGTCAGAGCCCCGATTCCCAGCGTCCCGAAATTCTCGGACTCTTGGCGGCGACCGATTGGATTCACCTCCGCCAACGCCTCTGGTCTTTTGAGATGACGCCGCGGGAATGGCGAGCCACGCGCCGGGACTGGAACCGTTTCTCCTGGGCCGACATCGAGGGCCTCCTGGGGAACGGCGCGGCGGTGGATTTTGGGGACGCCGTGCACGACGCTCTCCGGGGCGCGGAAAACGATTTGCGGACTTTCTACGAAACCGCCCTTCAACGCAACCAGGCCATGGCCGACAACACCATCGCCGCCGCGCGTCGTTGGCGCGCGGACCGCCTTGTGCTCATCACGGGCGGCTTCCACACGCCGGGGTTGACGGATCTCCTTCGCCGAGCGGGGGCCAGCCACGCCGTGGTGTGTCCGGTCTTTAACACCCATCCCGCCTCCGCCGCCAAAACCGCCACCCTCCGGGACCAAAGCCGGCTGGAGGACTTCTCCGACCGCCAAACCCTCGCCGCCGCCCAATGGGCCTGGGCGGTGAAGGCGACCGGAAGCACGGCTTTTGAAAACGTGAAGCGTCGCTGGCTCGATTTGGTCGGGCCTCAGGACCGGCCCTGGATGGGCGCCATCCATTTGTTAACGACCGCGTCGGAACAGAACGGGGGGTGGTCGTCCTTGGTGGGCCTCGCGGGAGGCGTTCGTTTGCGCCTTGGATTTGATCCCGCTCACGGGTTCACCGCGGCCGGGACGGCCGAGGGGACCCGCCCTCCCCGGGCCGGTTCATCGATTTCATCGACGGTCGGCGATCCGTCGAACTTTTGGAAAAGCCTGGCGGATCGTCATCGACGTCACGGGGCCGGACTTACAGGGCTTTGGCGATCCACCTGGCCCTGGATCGCGGCGGGGAGCGTGTTGTTGGGGGCGGCGTGGGTCCTTCTGCCCGTCCTGGCGGGCCCGCACGGCCTTCACGCGGTGGCGGCCGTCGGCGACCTTCAATGGGCGGTCATGGCCGGTGTGATTTTCCCCCCGTGGGGACGGCACCTGGGCCTTTGGCGTTTGGAAGGCCCTCCGCGTGAATCCGGCGGATCCGAAAACGACGGGGCGCCCGACGAGTTAAAGAAACGGTTGGCGGCGGTGTCGGAAAGCGAGCGCCGTCTGGCCGACGCCGTCGCCCGAAAAAACGCGGCGGACATCGCCGCCGCCCGGGAATCTTTGTCCCGCGCGCGGGTCGGCGTGCAAGAATTAATGCGTTACCATTTGGCGGCGAACGACGAAGCGGGGGCGCGCCTCTATTTGGGATTGGACGGTTCGAACCGGGAAGTCTTTATTCGTTCCGTGGGGCCTCAAGTCCTTGGGCGCGTCATTCACGGGATGTCCGGTCAATTTTTTGATCAAACCAAAAAGCTGATCCGGCGACGGCGGGTCCTCCTGGAGCGCGCCCGGGCGGTGGAAGATCAATTGCTGGATCCCGCCTTTGGGGAGAAAGCGAAGGCTTTCGAATCCTTGGCCGGGGTGATGCGGGCCCTCGACCAGAACACGGATTGGGTGGAGGAAGGCCTGCACACCCTGGTGGGCACCCCGCATTTTCCCGATATTCCCGGGGCGATGTTGCACGGATCAAAAACGAGATCCGCGGCAAGCTGCAACGATTGTTGGAAAATCGGGTCGGGGACGAACAATTGGCCCAATCCCTTCCCGGCGCCTCCGGGGCGGCCGGAAAAGACCCGATCCCGCTATTGCGCGAGGCCGCGAAACGCCACGAACAAGCGCTGCGGGACGTCCAGGCCGACGCCCTGGCCCTATTGACCCCCTATATATTCCGCGAACCGCTCTATGCCCATCACCGGGCCCGGGCCCTTCTTCATGGACTTCGAAACCGGGAAATTCGGTTCATTCAACGGGTCCTCTCCCAGGACCGCGTTACGCTCGACGCGGTCGGGCCCATTTACCACGCGGCCGATTTGTTGACGGAAACCCTCGGCGATATCGTTCAGGATTTGACGTCCCAAGCCCAACAGGAAATTGATCGGTCCGCGATTCCGACGCCCTCCATGGACGAGTTTCCGGAAGGCCAAAGCGTCCTGAACCGCGTTCAGGCCTCCTTGGAACGCCCCGGATTATTGACCACGGGGTCCCTGGTGGTTTCTTCCGACCGACAAAAGAAACCGCTGCTTCGGGCCTTGGCCCACCGGTTTCGAAACCAACGCCCGGGCGACCCGTTGGCGGGACGGAAGTTGGTCTACGTGGATTTAATGAAGGTCTTTTCCGACCCGTCCCGCGACCGAATCGTTTATGAAAGCCTGACGGAGCAGCCGGACGGCACGCCCGGGCTCCTGCGCCTGGCGGCCCAAACGGGCGACGTCGTTGTGGTGTTGGATTTGGACGCCTTTCAATTCGAGGACATGCCCGTGCTCGACCGGGTCCTGGAATATTGGTCGGGAATGAGCCGCCGGGGGTTCTCCCCGCCGCCCTTGGTGGCCCTGGCGTCGGAACCCACCCAGCAGCTTTATTTGCGCAAATCCAAGATGTTTCGGGAATATTTCGAAGCCGCGCCGGCGTTTTCCTCTTCCGCCGCGACTCGGGCCCTCCTCAATTTTGACGCCAACACTCTGGGGCGACGCCTGGGGGTCGAGATTCCCCCCGCGTTGATCGACCGGGCCTACGCGGAAGTCCAGAACCGGACGCCCTACGACCGACATTCCATGGCGCTCCGGGTGTTGGAGGCGGCGGCGACCTTGGAACGGGCCGCCCCCGGGCCGGGCGCGGCGGTGCTGCGTCCGGAAACCGTGGATCGGGCCCTTCGGGAATTGCCGTCCATGGAAAATCTTCCGCTGGAAGCCCGTTTGTGGGCCCGCCGTGAAGTCTTCCCCCCGGAGGTGTCCGAGGAGGCCGACCGGGAAATCCGCCGATACGGAATGCTGAAGGGAAATCCCGAGCAACCCCGGGTGGCGGAGTTCCTCAACAGCCTCATTCGATTTCCCTGGACCGAACGCGCGCCGGATTTGATCCCCGGATCCCGGACCCTTCCCGCCCCCGCCTTGGACCTGGCCCGCCAGGAAGTTTTGGCCTCGGTCCGCGCTTCCCTGGATCAAAGCCACAGCGGGTTGGAGGAACCCAAGGCCGAAATGCTGCAGTACGTCGTTCAGTTATTGCAACGGGAAACGGGACAAGGACGAAAGGCGGGATGGAACCTCCTGTTGGTCGGCCCGCCCGGCGTGGGCAAAACAACGTTGGTCCGCGCTTTTTCCCGGGCCATTCAAAATCGAAAATTCGAAGTCATTCCCCTGGGCGGTATGGACGACGAGGCCGAGCTCGCCGGTCACCGCCGAACCTACATCGGAGCCCGAATGGGCAAATTGGCCCGGGCCCTCCTGGATCTCGGGATCTCCAATCCCATCGTGGGCCTGGACGAAATCGACAAACTCGGCGCCCGCAACGGCGATCCCCGAGCGTTCCTGCTTCAAGCGCTCGACCCGGAACAGAACAAGGATTTCCGGGACCGTTACCTGGGGCCCACCCCCTTGGACGGCGTTATTTTCATCGCCACCGCCAACTCCCTGAACATCCCGGGGCCGCTGCTGGACCGGTTTACCGTCATTCACGTTCCCGGCTACAGCGTCGACGAAAAGGTCGACATCGGGGCCCGGCACGTTCTCCCCCGGCTGCGCGAGGAAATTCCCATCGCGTCGGAAATTGACATCCCCAATCCCCGATCGCTGGTCCGGGCGGTGGCCCGCGGATACACCTGGGAAGAGGGGGCCCGGCGCCTGGTGAAACTACTTCGGAAAGTCCTTTTGCGGTCCCTGCGCGAATGGTTCGACCGCGGAGAGACGATTACGGTCGACAACGAATCCTTGGGGCGGTTCCTCGGAAAACCCTGGGAATACCCCGCCATTCGCGCGGAGGACCGGGTGGGCGAAGTCGCCGTGCCGACCACCCGGGGCCAATTGCGATTTGTTCGGGCGGGAGCGGAAGCGGATTCTGCCGAAACGGGATTGATCGTCAATCAAACTTGGGGTCCCGCCACGGTGAACAGCGCCCGATTGGCCGGGGATTTGGTGTCCCATCGATTGGAGACCGCGGCCCGGGAGCTGGGAATGGACGCCCTTCCGGAAACGGCCCGCCGGGGCGCCCTTCGACTGGACGCCCCCGGGGGAATCGGAGAGGACGATTCCACCAAGGGATTGGCGTTTGTGGTGGCGATGATGTCCCGACGATTGAATCGCCCGGTCCGGCGAGACGCGGTGTTCGCGGGTGAAATTGATTTGCGGGGGCGCGTGTTGGATGTGCCCGAGGTTCGACAACGCGCCATCGCCGCCCGCGAAGCGGGGGCCCGCTATCTGTTCCTTCCATCGGCCTCCGAGGCGCACCTGTTTCAGGAAGCCTTTAAAACCGCGCCCTATTTGATCGGTCCCGTGTTAAACCTGGCCTCCGGCCTTTTTTGGATTCGCGAACGATCCCTTCGACCGACCTCGGGTCCCCAGGAAAAAGCCGCCGTCGAACGATGGAACGCGTCCGTTCAGCAATTGGCCAAAAACCCTCCCCCCGGCGCCGCCTTTCGATCCGGGGAACGGCCGGGGGAATGGACGGTCACCGGATCCCGGGAGGTACTGGTGGACCTGTTGGCCGACCTGCCTTCCCTGTCCGGGCAGATGGTGTATTGCTTGATCGACGATCCAGCCGAAGCCGTTCGTCTGGGGTTGGCGGGATCCCCCGCCTCCCGGTGGCCGGATTCAAAAGCGTCCGCGCTTTCCTGGGAAAACGACGTGATGCCGATCGAGGGACCGGCAAAACCGGCGGCGTCCACCCTGGGATCCTCTTCGGGCGAAACGGCCGCTTCCAAGACGTTGGAGGCGACTCCGTTGCGGGAAGCGCCCTGGCTGTTCGATCTCGGAGGATCGACGGTCGATTTGGAATCCCTGCTTGCGGACCCTCTGGAAAACAGCGACACGTTGATGACGCTCTTTGACCGCGCCATCGCGGACGAAGGCAGCCGTCCGCGGTTGGTGAATGTTTTGCGCGCGCTCGTGTATTCCCACCCCCAGGAAATGACCCAGTTCGTCGAGGGCATATGCGCCGATCCGGACTTCGCCGAATACCGCCAACTGATTTTCGACGTCCTTCCCGTCTCGCTGGCGGGTCAAATGCTGGCCAATTATCGCGCCGGAATTACTCGGACGATTCAGGCGGAATTCCAGGAAAACGCTTCGCGATTGGAAAAACTGGAATCGGCCCTTTTGCAACGCCACAGCCGGTCGGCCGTCGCTGCGGAAAATGACCGACGGCTCCTTCAAAAACAATTCGCGGAATTTTTGGAGCTGGTCAGAAAGGACGTGGCCGACATCGGGGAAAAAGCCAACGAAGATTTTTTAAAAAATCCGTTGCGGGAATTGGAAAGCAAGGCCGCCGCCGTGAGCGCGGCCACCGACCAGACAATCCATTCCGCCTTGTCCGATTTGCGGGACCCGATCTCAACGATCGCGGGCTATTTGAAGGCCCGCGCCTACGATTTCGCATTTCCTCAAATGAGCGCCAATCAAACGGAGGTTCGCCGAGTCATTGATGCCCAACTCAACAAACTGTTGGAAGAATTGGTTGGGGAGGTGTTTCCTTCCCTCCAAAAAGAGGAAAAAGCGATGCCCCGGGTGGGCGCCATTTGGAAATCGTATCTCGCCGCGTTGTCCGTCCAGGAGGAAACGCAGCGGGGGCGTTTGGCGTTGCACGGTGCCGAAACGGCCGGGGGGATGTCGTCGGCTTTTCAGGCCACTTTCGAAGAAGCCACCGGCGTGGTGGTGGATTTGTTGGATCGGCAGGTTTTTCGATCGGTCAACGTTGTGTGCCCATCGGACAATACCAAGGCGGTCTTCCCCGGTCTATTGGCCGAACGATTGAAGCGGGAGCATCGTCCCCGCCGTGTGATTACCGTTGAAATCAATCAATTCCCCGTCGATCCCCGGGACGCCCTCCGGGAAATGGTGGCCATGATGGAGTCAGCCCACAGGGCGGGCGATGTCGTCTTCGTGATCGATTTGGACGAATTCCGCTCCCGGTTTGGGGACACCCGGGCCCGCTCCCTGTCCCGCGTGCTCGGCCGTTGGACAAGCCAGCGAAATCCGCTTCCGTTGGTTTTCCTTTCCAACGAAGAGACCAACGCCGATTTTACGGAAAATCTTCCCGTCTTTTTCCGCTGGATTCCCCAACACCGGTTGCGCGTCGCGAACGCCCAGGTGTTGTTGGAATACGAATTTGACGCGCTGGAACGGAACGGCGTTCGGGTCGACGAGGCCGCCCGAAGGTGGTTGGAAATCAAAATGGGAAAGGAAGAGGTGGATTTTGCCCTGGCGGCCTCCTTGTTGCGGGACGGCGCCGCCGAAGCCCACCGCCAACACCGGGAATTAATGGCCGATGATCTGGAAACGGTCTGGGCCCATATGCAGACCGGAGAGTTGACCGCCCGGGTTCGAATGCTGCCGGACGACGCCCGCCGTCGGGGCATGGCTCTGTTGGCCCAAATGAACAACGCCCAGGAAGGTTCTCACGAATACGGGAACATCCGCGACGTGTTGGAAAACCTCGTTCGCTTTCCGTGGTTGAAACGCACGGCGAGCCCCTTGCCCGCGGCCCGGGCCGCGGATCCCGCCCAACGGGAGGAGGAGTTTCGTCGGGCCGGTCGGGCCATTTTGACCCGGGCTCGGGCCCACCTGGACGAAAGCCACTACGGCATGGCCGAGGCCAAAGACGAGATCGCCGATTATTTGGCCGAACAAATTCAACGGGAGCGGCACGGCCGCCGGGGAACCGGAAAAGTCCTCTGTTTGGTGGGGCCGGCGGGCGTCGGAAAATCCACACTGGCGGAATCGGTGGCCCGGGCCTTGGGCCGCGAATTCGGCCGGGTTCCCCTCGGCGGCACCCGGGATCCCGCCGAAATCCGGGGCCACTCCCCCACCTATCAAGGGGCCATGCCCGGGAACATCGTTCAAACCATGCAGAAGATGAAAGTTCGAAATCCCGTCATTTTGTTGGACGAGGTTGAAAAAATGGACGCGGGTATTCAGGGCAACCCCGCCGATGTGTTGCTCCAGGCGTTGGACGAGGAGCAAAACGACCACTTCACCGATCACAACATCGGCGACGTTGATTTGTCCGAGGTCTTGTTCATCGCGACGGCCAACGAGGAGGATAAAATTCCGGAGCCGTTGAAGGATCGGATGGAAATCGTCCGTTTGCCCGCCTACGATCGGGCGGAAAAAATTATCATCGGCACGGACAAATTGCTTCCGCGCGTAATACAAGGCCTGGGCGTCGCCGCGGGCCAAGTTCAAATCCCACGGCCGCGGGACTTGATTACGTCCTTGGTGGATGGGTACACACAGGAGCCGGGCGTCCGGGAACTGGACAAGCAGTTGACCCGGTTGGTGAAGCGCGCCCTGTCGGAGGTTTATTGGTCCGGCGGAAAACCGGTGGTCCTGACGGTCGAAAAATTGCGCGAATACATGGGCCTCCCCCGGCGCGGCGCGGCGAGCCGGGCGCCCGTCGAAGTGGGCGAAGCCATGGGGTTGGTCGTTTCCCCCCGGGGCGGCGGAACCATCAATATCCAAGCGGAAATCCGGCCCGGCGGAGATCCCAACGCCGCCGTGGAAGTCGTTAATTTCGGTCAACTTCAGCCCGACATGCTTTTCAGCATCGAGACGGCGCTTTCCTATATTCGAAAGAACATGGCCCGCCTGGGGGGCTCCTTGGCGGCCTTGAAGGGCCAACGTCTCTTGGTGAATATTTCACCGGGGGACGTGAAGAAAGATGGTCCGTCGGCGGGGATTGGATTCGTCGCGACGATCTTTTCGGCCTTGACCGGGCGCCCCCTTCGGCAGGATTTCGCCATGACCGGGCAGGTCGACGACGAAGGGAAAATTTATCCCATCGGGGGTTTGAAAGAAAAAATACTGGCGGCCATCGCCGACCGCGCATCAACGATTATTTTGCCCATCGGGAACAAGGAAGAGTTGATTAAATCCATATTTGTGCAATCGCCGGATTTAAGAGGAGTAATTGAGGAAAACGGAATTCAGCGAATTGCGATTGAACCAAAGAAGCCCTTGGGCGACAAAGCCTTGCCCACCGCCGAAGATTCAACCTGGGAAGCCCTAAACACCTTGCTCTCGACAAAGGCCCGGCAATACGGTTTGGTGGCCGAAGCCGATCGAGCCGGCGCCGTCAATCTTGCGGGATCGCCCGACCAAATGACCCGCTTTCTGAACGATGCCGAAATAAAAAAGAACGTCACCTCCCACGTGACGTATTTAATCGTATCGCACGTTGATCAGGCGTTGAACGCCCTCCTGGCCCTCGGGGAAGGCACAAACGGTGTGACCGCCTCGGCGAGCCCATCTCCTCCACTGGCGGGTTTGGCGGTGGGTGGAGGAATCTCGGCGCTCCTGGGCGGCCTCTTTTTCTCGCCGGATTCGAGCGCGGCGACATTGACACAGACCCTTCAATGGGCGGCGCCCCTTTCTTCCCCCTGGCTGGTGCCGGTCGTCTTGATCGCGGGCGTTTTAGCTGTCAAATTTGTGTTCGGCCGCGTCCACTGGCTGTCTCTTTCCCAATCCTCGTTCAAAAGCCTTGCAGCGAAGGGGTTGGAATCCATGAACGCCATTTTGTCCACGGTTTTAACCGGGGTTATTGAATTTCTGAACGCTTTAGCCAATTTCCGCTCCTTTTTCCCGGTTCCCCCCCTTGGCCAAGAAGGTTTTAATTCTCCGACGACCCCTGTTTTGCTGGCTCAAGCTCCACAATTGGCCTCGTTGCTTTCCTCCCCCGCCCGTCAATGGCTGGAACAACGGATCGAATCCCCGGGATCGGCCCGTTCCCAGTGGGTATCCGGATTGGTAGGCTGGGCTGAGGGCCATTTTAATTTGGAGGAATCGCGGTATATTCAAAAAGCCCTTCATAACAATCGCACGAAGGGGGCGATCCAGGTCGGGGAAAACGGTGCGAAGGCGGGAGATCCTGGCCGCCTATTAATGTTGGTTCGTTCCATTTCCCCGGCTCTGAATCGCGAATTTCTAAAGCAATTGCGCCAAATGGCGGAGGATCGGCTGGTTGGAAAGGTTTCGACCCGGGAAGAATTGAACGGTGCGATGGATCGAATTGCCGTGAACGCCTGGCCTTCGCCGGAATTCGCCAATTTGGACGAGGAGAAGAAAGAATCCACTCGGCGCACCTTGTTGGAAATCCAAGAGGTTTTAATCGCCGCTTTGGATATTCAAACGGCCACGGGAAACACCACCGCCTCCCCAAATGAATTCGAGCCGGTTTCAGAAATAGCCCCTGGCGAATTGAATTCCGGCAAAAATGGTTGGGTTATGGCCAGCCAGGCGATGTTTTTGCGCCCCACCCTGTTGGAATTCAGGGAAGTGTATGTTTTGGACGCCGATTTGCTAAATACAAAAGCTTCGGCCGAGGTGGAACGATTAATTAAACAGCAGGCCCGATTGGAAGGCGACAATCCGCCTTTGGTGGCCATTGTTTCGGAAAAAGATGACACCGCCGCCGTGAAATCCCGAATTCCATCGGATCGTTGGGGCCTTCCGGCGGCTCGGATATTGCCCCTGGGGTTTGACGGCCTTTCGCGGGCCAACGCCATTGAATTTGCCCCGACCGGGCGACGTGTATCCTTGGAAGCTCTTAAAACAGAAATCGCCCGCCAATCGGGTGGTGGAAACGGTCAAGCCCTTCGCGTGACGCTTTGGGCCGCCGCCGGGCGCTCCGAGGTCTTTGACGGGGCTTTGGTCCGCTTGATTTCCGTGGAAGAAGATCTGCTATTGGAAGGCGCCGCGGCTTCGGCGTTTATTGAGCAACTGCGTCAATTGTTTCCTCCCGTCGAAGCGGATCAAATGATCCGCAATTTATCCCCTGACGGAACAGGCCGAGTGATTCGCTTGCCGGGGCGGTCTCCCCTCCTTCAAGGAACCATCAGCACGATTCAAACCGATCTTCTGATTCAAACCAACGCCTAGAAATTGACTCGACCGGTCAACGGTCGTCCCCTAAATCCGGCCGGTCCGGTTGGGGCCTGCGCAAAACTCAGGTAGCGGGGGTGCCCGAATCACCGTCCCGAGTCGCGCCCTCCCTTGGGATCCGTAAGCCAAGGACCTCAATGGCCTCGGGCGAAGACGCCATTCGCTGCCCGATAGGGTTTCAAGACAGCCCTTCGAAACAGAAGGGCCCTTCCTTTCCGCGCAGGGTCATCGGCCGATGAATCACCCCCCCAGGATCAATGAGTCCTTCGCCGTTGAAGGGTTTCCCCTTTTGGAATCCATTCGACCTGTTATCCCCACCCGTTTCGAACTGGCCATGGAACCGAAGAGTCCTCTCCGGGGGCTCGTGGTCCCGGGCCACGGGACGGGTGGAATAGGCGGGAACACGGCCTTGCTTGGTAGGCAATTAAATGAAGAAACCCCGGCCCGCCTTTACAGCGGACCGGGGTTTCCGGTTTAAGAAGGTGTTTCGCCTTAGGCGCTTTGGCTGGCGACCTTCATGGCGTCGATGGCCTTCATGAATTCCCCGACGGCTTGAGCCAAGGGGATCACGAGGACCTGCGTCAGGTCCGCGATCCAGCTTTCCCGGGCGCCGGTGAGGAGGGCGATCCGGAGCTTGGCGTCGCGGCTCAGGCTCAAGAGTTCGGCCAGTTTGGGCATCAAGCGGTCCAGGACGACTTTGTTCGTGCGGTCCTGAATGGCGCCGGCGGGCACCTGGGATTTATCCAGGAAAGACACGCCTTTGACGCCTTTCAACCGTTTGGTGACCTTCAGCCAGTCGCCCTGACGTTGCGCAAGGTTGTTGACGACGACAATGCGGAAGACCTTGCCTTCGTCGGCGCGCAGGTTCCGGGCCAAGGCGTCGATGTTGGTGGCGGCCTGTTCGAGGACTTTGTTGCGGGCGATCAGGTCCGAAGCCGACACCATGTAAACCAAGGGTTCGGTGGATTTTACCGGCGTTTTGCCGAGCCCGACGCCCAAGGCCATGGCCAGGAGACCGCCGTCCTGTTGAGCGGCGGCCAGGGTGGCGCGAACTTCGCGGCCCTTGGCGACGCCCAGAGCCAGAGCTTTGGCCAAGAGGCCG
Source organism: Elusimicrobiota bacterium (assembly GCA_016722575.1). Lineage (NCBI taxonomy): Bacteria > Pseudomonadati > Elusimicrobiota > Elusimicrobiota bacterium. The sequence continues at coordinate 22,307 of JADKIY010000005.1, read as the reverse complement.
TGGGCGATTTCACGGGCGCGCCAGAGCTCGGGACGGTTGCGCCCAGCGAAGGAACGGGCCTCCACTTCCTCGAATTGAGCCAAGGGTTGGAGATCGGCGCGCGACTTCAGGGACACTCCCATCAAGGCGCCGGCCAAGGCTTCCATGTCCAGGCTTTCCTGGCTTAAGGGGCGTCCCCAGGCCGCCATGAGACCGGCGTGGGCCGATTCGTGCGCCACGGCGAGTATCAGGGCGAGGCGATCGGTGCCCCGGACATCGATGTCGTTGCGGACGGTGTTATCGGCCCAACGGCTGATCATCCAGGACCGGGCGGCGTTGGCCTTGGACGGAGAAGCGTCCCAGCCGACTTTAAGTTCCGGTAGGGGCGTATCGGACGAAACCCCCAAGGTCCGGGCAAAGAGCGGCAAGAAGACCTTGTTGGCCACGGCCGTCAAGGCGGCTTCGGTGTATTGGCGGTTCCGCCCGAAGAGGTTCGGGTTGTAGGCCCGCCCGGCGGCTTCCCCGATCAAGTTGGCCATCAGGCGGTCGGCCTTGGCCCGGTCCAAGGCGGCGTTGAGCTTCGCCGCTTTGGCCTTGAGATCGTTGGAATCCATGGCGATTTCCGTGCTGTCGATGTTCAAGGCGCGCAGGGCCGCAAATCGCTGGGCGTCATTGGCCAAGGCGGCGTAGGCCGCGGAGGGCGCCAGGGGCGATTTCTCGAGGAAGGCCCGGGTGGCGTGCAGTTGCGTCATGGGGTTCCCCTGGACGGCCCGCTGCGACTGGTCGATCTGTCGGCGGAGTTCTTCGAGGGTCAGCCGGTTGGCCGCCAGGTCCTCTTCCAGGGTGTCGACGCCGCTTTGCAGGGAGCCCAACACCTTGTCGAAGAAGGGCGTGTGCTCGGCGTTGGTCGGCACGGGTTCGCCGTTCAGCAACCCGTTGGCGATGAACGTGGCCAAGGGTTGTCGGGACGTGGCGGGCGCCGTTCCGGGGGCGCCTTCGGTGATTTCGATATAAGCGAGGGCCGCGTTCCCGCCGGATTGGGGCAGGCCGCCGGAAACCACGCTCGGGTTCGCGGACGGAACGCCCGGTTGGTCGGCGGGCGGCGTCGAGACGAGAGAGGCGGCGGTTCCGCCGTTAAAGACCACGCTGAAGTAGGTCCATTGGCCCAGACCGTTCAAGATGAGGCCCTCGGGGGCCTGGCCGTTGATTTCCTGAAGGTCGGTCAAGGACGGCATGGTCGAATCGTTCCCGGGGTGGGAGTGGACCATCAGGGCGCCCTGAGGCACGGCGCTGGGCAGAACCACGGTGGTCTCCCGACCGTTGTTGGCGCCCGGAATCGGGGTGATGGAAACCAGTTCGTTCCGGCCGTTGAATTGGGCCACCGACGCCACTTCGCCGTTGGGGTTCGTCAACCCCGCCCAGGCCTTGGGAGAGAGGGTGGCCAGGAAGGTGGCCACCGCCGCCGCCGTGACCGCGCCCCGGGACCGACGGGAGCTTTGATCCTCGGTTCCCGTTTCCCGCCGGTATTCGGCCATCATGCGGGGCAGGTTCCAGAGCCCGTGGGCCACGGAGGACATCAGGAGCGCGGCCACGGGGCCGACCGCCGCTGAGGCGGCGAGGTAAAGACCCGTCATGGCCGTGGAGAAGACCAGGCGGGAGGCGAAGTTTTTCCAGAGGCCGCTGTCCTTCAGGGCGGCCGCAAAACCTTTCAATCCGCCGCCGTTGGTCCGCATGGCGGCGCCGATTTCCACCGCCGAGTGGGCGGCGGCGAACAGGGCGCCAAAGAGGACGGTGTTCCCCGCCAAGGCGCCCAGGTTGAGCGCCCCGCCGTCGAAGAGCTGTTGGCCCATGTGAGAGAAGGCCAAGTGACGGAAGGCCACTTCTTCGGCGAAGGGCATCACGATCCCGCCCATGGACCAGTAGAGGGCTTTCTGGGTGAACGTCGCGTTGGGCGACAGGAGCCCCTTCGTGACGGGCGCCAGAATGTTTTGCTGGGCGCTCGCTTGGAAGGCGTTGGCCGTCGGTTGGGTGTTCCCTTCGGACAGGGAATTGTCGGCCGTACGTGTGCCCCGGCTCGACATTTCGTCCCCGGGCAGGTTTTCGGTCGGCTCCGGCGTCTGGACATCGGTCATGCCGCGACTCTTGCCGCCGTTCCCTTTATTGAACAAGGATTTCTTTCCCGTCGTCGGCGTGATCGCCGGAGGCGTGGGATTGCTCGCGGGAACCCGTTCCACGACCGGCGTCGTTTCAACGGCCGCCGCGTGCAAGGTCGCTTCGGCGGGCCGAACGGCGCCTTGGTGCGCCACCACGGTGTGCCCCGTGCCCAAAGTCGTCGTGGGCGCCTGTTCCCGAAGAGTCGGCGTTTCAACCGTAGGGAGTTCTTTGGCTCGAGCGGCGGCCACCACTTCGGGGTAATAAGCGTCGATGAAGGGTTGCAACGATTCGTCGGCCCGAAGCGCCAGGAGGTTCTCTTGGTCGCCGCTGGCGGCGGCAACCTTTTCAAGAGCCTTGAATTGCCCATCGCTCAGCCCGACCAACTGATCGTAGCTGGTCGATTTGGCGAATGGCTCGATGCCGGAGATTCGATTGTAACGACTCTTGGCCATTTCCAGGTTCGGGTAGATTATTTTACCAAGGTCTGAATTTGCGGCTTCGGCAAAGGAGGTAAAGGAATCCGCCGAACCGAGCGATGACAGGTCGGCCCGGACGCCAGAACCCCTCACGGAACTCATCCAGGCCAGAGCGGCAGGAATAGACCGCGCCAACGAGTAACCCGCGGCCAACAACGACGGAACGGCCGAAATCCAGACCGTGCTCGTCATCACGTAAAGGGCGGCCGGCAAAGCCGAAGATCCCGCCACTTTGGCCACAAGCGGACCGGCTTTGGGTCCCAAACGACGGCTCAGGAAGGGCAAGAGGTATTTTTCAGCAGGTGCCGCCAAGCTAAACTGCTGGGACGCGTTTTGCACGTTTGCCTTAAGATTCGCCACGTGTCGGCCAACAGCGGCCTGGAAAGTGACGGTGTCGCTGAGAAACGCCTGTTGACCCCGAGCCGTCCATAGACGAGTGTCCGAAGCCGCTTGGGAAAGCGAAACGGTTCGCGACAGTTGAGAAGCCCAGCGAGCGTTGAGGGATTCATTGGCGCCGTTTGCGGCCGCCGCTTTTCGAAGGAGAGACACCGCCTGCCCGGCCTGCTCGATGTTGTTAAGGTTGGCCCCGGGCAGGAGGGCCGCAAAGCCCCGCGCTCGATCGACCGCGCCAGCGTCAAGGGCGATAATACCCAAAGAAGCCAGCGTCAGGTTTTGTTGTTGCAATTTCAATTTGGCCTCGGCGGCCGCCATCCGGTCCATCAGGACGATAAAGCCCGGTTCCGAAGCCCGGAGGGACTCGTTGGCTTTCGCCAAAAAGTCATTTTGCCTTTGAACGAGGCCATCGACGTCCTCCGGTTTAGCGGTGGCGGTGTCAATTTTTTGGGCTTCTTCCCGAAGGTGACGGTAATTGAGAACGCCCAGTGAAGTTGAAAGGGCATTCAATTTGTTCTCAAAGGCCTCACTGGTCGATTGATGGGCCAGGTAAGCGTCCCAGGTTTTTTGAAGGCCTTTGCCCGCGGTCTCGGACCCAAGGCCGTTGGCAAGAATCCAATCAACAAACCCGCGATGTCCCGACTGCTCGAACTTCATGTAGGCCGCTTTAAAGGAATCGTCGTTCGAGGGAATCCAGTTGTTGGCGGCGGCCGCCTGGACCGTGAGGACGGACAACAAGTTCACGGTCGCGGGAGCCTTCGTCTGGCCTTCCTTGTGGGCGACGTTGGGGGCTTGAATATTGGCGTTCCCCCATTGTTCAAGCAGTTGTGTCGCTCGCAAAACATTGGCGTCGGTCATTTGGCCGCTCGGAACGCCTTGGACTCCAGCGGCGGTCAGGAACTGCTGAACGGCCTGATAATCGGCTCCGCCCGTAGTGGCCAGGGTGACGGCGGTGTTGGCAAAGGCCATTCCCGCGGCGGTGAGAGCCGTGCGCTCGCCGCCTCGAAGCAGATAAAGGTCGGCGGCCCCTTCCAGGACGGATTTCAATTTATCAAAGAAACCCGGATTGCCCTGATTGGCCAATTTGAATTGAATATCGGACAAAGTCCGAAGAGGCTGTCCCTGTTTCTGAGTCAAGAACGCTTCCCCGCCAAGAGACGACTCGGCGGCTTCGCGTTGAACCAGGACTTTGTTCCCTTTGCCTTGGGTGCTTGAGACGTCTTGGCGCTGCGTTTCGGTGTTCATCGCGTCCAAGACCCCTTGCATATCCCAGCGGTATTGGGGATTCCCATCCGATCCGGTGGTTTCACTCGCGGTGCGCATACCATCCAGAGTTTTGGCGTCCAATCGTGTGCTGAGCGTGTAACCATCGGTCAAAAGTGAAACGGAAATGGTCATTTTCTTTCCGGTATCGTCAATGTCACTTCCGAAACGATTACCAAGTACGCGGCCCGCATTTTGAGTCAAGGCGGTGGCCGGCATCAGGTGCGGGTCAACGATCACGAGTCGGACGCTTTGGCTATTCTCGAATCGCTGAATGTCGATCCCGCGACCCAGCTGCTGTACGCTTCCCAATATGATCTGATTTTGCGCTTGCTTGCCGTCTTCGCCACCTTTCACGACTCGGGTGATGTCCGCGCCGTCGGTGATCGTCCCGTCGATCAGGGCGATCTTTTCGCCGCCCCTGCCGTCGGCCTCGAGCATCTTGGCCACGACTTTCTGCGCGATCCGGGCGTCCCGGGAGTTGGCGAAGGTTGCGATAAGCTGTTGGTCCGGGTTCAGTGCGTCCAATCCCAACAGGACAAACTTGCTCATGGGGTCTTCAATCAGGCGCCCTTTGTTATCTGCCGCCAGATCATACGTGACCGCTTGGCTGGACCCGTCGCTCAAGCTTTTCGTATCTTTCATTTCTAATCGACCCGTTTCGCCGTTTATTGTGAAATCCCGCGTATTGATTTCGGGGGTTCCGGCGTTTTTAACGTTGAGGTCATGCCCCAGGGTTTCCTTAAAGACACCCCGCACGGCGCTCGACAAGGTTCCCGACATTCCGATGAAGCCGAGACCTTCCTCCAAAGCCCCCAGGGCGGAGACCTGCTTGTGTTCCCCTTCCATGGGTTTGGTGATCGAAAGGCCAAGCAGGGCCTGCAAGGTTTGGATGGTACCCCGAGGCGGCACCAGATCCATGGCCACCCCATTGCTGTCCATCATGATTTTGCCGGTTTTGCCGCCGATCTGATAGAAATCTTTGCCTTCGCGCCATGTGACCAGGGTGTTAAGCGCGTTGCGGGCGTATTCCCGTGCCACCACCAGAGGAACCCCCCCCACATCGGCCAAACGGCCGGCCATACTGTCGGCGGTCTTTTGAACCCATTCGTCGCCCAGACCTTTGCCTCGGCCCAATTCAACGACACCCATGGCCAATTTAACGCCGTTGGGGGTTAAACCGTGGGATTCGGCGTTTCGTTCAAATTCCACGCTTAGTTGTTTCAGATGTTCGGCAAACGTGGCGGCCGATTTATGACCATCGGCGAATTGACCAAAGCGGGACGCGAGGACCGAGGCCAATTGATGGGAAGGCTTGACGCCTTCGGGGATATCGCCGGTCATTTTGCCGAGCAACCAGGCGGCTTCGGCTTCCACGCTCATCCCTTCCCGAATGGCGGTGCGGAATTGGGCGATCTCCTCGGGCGACAGCTCCCGGTCGTTCCCCATTCCGAGCACTTCACGGGCCACGGCTTCAACCGCCCTATCCGTCACCGACTCCACCAACTCCGTCCGTTGCGCGTCGATTTTGCCGAACACGTCGTTGCGAAGAAGAGAAATAGCCTCGTAGCGCGACAATCCGCCGTCCAAGATTTCTCCGGCGCGTTGCGAAATTATTTTTTCGAATTTCGCCTCGACGCCTTGCATGGCTTCATCGCGACGGGCGTCCGACAATTCGGCCGCTTTGCCCAATTCGGCTTCAAAGGATCGGTGGATGGGGGCGCCCAGGTCGGCCACGCGAGCCAGCGTCTCGGCCGACACTTTGTTGTTGGCCACCTTGTTCGCCAATTCGGGCGAAAGACCGGCTTGGACCAAACGGTCCGCGATGGCCGCGGCGTCAAGGCCGTTAAATTGGCCGGAGGCTAAGGCGCTGACCAAACCGCGGGTCGATCCGCCGGAAATGGTGGCGGGGATAAAGGCCATGGCATCCACTTCGTCGCAAAGGGCCACGCCGATTCGATCCTTCACGGCGTAGCTGTCTTTGGTGCCGGTTTCTTCGGCTCGCAGATCATTAATGCGCAGTCCAGCCAAAGTGCCGTAGGTCATGAACAAAACGCCGCCCTCCCGGGCCACGCGGGCTACTTCAGCACGGTCGGTGGTGTCGGTCACCTTCAGCATGATGCCCATTTGATTGCCCCAGACTCGCCGCGTCGTGGAATAGTTGTTGTCGACGTTGCCGGGGGTATCGGCGAGGACGAAGGTGGCACGACCCAATTTGGTGTTCAGCGGGTGCACCAACTTGGTTAAGATGGCGAAAAGAATCGTTTTTCCAGCACCGGTGCCGAGAAGTTGAACCATGCGGAAGTCGTCTTTTTTGACTTCCATGGTTTTGGCAATCTGGTCGGCCGTGATTTTGGGGTCGCCCGCCATGTCCATCAGCGTCCGGAATGTTTCCATAACGGACTTGAGGGCCGCCTTTTGGGGAACGGTCAAGTCGGGGAAACCCATGGCGCGCGCGGCAATAGCCATCACGGCGTCGAGCTTTGCATCGGATTTTAAACCTTCGCCATTTGCGCCGATGGCCCGAATCACACGCATGGCGGCGTGATCTTGCGGGGTGGTTTTCCCGTTTCTCGAGTCTTTCGAATTGAGATCTTCCCGATAACCTTCCAGGGCGGACCGTTCCTCGGCTGTCAAGCGACCGTTATCGGCGCGGAGGCTGGCCGTGACGAATTCAATTTCAGCGTTGCGATCGGCTTTGTTGCGAGCTTTTTCGGAACCCGCGCCAGTCATGAATTTGACGTCGGCGTCAAAGGCCTCCAGCGCCGCCGTTTTGAACTTCGCTCCCGCTTCACCCAATTGTTCCGCGCGAGCGACAGAGTCTTTGTAGCGATTGCCGGCCTCCTGGGGTTCCCGCCATGCCTTGTTCAACGCTTCTTTGACTTCCGGGGTCAGCGAGAGTTCGCCGTCTTTTCCCAGAAGGCGAATTTCCCCGGCAAGACCGAAACCGACAACCCGCATGCCGTTGAACCCGTCGATTTTGTCCGCCAAGGACTGGGCCCGCAGCAATCCTAATTTCAAAAACGAAACTTCATCGGTGGGCTTGATGTCCTTCGGCAATTCAATCTTGGCTCCTCGCGCGAGGGTCAGCGATTCGGCGTTAAGGCCGAACATGTCCAATCGGCCGGCATTTTCCCCAATTTTTTTGATCCCAACCTCAAGCCGTGATCCCTCAAGATCCCCGGCAAGGGATGCGACGGTAAACAATTCGCCGGAGGCTTTTGGATTGGCCTTTCGGAGGTTCATTGAACCCGCTTGATCAAACACCAGTCGAGTCGCCTCCAAAATTAATTTCCCGCCACCGCTAAGAGTGATAGAAAAACCCCCAAGGTTATTGATGCCTTCCAAATTCATTAGTGCAGTCAGGTCGGCGGTTTTTTTACCCGCATTTTCCACCAATGTCCAAAGAGCGCGGGCCCCCGCTTCCGTAGGACGATCGACTTGGACTTTGTATTTCTCCGACGCCGATTTGCCCGGGCCGGCTTCCAATTGCCAAACAATGTTGACGTTGCCTTCGCCCTCGAAGGTTTTGCCTTCCAAAGCGCTAATCGAAGCGGCCTTGGCGGGGTCCACGGTTCCTTCCATTCGCAAAGTGCCGATCTTGCCATTGGAAACATCGATGCGGACAGTCACCGAATCCGTTGGGGCTTTGATCCCCGCCGCGTTGGCTCCTTGGACGTGGTCGCTGTAGGCTTTTAAAATGCCCTCCACTTGATTTGCTTTTGCCGAAAACTGCAAAGACATGGTCTTGGCCGAACGATCGTAAACCAATAAGCCCGTTTGGCCTTTGGGAAGTAGGTCGGCCGCACCGGGGATGGCTTTCTCCAAGGCCATTCGGTTGACCGTGACTTCAATCACATCGCCGCGCACTTGAACCGCGGCGTTGAGACTGACCATTTGAGCAAACAACTCCTCCGCCGCGATGTCTTTGATGCCGGCGTTGGCTTTCATTTCTCCTCGAGAACCGTCGGCGCCGGGGATTTTAAGCGATTCATTGACGCCGAGATTCATCGATTGGAGTTGGCGCAGCGACGTGGCCGAGTCGGCTCCCGTGGCTTCAAAGCTCGCTTTGACGAAGGCGGTTTTCGCAAAAACATTCTCGAACCGGGAAGATTCCATGCCGCCGACGCGCTTCCCATCCAAGGAGACGTCAACCTTCCCATCGGAAGTGCGCGTCAATTCCAGGGATTTGCCCGATTCGCTGGTGGCGCTGACGCTTCCGTCCGACGTCTCGAGGGTTTTCGCGGCGCCCATATAATCGTGCGCGTTTCCACCCCAGGCGTCCAGAGCCTCGCGGATGGCCATGGAATCGGAGACGCGGACATAATGCGTAAATCCGCCCTCACGGGGAACTGAGAGAGAATCCGTTCCGGTGAGTGTGCGCTCCAAGGCCCAGTCGTGGCGAACCACGCTGGCGGTCACTTTGCCGTTGATGTCGGATATAGCGAGAATGTCGCCCGCTTTAAAAGCAAGACGTCCGGCGGGGGCGTTTTGAGAATCTTTAATATCGAAGGCCCGCTTTTCCAGGGCGCCCGTAAAGAGGGCGTTGGCTTCCGTCGAACCTTCCGCGGAACGCCCGATCGATCCGCTGGTCTTGTCGCTGAAGGCCATTTTTAAACCGCTCAGAGCCTGGGGCACGACCAAAAGCAGCGCAAAGCCGGTGTCGCTCGACACGGCTTCTCGTTGTTCTTTGGTGAGATCGGAGAAAGACGCCAAGCCGATGGCGGCGACGGTTTCGATCGTGGCCAGCTGGAAAGCCGCGACGGAATTACTGACAACATAAGTCGTGGCGACTTGCATTATTTTCTCGCCCAGGCTGAGATTTCGCCCGGCGGAAGCCTGTTCTCCGTGCAGAACTCCGGCGCTCAATACGTTGAACCAAAGGCCGGTTTTCGCCATGGTCAAGGCCGAAACCAATTCGGTTTTGACCAGCCCCATAAACCCTTCGTTGCCCTTAAGAAGGCCGGCGTCGTGGGTTGAAATGTCCACGCCGAAGAATCGCTGTATCGCTTCCGAGGGCGTTTGCAAAGCGGCTTTGGCCAAGTCGAACATGGGGCCCATAAGGCCGAAGTTGATTGCGCCTTTGAGGCCGAGTTCTGAAACCGCCAGGGGGTTTGCCGCCAACTTGCTGAGGTTCGTTTCCGCATTGGCGGCGAAACCGCCGGCCCGGGAGAGGAAAGCCGACATGGCAAAGCCGGCCATTCCCCCGATGGCGGAAAGATAACCCAATTCATTCAGAGTGATCTTGAATTCCTGGCCGGTGGCCATGGAATTCATGGCACGGTTAACAACGGTGAACCCAACCATGGTCGCCGCGCCGGTCACGGAGGAGCGTACCGCGTAGGAAGCGCCGGAGGCCACAATTCGGCCGACCTGGCCCATCGTTTGGGTGGCGCCAACGCCAAAAGCCTCAGAAGAGAATTTTTCAATGGTGGTGGCGACATTGGCAATACGCACCGAAGCGCCCGCCGAAACGGATTGCACAAAGGCGGATCCGCCGACTTGAGCAATCCGCTCGGCGGCCACTTTTAAAACGGGCGCGGCCGCCGTGGCCGCCATTCCGAGCACCATGCCGGTTTTGAAGCCGGACACGTAACTTTCCGCTAGGGATTTAACGGAAACGCCTTCGCCGTTAACAACCGTAATCCCGGAGTTGATTACCGCGGTCATTAGACCGAACTGGTGGCCCGCAATGACGGCCGATCCCGCGAGACGAGACAACGCCGTTTCACCCAACACACGGGAACCCCAACCGGTTGCCGCTTCCTGGGCTGTCGGGGCCATCAACAGAAGCGTGCGACCCATAATGACGGCGCCTTCAGTGAAGGATTCCGCCGCAAAGGCAAGGCGGGTGCCGGTCACGAGAATACGGCCGGCAACACCGACCCCGAAGGGAATTGTCACAATGAGAGCCACATCCACAACGGCTCCAAGGGATTTCCAACCGGCCGACTTTTCGTCTTCGGAAGATATTTTTTCGTTGACATCGTACCGCATCAGATCGCGAATATTGGTTTCCCGGGCCGATTCGTCGATGGTTCCCCCCACGAAACCCCAGGCCGAACGTCCGGCGTAGGCGGCGGCGTTGCCCACTTTGGATCCGAAGTCGGTGAAGAAAGCGCCCCAGGAACCGTCGCCGGTTTTAACCATCTTGCCCGATTCGTTGTAGGTGAATTTTTCGACGCTCACCCGGTGCCAAAGTGAGGCGGCCGCGGCGTCCTTGAAATCCAGGGTAACGCCCTGCCCGGTGAGAACGGGCGAAAAACCGTTGGCGTTGCGTTCAAACATGATGGTTCCCGAAAGCTGGACGCGGTCGCCTCCGTTCAGCGTTCGGACTTCCATGTCGGCCTTCCGCCACCCGCCGCTCCCTTTGCTGTCCGACTTGCTGTCCGACGCCGCCTGATCAATAACGGAACTGGCGGCCCGGCTTTCCAGGACCATGGTTGATCCTTTAAATGAGACCTTACTGATGGCCATGTCGAAAGTCCCCATCAGTTGCCCGCTGATATTTTCAAGTTGCCCGAGGTTCAAAGAGACCAGACCCGGCACGTTGTTTCGGATTTCAACACCAAGATAGGATTCGACGAATTCCCGGTTGGATTTCAACGCCTGGAGGGTGCTGGCGTCGAATTTCCAGGAACCGTTTTTGCCCGCCTCCCCTTCCCACGTAAACGAGGCGTTCTTGATTCCGTGGAAATTAGACACGACCAGCTGCGTCGAGCCGCTTTCAAACAATTCGGCGGTCGGATTGTAAGTCACCGATACATTGGTCAAGGTCGCCGTGCGTCCGCCTTTCCCCTGGCCTTCGTGAACAACTACGGTGACCGTGTGGGAACAATCCGGGCTCGGCACTTCGGAGTATTGGGTGACGTGGTAGGTCGAAACCGTGGCCTCCACGAGCCGACCACCGATCACCCGGCTCGTCGTTTTTCCATTATTGGTCGCGGCTTCCGCAACGAGGCCGTTGATTGCCGCCATAGTCGGTTTGTTGTTGAAATCAATGCCGTTGGCCTGGGAAGGAAGCACTTTTTGAACATCGAATCCCATGGCCCGTAGCGTGTAAGCCAACGTCAACGTGTTGTGTCCTGACGCGGCTTGGATCGAATCTACCGTGCGACTCTGGGCGCCGCTCAGCTGAGCGGTGCCGGCGAGGGAAACCCCGATCGTCCCGGTTTTTTCATCCTGTTTGCCCATGGATATCGTAAGGGCCGTTCCTTTGGCGTTTCCGGTCGCCATGGCCACCTCGCCAGTGGGGGACATGACCATAACGCCGACGTTTTCTTTTCCATCGAGACTTCGAAGGACAAACGATTGCTGGGAGATCCCCTCCTGCTTAAACCCAAAGACGCTCGAAAGCGCGCCTTTCGTGAATTCGGACAAGCCGGCGACCTTGAATTCCGAATAGGTGCCGATGGCTTTCCCGGTATCGGAATCCATGGCTTGGCGTTTGGTGATAACGGCCGGGGAACCGAGGTTCGAGATCGTTCCATTGGAGCGAACATCGAACACGCGCTGTTCGCCGTTGAGGTTTTGAACGATGGTGGACCCCAAGGTCCCGTTTTTGTCCTTGCCGGCGGCAAAAGTGAAGAAGGAGAGGTCCTTTTTATCTTTGCCTTGCGCCGCTTCGGCGGCTTGAAGGATAATTGTGGCTCCGTTGCTCGTGGCGTCCTTCGCACCCGTGGTGAGGTTGATGCTCATGCCGAGGAACACGACATTCGCGCCCAGATTATTGCGCCCCGCCCGCACCAAGTTAAGTTCAGATTGGAGGGTCGCTTTCAGTTCCGCGTTTTGGGTGTTGGTGGCGCCCTCTCGAGAGAGCGCGGTGATGGTGAGATTTTTGTCCATCGTAAGGCTAACCTTGACGGTATTTTCTCGCGGGGTGCCGTTGGCGTCGAAAGTTTTTTCTTTGACTTCACCGTTAAACACGTAAGCGCGGATACCGCCGCCGGTTGTCCATGAACGAACGCCGTCGCGCGTGCCAAGGCTCAGCTGGCGGTGGATCGTTACCGCCTCGAATTTGAGAGTCAAACTATTCGGAATTGTTTTGTCCGCGGGGGTCACCGAACGCGCGGCCTCAAACATTCCGGCTTTGTTCGCGGTGAAGATGGAACCGTTAAAGGAAATTCGGTCGCCCTGATTGCCGACAAGACCGCCTTGACGGTTAAACCCGATGGTCAAGTCGCCGGTTCCCGCATTGGAGAATCGCTGAAACCCGTTTCGGGTGAGCAGCAACGTCGAGGTGCCTTCCATGAGCGTCACGCTGCTGCTTTGGGAAGGAAGGGCCACGCCGTTTTTGACGTCGTATTGAACGCCCAGCATCGTGAACCCGCCTTGGTCAAAAGACCAGTCTCCGCGCGCGTTGCCGCTAAAGGTGATTTTGTTGCCTTGGTCCGAAGTAAACCAACCGGCCTGGAAGGTCACGGGCCCGTTCCGTTGGAAAGTGAAGGACGTTCCGGTAACCGGGCCGTCGATAAGTTCAAACCCTTTGGCGACGACCAGCCCGGCCGCATTGGTTTTGAGTTGGACGCCGTCTTCGGTTCGACGCAACGTCGCGAATCCGGAGCCCGTGTACACGCTCGCTTCATCGTTGATTCCCATGGCGGACAATCCGGTCTTCAGGTTGCCCATCGACGCCGCGTTGTAAACCATGCGGCCGTCGGCTTGCCGGGTGGCCACAACGGTTTTACCGCCCACGGTGTAATCGTACGACGTCACGTTGGCTTCCCCTTTGTTTCCACCGGTCAAAGTGATACCCCGTTGGTCCCGGAACGACATGCCTTTGCCAAGCACGCCGGCCACCTGCATTCCCTCGGTGAGATAAACGCCACGCGATTTATCGCCGGAAGCGTATACGGCGAAGGCAGCATTTTTCCCGGAGTCAAAATAAAGGTTGATTTCAACATTCCGCGCGCCCGTCTGAGGGTCGCGAACCAGGAATCGCGTCACGTCGGCTGTGCGAGCACCGACCGCCAATCGGGTTTTCACATCGCCCGTGGTCTCTTCGGTGACAAAGCCTCGTTTCATTTGCTCGACCGTGGTTCCGTCCGCCGATAAGGCGTAAGCCTTGCCTTGGAATGCCTCGGTTCGAAGGGCTTGTGTGATGAGGTATCGAGTGCCTCCGATAGCGACTTCGTTGACGAGCGTTTGCCCGTCCAGCGTTGTATTGCCCCGACGCAGTCTGCCGTCCTGGACTTTGTACTCCGTGGCCATTTCGATGGATTTTGTCGTTCCATCGGCATTTTTCAACTTCATGTCCTGTTTAACGCTGAAGGCGGTGTTGTCCTCGAGGCGTTTAAGGCCCAGAGCGCCCGATTCCGTCTTGGAAAGTTCAAAGGATTGGAAAACGCCGGTCGCAACCTGGACTGTGAGATATTGCGTTCCTTTGGAGCCCGACACGACTTCCGTGGGCATGTTGTCGAGACGGATTGCAATGCCACCCTGGGTGTTGGCGCTGAAGACGTAAGCCAAGGTGTGCGATTTGCCGCCTTCGGAAATGGCTTCGGATTTAAGGACGGCGCCGTCGTTCAATTGGTTGAAAGATTTGAAGTCGGCGGAAAGGTAGAACGCCTGATACGTCCGCTCCCCTTTGGAGGTTGTGGCCGTAATGAGGTATTCGCCTTTTTGGTCGTCGGCTCGAACGGAATTAATCACGTCCCGGCCGTCAACGCGATTGGTCATGCGGCCACTTTCCGAAACCACAACGGAAACGGTGTGATCGCCATAAGACCGCTCCATCACTTTATCGCCGGCGCGCAATTCCGTCGCTGTCGAGGCGTTCGCCGCGGCGCGGAAGGTTACAAAGGTCGATTGGCCGTTGCGCTCAACGCGGACGGTAAAGGCTTCCCCATCGCCAACCTTTTGATAAGCGACGACTTCTTGGCCCCGGTAGGAGAGCTTGGTTTCCGTAACGGTTTTCCCATCGGCGCCCAATACGCCCGTGAACTCGCGCGTTAAAACGCCGACGCTTTGGGTGACCATTCCACCCGCGGAAACCTGGACCTCTCCCCCTTTATTAAACGTCAGTGTTACCACGCCGCTGGATTGCGAGGTGAAACCGTTGGCGGAGGCGCCTTTTTGGGCGAACGTCAGCGATTCAGCGCCATTGGCCATCCAACGATGCGTCACCCCGCCGGAGCTTTGCGAAAGACTGCCGGCCGTGACCGTGAGACCCTTCTCGGCTCCGGGGATGCCCCGGGCATTGAGGGTAAAGGCCGATCCATCGGTTTCCACCGTGTAACCCGCGACGACCATCCCTTTGGCGGCGTTTTCAACGCGGATGATCCCGGTTTGCCAGACAATTTGGTCGCCTTGGATGAAAAGCTTGCCCGAAACGATGTCGTGGGAGGCTGTTTGCCCATGAAGGACGGCAACCGTGTCGCGGGCCGTGCCGGAAGCCCCGCCCTCGTTACCTCCCCGTTTAACAGAGAGCGCCGAATTCGATGAAACATCGGCGAAACCTTCAAACACCGCCCCATTTCCGGTGATGCGAATCGTTCCTCCAGCGGCGGCGGTCACATCCCGCCAATTGCCGGCGTTGTCCCGGATTTGGATTTGCGTTTCGGCCTTGATGGCAAAGGTTCCATCCGGTTGCTGTTGAATAGCATCCATATTGGTGGCGTTTGAAACTCGAATGTTCCCTTTGTACCCGGCGGACGTTGTGTCCAGGCTGGCCAAATCGAACTTGGCGTTGGTCACGGAATTGACTTTGCCATACCGATCCACTTCGACCACCGCGGCACCGTTCGGGGTGGTGGCGGCGAGGGCCGCGCTCGGCGAGCCGATCTGCAATTGCGAGGAGGCCAATTCGCCCGCCGGAGACTCATCGGATTGGGCGTGGAAATTGGGACCGATGGGGCCGAGCGGGGCGCGGCCCCCGTTCATGGGGTCCGGCGAACCCGCGGGTCCGGAACCGCCGGAGGTGCTTTGCGGTGCCCGGTCCAGGTCCAGGCGGTTCGTGGGAGTCACTTTCACGCCGTTCACCGTCGTCGGTTCCGTGACGCTGTAAGACTTTGAAAGGACTTCCAGCGACGCCGACAGTTTGACGCCGATGATTGAATGTCCGCGGCTGTCCTTGGTGCCTTCCGCGAAAGTGAGCTGCAAACCGCCGTCTTTCGTCTGGACGGAGGAGTTGATTTTGACTTGGAAGCCGTCGATGAACATCTTGGCCCCAACCAAACCGTTTTGCGCGAAGAGGGCCAATCCGTCGGTCGGGCGGAAATCCCCGCCCAAAATAAACCCGGGTCGGCTTTGAACCGCCGTCCACCCGCCCAGCCGGTTCGACTGTTGAACGATGTGGAACGTCGTGCCGTCTTTTCGAACCTCCGTCAGACGCTCGGCGCCGGCGGAGGAGGTGACTTGACCCGTGATCGTGTTATATTCAACGGCTCCTCCCCGGAAAATCTGTCCCGGAAGCGCGGGCAATGCGAATTTTCCTCCCGGGTTCGCGGCTTCCGCCGTGAAGGCAACGGTGGTCGCTCGACCGCCCTCGTCGTAAACGATGGTCGGCGTGACTTTCACTTGATCAAAAAAGTCCCCTTCCACCAATTTTCGTTCGCGCGCGAAGAAGGTATTGCCGGTGGTCGTTTCCGCTCCGGACACGATGCGCCAGAGACCATTGCCCAGTTCGATGGCTTTGACGTCCCGCTTGGTGCCGTCGATGACCATCGTTTTATCGATGACCCCGCCGGTGGCTTGGCCGCCGATGACGGCGTCGGCCTTCAACGTCGCCAACGTGTCGATTCGTCCCTCGTCGTTCTTTCGGAAAGAGACGGAATAAACGCCGCCCTCGGCCACAATGCCGCGGGAGGCCCACTGGGCTTTGACATCGGCGCTCACTTTCGATTCGTCAATTTCAACCGACACCGTTTCGCGCGTTTGAACTTTGTCGCCTTCGCCCGATTTGGTGATATGAACGGTCATTTCTTTGAAGCCGCTGGCTTCAAGATTCTGAAGTTCCTTTAAGATGGCTTCCAGCGGGCGACCATCAAGCTTGATTTCGTTGTTTTGCACTTTTTGAATCAAGGTGCTGGCTTGTTCGCCGTTGAGTTTCAAGTCGATCTGATCGCCCACGGCGGTTTTGCCCTGGTCGACCGTCAAATTGAAGGCGACCTTGCCTCCGACGCTCCCGAGGCCGCCGAGATTTAACGTCGAATCATTGACCAGTTTCACATCGCCCTCAAAACGGACCCGGGCCCCTTCGATGGTCCCGTTCTCCATGGCTCGGGCGGTGAGTTTCAAATCGACGCCCATCGTAAAAGCGCCGGCCTCGTCGCTGAAGGCTTTCCTGATTTCCTTGGCATCGCTTTCGGAAACGCCCGAGGAGCGCAATTTAGCGGTCAGGTCCGAAGTGACATTCGCCACCGTCATGGGTTCCCGGCCCAGGAGAAAATACTTCCGGATTTGAGGTCGATTTGGAAATTAACTTCTTGGCCTTTGCCGTAGCCCAATCCGCTCGCAAACCGCTGTAAACGGCCATCCAAACTGTCGAAGGATTTGCCGATCTCAACGGAACCATCAACGCCTTGGTTCACAGAGACCAGGAACTTTTTAACCGTGGCGCCTTTAAGGAATTCGTCGCCTCCCAAGGCCTTGAGATTCGCTTTCAACGATTCAAATAATTCGGACTTTTCACCGTAAGCCGCTTTGAGGAAGCCCATGAATTGCTCAGCGCCTTTGGCGTCTTTGATCTTGCCATCCCCGAACTGTTTCGTGAGATCGAGGAAAATCTTGCCGGAATCAAAGTCGTGAATGACACGAACGGTCGCTTCGCCCAATTTGGCATCTCGGATGAAATCTCGCGTTTTGGGGTCCCGAATGGCCGATCCTTTGATTTCAAAAATGAGGACTTTGTCGCTTCCCAACAGGCCGAGCTTGATTTGCCCAACAATCTCTTTAGGGTTGTAACTTTCGAAAAAGGCCTTGAGTTCGTTTTTGGTCAGCGAAAGCAGATTCGCTTTGCTTTGGGCGTCCAATTTATCGAGGTCCAGAACGGCCATGCGCAACTGCCCATCCGTGGCCGATCGGGGGTCCGTGACCTCGTAGGCTTGGCGGTCCGCCCGGCTCCAGGATTGCATCATCAAGTCGATGGGATTGAAGGCGTCTTTTAACAATTGCGACGCAATGTCGGTGATCCCAATGGCCTTGGCGGCCGCCACAAAGTCCGCGTTGCCGGCCAACTCTTTATTGAATTTGCCGGATTCGATGTCGCTTAAAGTCGCCCGACGCTCTTGATTGCCCGATTGGGCGTCATCGGAGGACCGAAAGCTTGCCCCAGCGGCCCGGTCGCCGTTCACGGCCGTCAAGGCCAGGTCGAAAGCCGCCATCCGACGGAGCCCGAGGCTGACTATCCGGCAGGTTGGCTTGGGCCACTTCCCGCATCGTGGATTGAGCCTTCGCGCTGGGGGCCCTTTCGACGGGGGCAAGGACCTCGCCGCTTGTTCGCCAAGGAAGTTTCCGATGTTTCGAACGCTGTCCGTCAGAAGAAACCCGACGGCGGTGCTTTTGGAGCCCACGACTTTGCCGTCGACGATCTTCGAGTAGGTGCTCATTTCGCCGGCGTATCGTTTTTGAAGCAGTTGATTGGCTTTGGTCGCCAACGAATTCATCAGGCCGCGCCACAGGTCGCCCTTGGAAGGGAGAGAAGAAAACCCTTCCGCCGACGTTCCACCTGCGTAAAGCCAACGACAACCATCAACAGCGAACTCATCCAGCCGTTTTGGGGCCGAGGGCTTTATCGACCAATTGTCCGGCCGCGATCACCGCCGCCTTCTGCAATAGGACTTTCGAGTCCAGCATTTTCGAGAGGTCGCCCATGCCGCCAAAGGCCAGGAGGCCTTGTGTAATTGCGCCGGTCAAGTAACCAAGATCGGGGGCGTATTGTTGGAATGTGTCCGAAACGACGATGGTGACCGCTTGACGAATGAAATCTTTCACAGCCGCGGTGATGACGTTCACTGCCTTGCCCGTCACATCGAATACACTCGCGATATTTTAGAAATGCTGCCTGCAATTTCATTTGAAAACCTTCGCTCGTTTTCAGGGCGCTTTGCCCGGTGCCTGCCGATCGCGCCCGCCTCCCCGTTGCCCGTGAACGAGGCGCTTCCCATGTAAGGGTCGCCACGGAGGATGCCGCGGCCATTAACCCGGACAACAAAGCCATTTCCAGTTCCCGGTCATCATGTAGGTCATCGAAGCTCACGACGAATGTTGAAACCGCCAACACACAAAGGACCGTCATGGCCCCGGCCGCGACGCCGCCCACCGACGACCACCGCCGCCGCGTCAAGCAACGACGCCCATCGCGTCCAGTTGTTCGCCAAGGGCGGCCCATTGGAAATTAATGGCCAATCCCACGCCAATATAAATCGCGGCGATCATCACGATCGCCATGAGCAACTTGCCGAAAATGCCGTCCATGCACCCGCCGCCGCCGCCCAGGGTTTCGGAGTGTTCCACACCTTGTTTTCGTCCTTGCCAGGTCAGTTCGTTTCGGTTGTCGTAGTGGTTGGTGACGATTTTCAATCCGTCGGTCACCGTGCCCCCGCCCTTGCCCACGGGAGGCGAGTAGCTGTGGTATTGTTCGTTCTGGCTCAGGACGTTGCCGGTGGCGTTATCGAAAACAATGTCGTAGGTGTTCTGCCATCCGCTGCTCCCGTCCGAATTCGAATAGGAGTTGAAACCCGGTGGGCGCGACCGAATTCGTCAAAGTCCGAGGAACTGGTCCCCGCTGGTCCACAACATGGTGTTGACGGTTTTGCTGCAGTTTTCCGCAGCCCACGGTGGTGAGCCGGGCATGTAATTGGAGTAGTCGTTGTAGACCAGGCGCCCGTAGACGTCGTATTTCATGTTGTATTGGTGGGAAGAGAATCCGAAAGCGGAAAAATACCCTTCGTAGCGCGCCTGGTTGGCGTTGTAGCCGCTGTAAACCGTTCCGCTGGCCTGCTGGTCCACCAAGCGGTCGGCGTTGTCGTAGGCGTTGGTGATCGTGACGTTGGCGTTGCCGTTGACCCAGCCGTTCACGCCCGTCGCTGACTCCCGGGACCATGCCGTAGGTGGAATTGGTCCACTGAACGCTTTGGTTCTTCTGGTATTCGCGGCCTTTGGAATCATGCGACGTCCAATGGACTTGGACGCTGACGGGACGCCGCCGTTCTTCGAGTAGGATTCATTGTAGGAATAAACCTGGCCGATGGAGTTGTAGGTGATGGAATTACGCTCGGTGGGGGGTCCCTTTGCCTTCGTCCATCGATTTTCGACGTGAGCGGAGGTGCGCCCGCTGCTGTTGAGACCGTTACGGTGCGGTCCGACGTAAAGTGCCCCATCCCTCTTCGAAAACCGTCTGTGTGGACGGTTCCACCGGCCAATGCGACGGCCGTTGGAGTCATACTTGTACGTTTCAGGGAATTGCTGTAAGAATCGATTGAAGTATCGCGTATCGTCGTGGTGTGGGTCGTCACGATGGATCCATCGCCGTCGGAGACGTAACGCCGCTTTCCCAGTCGTAGCTGTAAGTGGGCGTGCCGACCGTATCAGAGACGCTCGACTGGGATTCGCTGTAAATGGTACGGTGTCGATGCGCGAGGACGATTCCAATATTTTCGCCGAACCCGCGAAAATGCCCATTTCCTGGTGAATCGTGCCCCTTCCGAAATATGCCGCCCACGATGGACCACCGGAGGTGGAGCTGGACCCGGTCGGCATGGCGCCATACCGTTGGTAATAAGCCATGCAGGACTCGCTGGAAACCGATTGGGTCGTTCCATTGGCCTTGCGGGAATCCACTCCGACAATTGAAAGTTGTCCCGTCCGCCTCCGCGCCGATCATCGGCCCGCGCTGTCATAGATGCGTCGTGGTGATGGAGGTGGTCGTGTAACGGCATGCCTTCTTCGTCCGGAAGTGGCTCGTCGTCGTCGACGTGTTCGCCCTAATCAAGAAGCGGCCGTTGATGACGACGAAGGTCTGGGCGATGTTCCCCCGAATAATTGCTCTTCCGCCCGTCCTCGGAAACGCTGGTGCCGGTGCGGTACGGACCCCGTAACGCCGGTCAGGCGGCTGGGCGTCAATAGGAATAATTAGTCGTGACTTCCGGATGGCTGTTCCCTTGCCCGGTGGTGCTCGGAAACAGAGGTCGGAACGAAGATTTTCGCCTGCCCGTTCAATACGCGGAAATACTGCGTGAGGGACGCAGGTCGTGTTCCCTTCGCCGTCCGTGCTGCTGAAACGTTCCGCGCGCGTAGGCCCCAACCAGCTGCCCCGCGTGATTGAACGAATTAAAAATGGTGAGGTCTTGGGACTCGGTCGACCCGTCAGGGTGCGAGCCGGAGGTTTGCGTCACGATTAAGGAGACCATCAGATCCAGCCACCCCAACGCTGGTAGGTTTGCATCCGAGGTGGAAGTGTTGGTAACGCTGGTCCACGTGCCGCTCCCGTTCCCGTCCGGGTCACGTTGAATTGCTGGGTGGTGGAGGGTGGTGGTGCCGTTGCCGTTCGTCAGCCACGGCCCGCGGCGTTGTGGGTGTAGTTCAAAACGTTGCGGGGGGGTGTCGGACGCGGCGTTCGTGGTGATGGTCGTGTTGGTCGTTTGGGAAGCAAGAACGGTTTGCCCCACCCGACAGCGTAGCTTTGATCCAAGATCCGCAACGACCCGCTGGGCCGCAAGCCGCCAGATTAGGGTAGACGTTTTCCCTGTTGGTCGAGTGAGAAGGCCTTTAGCGCCGGTCATCTGACCGACACAGAACAACAAATCCATGGATTGGTCGGATTCATGAGACGCGTCGCCCGGCGGCACGCCGCTGCTGCTGTGGGTTTGCGAATGGACCACTTCAGCGTTGCCGTTGATGATGCGGTAGGTGTTATCGGTGCAGGTCGTTCCCGACTCGATGACCGTTTCCCGTTGCCGATTAAACCCGTCGCGATTAGCGTCGTTCCAAATAATTTCCCCGGTCGTTCCTCGGAATGCCCGGTGGCTCAGTCATGACGGCTGCCGGAATACTGATAATCGACGACGCTGGTCGTTGATCAGTCGGATCAGGTGGGTCGTCGTTGATTCGGTGTGTTTCTCGAAGGTTTGGCCCGCCACCACGATCAGGATTGGACCAGCCGTTCGTGTAGGAATAAGTCCACGACGCTCCATCGAGGTCCAGCGTCTGCTGGGTGGAGGAAAGGTGGTCCCGCCCCAATCGCGGCCTGTAAAAATCGACGCTGTAACCGGTGTTGGATTCGCTGTTCCGAAATGTCCGCGCGGTGCCGTAATTCGACCCGTCGTGGGCGCTGTAGGTCGTGGTCCGGCGGTGGGTGGCTGTCCCGACGGATTGTCCCCGCAATCACGTAGGTGGTGTCCCCGAGGCACTGAATGACTCACGGTGCCCGTCAGCGTTCTTTTTGTCGTAACCGGAAGACACGCCCCGGGTCGGACCAGCTGGCCTGGCCACCGTTGTATTCATTAGGCGTCCCCGACGTGTTGTGGGAGTGGTTGATGGCGGCCGTGTAATTCGAGGCCGCGTAGCCGGGTAAAGGTCGCTGGTCGTCACGCTTCCTCCCGCGACCCCTTGGCCGTTGTGGATGGCCATGACGGTCGTCGTGTGCAGGTCCCGTCGTTCCATGGTGCCGTATCGGTCGTCCGGCACTGCGAAATGGACGTGCTGTCAGCCGTGCTCAACCTTCGTTGGATTGGCCCAAGGCGTTGTATTCGTAATTCGTGGTCGTGTCGGGTCGTGGTGTTGGTCCGGTCGAATTCGTGGTCGAACGCGTGGCGGTAGTGCGAAACGACGGCGATGTTACGATCCGCCGTGTCGTGTTGAAATCAAACCGGGGATGGTGGGGGGTTGGGGGGTGTAATCGGATGCCGTGGTCGTTCCGTGGTGGGGCGGGCCACCGCCCGAGTCAGTGCCCGCGCGCGTTGGCAGGTAATGAAACGTCCGGAGTCCGATTCCGTGGCGTTGACGTTCCCTTCGGACGCGGGCAGGTAATGTTGCGAAATCGTGCGGGACGACACGCTTGACCCCAAACAATCGCGTTCTGGGTGTTCGACGTGATGTGGGCGG
>JADKIY010000004.1 GCA_016722575.1 Elusimicrobiota bacterium | reverse complement strand
CCACGGCACCTCCATTGTCCATTGATCGAGTTCGCTTTTAGAGGTCACTAGGTCCCGTGATTGACGATGGCCTCTGCAAGCGCCGTCCGTGCGCCGCCGTGCAGGCATTGCACCGCCCGCACGTCACCGCTGGCAGCTGCCCAAGAACCTGCCCCCCTCCCCAAGCCGGCCCATACACAAAACCGGGCCGGCCTTGGGCAAGTTATGAGGCTGCCGGGCTTGCGTGCCCCCACACCCCCGAGGGGCCAATCACCTACCCCCAAAAACAAAGGCGGGCGCTGAATAACGCACCCGCCCACAACTCACAAAAATAAAATCTATCCGATCTGCGTTTCAGCAACCCCATTCCTTCCGGCATTTCATCCACATGATTCCACATGATATCCGTCAGGTGATAGGTCATCAGGCCTGCTTTCCTTCCAACTCGTGGAGGGCTTCCCTCAAGATGCCGATGGAGGAGATCAGGATCATGGCGGCGATGACGCCCCGTTGGCGATGTCCGGCCGGAGGCACCGAGCCAGAGAACCGGGGCGGCGAGCGGAGCGTGACGCCCAGGTTGGCAAGCACGTCGTTGCGGGGCAGAGCCAAGTAGAGCGCATGTTCCCTATCGTCGTCTTTGTGTTTGTAAAGCAGGAGGAGACAGAGAGCGTTGGCAGCCAAGGCGGCGACGCCACGGCACCATGCCCCGGCGAACGGGACGACACCTGAGAAGGCATGGTGAACCGTTTGTCCCAGGACGCCCGATTCAGGAGCAGCATGACGAGTCCCTTTCCCCAGGGCCGCCCCAGCCTTCCATCGGGAACTTCGGTCCATGACGTACCAGGCTGACGGCATAAACCAGCGCGTCTTCAAGCATGTCCATAGGTCACCAGGAGCGCCACGGAACGGAAAAACAGGCCGCCCGCGGCCTCGATGAGCATGGCGAGGTTGACGGCGAGGACGATCTTAAGGACGCGGATGTGATCTTCCCGCAGGGGCGATGAAGGGCAGTCGTGGTCGTGGCATGAACTCATGAGGAGTCTCGCAGCACTTTTATATTTCTTCCCGCTGCCGCAAGTAGGAGTCGTTGCGGCCGATCTTGGGCTCCGGCCGGACGAGCGGGGCGTGGGCTCCTTGCCCTGGAGGCGGCGGAGTCCTTCCTGTGAGCACGAATCCAGGCTTGCGCGCGGCGGCGTCGGGAGAGTATCCACCACTCCCGCTACATCCGCTCGAAACTGCTCTCGTGTTTCCCTGCGAAGCGTGGAGTCGGCCAGGATTTTAAGGGCGTGCGTGACGCCGACCCAGACCCGTTTCAAGCGGTCCATCTTTAGATGGCCTCATCTCCACGTTTGCCCGTGCGGATGGCAAGGGCGTCCACGGCCTCGATCACGAAGATCTTGCCGTCCCCCTTGTTCCCGGTATGGGCGCGGGATTGGATGGTCTTGAGCTCGGTTTCACCATTCGGTCAGAGAAACGACAAGCTCAAGCATGGTCCATTCGTCCGACTCCAAT
Source organism: Elusimicrobiota bacterium (assembly GCA_016722575.1). NCBI lineage: Bacteria > Pseudomonadati > Elusimicrobiota > Elusimicrobiota bacterium. The sequence continues at coordinate 15,540 of JADKIY010000004.1, read as the reverse complement.
ACATCGTCGTTGGGGCTTTTGGGGCTACGCCCGTAGCCTTTGACCTGGAACAGTACAGCCAGGGAGGTTGGAAATGGCGTGAAGGTCTCGGAGCACTTCTTCCGCCTTGTGGGGTTTGATAACAGCCTTAATCTCTTTCATAGTTCCACCTCTTTTTCGCTCCAGATTTTCTTCTCGAGCAGGGACACTAGAACCGGAAGGACCACCAGCGTCAGGAGCGTTGAAGACACGACGCCGCCAATGACAACGGAAGCTAGGGGACGCTGGACTTCGGAGCCGACGCCGGAAGAGAGCATCATGGGCAAGAACCCGAAGATTTCAACCAGGGCCGTCATGAGGACGGGACGAATTCTCAAAGTCCGTGCCCTGGTGAATGAGTCTTGACCCTTGACGCCCTCACGGTGGAGGTCGTTGAAGCAGTTGATGAGGACCACCCCGTTCAATGCGGCAATGCCGGAAAGCGTCACGAACCACCGCGGCGGAGATACTGAAGGGCAGGCCGTTCAGCATGAGGCCCAGGACGCCCCCCTACCAGCGTAAAGGTACGCAGGAGAAGATAAGAAGGTCTCGTAGACGTTGCGGAAGGCGATGTACATCATGCCGAGCACCAGAACCAGGACGAGGGGCGTCAAGACCGCCAAGCGGGACTTGGCCTGCTGGAGATTCTTGAAGTTGCCGCCCCACTCGATGAAATAGCCCGACGGTATTTTGACGGCTTCATCAACTTTCCTCCGGGCTTCGGCCACGAAGCCCTCCGTGTCCCGGCCGCGCGGGTTGACGAGGATGGCGACCCGGCGCTTGCCCATCTCCCGGGAATAGGCGCCGAAGGTGTCCGTGAAGCGGAGGCTCGCCGCCTCGGCCAGGGGGACGGTGGAGTTGGCGGAGATGCCGACGGGGAGGGTCTTTAGGGCGTCCAAGTCGGAGCAGTCCTTTCGTTCAGCCGTACGACAATGGGGAAGCGTTTCATCCCCTCGTAGATGACGCCGACTTCCTGGCCGCCGACGGCGGTGCCGACCGTCTCCAGCACCTCGCGGTTGGAGACGCCAGGGAATGGGGCGGCTCGAGTTGGGTTCGACATGCAAGAGCGGCGACTTGCCCCCGGATCTCCAGCTCCACGTCGCCGGCACCGGGCTCTTATCTATGACGGACTTGATCTTCCCGGAGAGGTCCGACAGGAGGTCCATGTCGTCGCCGAAGATTTTGACGGAGATGTCCGCGCGGGTTCCCTCCAAAGCTCGTTGAAGCGCATCTGGATGGGCTGGGTGAGGAGCATACGCTGGCCCGGCACTTTTCGCCGGAGCCGTTCGACGAGCGCGTCCGAGAGGTCTGCCTTCGAGGGCTTCCGACCGTCGATGGGTTCCCAGCCGTCCTTGTCCTTGAGGAGGATGAAGGTGTCCGAGAGGTTCACGCCCATGGGGTCGGTGGCGACCTCAGCGGTGCCGATGCGGCTGAAAACGTGACTGACCTGGGGGAACTCCCGGATGACGGCTTCGGTCTTCTCCTGGAGGGCCACGGATTGGTCTATGCTGATGGTGCCGGGGCGAACGAATTGGATGGCGAGGGACCCTTCGTCCAATTGAGGAAGGAACTCGCCGCCCAGACGCGTGAAAAGAAATCCACCGAGGAGGATGGAAAAGGCCCCCAAGGCCAGAACCCAGGGACGATGCTTGAGGAATAATTTAAGCGTCGGCTCATAAGCGCGCCTGATCTTGAGCATGAGCCATGGCTCTTTCTCCCCCACGTCCCCTTTGAGGAAGAGGCTCGCGAGGGCCGGGGCGATGGTGAAGGAGAGGACGAAGGCGGCCAAGAGAGCGATGCAGAAGGTCCCCACCATCGGGACGAACATCTTGCCCTCCACGCCGGTGAAGGCGAAGATGGGCAGGAAAACGACCACGATGACCAGTTGGCCGAACCCCGCGGACTGCCGGATTTCGAGCGTGGCCTCCTCGATGGTGCGGGCCAGCTCTTCCTTTTTGAGCGCACGGTGTAGTTCCATGCTGCGTTGGTGGACCCGCCGGACGCAGTTGTCTATGACGATCACCACGCCGTCCACGATAATGCCAAAGTCCAGGGCGCCCAGGCTCATGAGATTGCCGGACATTCCCATGCGATTCATCACGATGAAGGTGATGAGAAGCGTAAGCGGGATGGTGACGGCGGTGATGAGCGCGGCCCGAAGATTGCCCAGGAGGAGGACCAAGATGACGATGACCAGCAGGGCGCCGGTGACGAGATTGTGCTCGACGGTTCCCAGGGTCGCGTCCACCAGGACAGAGCGGTCGTAGAGGACATTAAGGACGACCCCTTCGGGGAGGCCCTTCTTTATCTCCGCCACTTTTTGCGCCACGCGGTGGGCGACGACGCGACTGTTCTCGCCCAGGCGCATGAGCGCCGTGCCGACGATATCCTCCCGGCCGTTCACGAGCGCGGCTCGGTGCGGAGTTCCGTGGCCAGTTGGACCTGGGCCACATCGCCGATGCGGATCGTCTTGAGGGACTCCAGAGACTTGATGGGTGCATGGCGAATGTCTTCCGCGTCCTTAAGGAGGCCGGTGGCTTGGACGAGGAACTGCTCACCCGTCTGCTGGATGTAACCGCCGCCCACGTTGCGGTTTGTGTTCTCCAGGGCCCCGATGAGGTCGTTGAAGTGGAGGCCGTATTGCGCCATTTGGCGGATGTTGGGTTGGACGTGAAACTGTTTCTCGAAACCGCCGATGCTGTTGACCTCGGCAACACCGGGCACCGTGAGGAGACGGGGTTTCACGTACCAGTCTTGGACGCTCTTGAGTTCCATGAGCTGAGCGACACGGGCGGCGCCAACGGCGGGCGTGGAGGCCTGAAGGGTGTAGAAGTACACCTCGCCCAGACCCGTGGTGACGGGGCCAAGGCCCGGCTGGATGCCTTCCGGGAGTTCGGGGACAACGCCTTGGAGGCGTTCCGAAACCATCTGGCGTGCACGGTAAATATCCACCCAGTCCTCGAAGACCAGCGTGACTTGGGAGAGGCCGAACCGGGAGATGGAGCGGGTCTGAACGAGGTCCGCCAGGCCGCCCATGCCGTTCTCGATGGGAACCGTGATATAGCGCTCGATCTCCTCGGGGGTGAGGCCCTCGACGGCGGTGTTGACCTGGACCTGATTGTTGGTAATATCGGGCACGGCGTCGATGGGCAGAGCTTGGAAGCTGGTCCACCCCAGGCCCGCGAGGATGAGGGCCAAAGCAAAGACAAGGCCCCGGTTATTGACGGAAAATCTGACGAGTTTTTCGATCATGAGGGTCTCCTAAAAATCTAGTGGCCGTGCCCGGCTTCGCCGGTAGAAAAAGCGTCTAGCTCGGCAACGCGGAGGAGCGGAGCGCCCTCAACGACGATTGTGTCGCCGGGGCGGAGGTCCTTCTTCCGTTGCGGGATGAATCGGACAAGAACGCCCTGCGGTCGCGCCTCGCCCTCAATCAACTTGTACCAACCATCCCGCAGACGATAGACACCGGTCTCGTCCTTAAAAGTGACAATGGCCGATTTGGGGAGCGTAAACTCCTCGGGCGCGGCTTGGGTCTTGATCTCCAAGGTCTTGACGGCTTCATCGGCGAGTTGAAGGCCTTTCTCGGCGTCGGTGGCCGTCACGGCGTTGCCGGGGCCAACGCCGGAAGAGGCTTCCTCTTCCCCCTCTTCGTGGCCTTCTTTCCGTTGGTCGTCGTGTTCTTCGCCCTCCTCATGCCGGCCCTCACCCCCGTTCTCATGGTCCTTGTGGCTCTCTTCCGCAGGGGATTCCTGAAGAACGGGGGGGAGTTTCTCGGCCCGAATTCCGAGAGGCAAAGCGAGGCAAAGGATCAAAAGAAAGAGTTTCATAGTCCCTCCTGAAGGGCACTGCCTTCCAAAACGTAGATGGACCAGAGAGCTTCCAGGGCGCGGAGCTCCTGAGCGTTGAGGCTTTCGGCGAAGTCGGTCATTTGGCGGTGGGCCTCGATGACGAGGGCGCTTTGGACGAGGCCCCGCTCGAAAAGGCTCTCCATGCCCTGGTGCTTCTTCTCCATCTGCTCCAGCGTGGGCATGCCACGCAGGGAGGCGACGGCGTCTTGATAGATCTCAAACCAGGTTTGCCATTGCGTGGAGAGTTCGCGATCGCGTTGGGCCAGGTTGACTTCGGCGCGACGGGCCTCGGTGCGCGCCAAGGCGCGGGCACCCTGGTTCTGTTGATAAAGAGGAAGGTCCAGGGAGAGCGCGCCGCCCAAGGACCGATTCTTCCGGCCGCGTCCGGATTCCATCCCCACCTTGGGACCGAGCTTGAGATCGGGCCGGGCGTCGCTGTCGGCCAGGGCCAATTCAGCTTGGGCGAGGGCGAGGTCGGCCTGAGCCTCCTTGCGGAGCGCCCCGGCAATCGTCGGTGCGGCGGTAAGACCGGGCCATGTGGTCTTGGGCTCGGGGAGGGCCTTGAGGATCGTGGGGAAGTCGGCGCCGGTGGCGAGATCGAAATACCGCTTCAAGGCCCGCTGCTCCTGCAGGAGCCGGGATTTGCGCAGGGTGTAGTCGCTCTGCGCAAGGAGGAAGACGTTGAGCGAAACTTGCTGTTCGGGCGAGAGCTGGCGGCGGTTTTTGTATTGGCCGATGATGGTGCCGAAGGTGTTCTGGGCCTCCTCCACGGCGTGGAGCTCGTCCTGGAGATGCCTGAGACGATAGAGGTTGAGGACGGCGGAAAGGGTCACCTCCTCCCGCGTCTTCTGCACCCGCGCGATCACCGCTTCTTTTTGCGCCCTGGCGCGATCCAGACGATGTCGGCGTTTTCCGCCCATTTCGAAGGTATGGAGGTAAGCGGCTTCGGCGGAAAGGGCGGCCTCATCCTCTTCACTGTTGGACACGGCCTCCGCGTCGAGCTCGGGGTTGGGACGCTGGCGGGCGAAGGCATCGAAAGCATCGAGGTTGGCGGCCTCGGCCTCGGCGCGGAGAACGTCCGGGTGGTTTTTCTGGACGCACGCCAGGACGTCCTGGGGTGAGGCGAAGGACGGACACGAGGGCTCGTCCGCGCGGACGACCTGGAATATGAACAAGGGCAGAAGCCCGACGAATAAATTTTTCATGGGTTCCTTTATGGATTCAGAATGCCGTCTGGCCCTCGGGGGTGGCCGGACAGGGGATATTATTGGTGGAGATGAAGCGGGTTAAGAGGAGACTTTAGGGGGGTGAAAAATGGACTTGTCGGACAGGAAGTCCAGCAAGTCCGCGTCCACGCGGACGACGTGCGGAGTGGACGGGATGACTTGGTGAAGCCTGGAATCCGGGTTGTTGACGAGATGGACGCACGTGCAAGTATGGCAGACGGGAACAGCGCCGTGGCAGTCCGCCGCCGCGCTGTTCAAGGCCATATCATTGCCAAAACCTAAAAGCATGAACAGAAAAATCCACTTTCTCATCTTCCCTGAGCCTAACACACGCGAGACGCCCCTGCAAGTGGGGGCCTTGATCTTGACGCGCCGCTTGTAGTCAAAAAAGGGCGGGCCTTTTAACATCCTTCTTGAAAAGGCTAGCGTATGTATCGGGGTCTTGGTTCACGTATAAGTTGGATAAACCGGCTCCATTCAACCAATGATACATTGCCTTTTCCCCGGCATTCCCCTGCTCAATCTTTTTCTCTATTTCCTGCTGTTTCACATTCGGTCTCCCATTTCTCTGCTCAATAATTCCTGATTTAAATAGCGCCCCCCGCGATACACTTCTTCTATGTTGGCCTTTGAGTCAAAGCTATAGAACACATCTCCCAAGAATCTTCCGTTGATGTCAACTTTTGTGGTCCGGACTACAACAAAGGGGGCTTGGGCCAGTTGATTTCGAACAAATGTCGCCGCGTCTTGGCCTTCTGTTGTGTTGATTTCCGGTGAATTTATCCCTGACAACCGAATGCGTTGCTTCTTCTTAATATCGAAACCACAATCAATATCGAGCACCAATGTGTCGCCGTCAACCACATCAAGCACAATCCCTTTAAAAACATAGCCAACCGTTGTTGGGCGCTTTAATTTCTTTGATGACCCATCGGTGGGGACATCCTTTCCCGCGGACTCCACCGCTTCCAGTAATTGATCCCGAGTCCAACGGTTTTTTTCGGCAAGGTCACTGAATTTTCGCCGCTCGGTCGAATCTTTAATTGCCAGGAGGACGCGGTAATGGCTCCAACTTAAAAAATCACTCCGGGGAACAGCTTTGTATACGCCATGGAACTGGATGCAACGGTAAAGGGTGGTCACATCGGTCTGCATGTCCTTGGCTAGTCGAGCCAAGACCGCCTTTTCATATCCAACATTGGCCGTCAGATTTTCCATGGCAATCCGCCCACCTATTTCCCAGTAGGTGGCCAACAACTGGTAATTAACCGCCGACCGCGCCCGGGCCTTTCCCACCTCCCACAATTTCCGCAGATCGGAAAATAGTTTTGTGTAACTATTTTCCGTCAATAGTTCATTTTTTGACATTTTCCCCGGGCGATCTATCCTTTGACTTTAAGATACGTTCAACGGTTGCTCGATCGCTATAAAAATCTTCGAGTATCCTTTGACAGTATTTTCGTGATTCTTGGACTTCACTTTCACTAATTTCCCGCCATTCATCGTGAAGAACATCATTTCCTAAAACACGAATGTTTTCTTGCGCCAACTTTTTCCTAGATTCGGTAATCAGCCCATCGTTGGCGGCAAGGTCAATTTTCTTCCCGAGACCAACCCCTTCGTTGTAGCCATTCGCTTTTAGTGTTTTTTCCAATACTGATCGGAAAAGTGCTGCGGCAGCTCGATACGTCTCATTCCCCAAACATCTTTCTGCTTCTCGAAATTCTCGGGCAAGTTCATCTGGGACGGTTCGGGGGATAGGATATAACTCTATGGTTTCTGGTGAAAAATAAATCAGAGATTCGATCCCATCTGGGTATTGCGCTCTTTCAAATTTCATTCTGATTGAACCAACTGCCCCCGATCCACATGAACTGCAAGTAAAAAACCGGTGTTGGATGTCGACATCAGACTCAATCATGCGTGAATTCGGCCTTCTCCCTTTCGTTATTGAGACGCCCGTTTTGTCCACAATGAAAGTTGTTAATGCCCCATCGCAATAAACACAGTTTGCGAGAATATTTCCCTTTTCATTCAGTTTTGCCATTTGCTTTCACATTCTCCTTAAAACAATCTTAAGAATTTCGTCGACCTCTAGCTTTTTTTCGACGGGCACTCCATCTCCCCAGGCATCCAGGTGCATCGCCACCAAATCCCGAATCAGCCGGTCTGCCGCGCCTTCAATCCCAACCGCTAATATCAGAATCTTTCGCCAATCGGCGTAGCCAAACCGTTCTTTTAATCCCTCAATCTGGCCTTGAAGCCGCAGGACATCTAGCTCCACTCGGCGTTTGGGAGGGACGGGCGGTTTTTCTTTTTGGGGCCGTTTCATAACTTGTAATCAACCCCCGCGAAAAATCGCCATTGTCGTTGATTTGCATATTCATCAACCGGGCGGTGATACTGGCTTCCTACAATCAAGCCGAACCGGGAAAAATCCGGGCTTGTCCATTCGTTGGCGGGGCTCCATCGCAAACCAACCATGGCTTCTTGAACTTTGTTCTCAATGGGAATCCCCGCCACGATTGCCAGGGATCTGTTCCATTCATTTTGGAACTTGGAAACGTACAGATGGGCGAAGATGTAGGGCTTCACCGTCGCCTTTTTGAACGTGTCGCTTTTGTTCGTCGCCCCGGCCCCCACCCCCGCGCCGAACCAGGACAGGCGCATGTTTGAAAAGTGAAAATCACTGCTTTGTTCATTCCCCGTCTGATGAACGCTTAGCCGATACACGGCCTCTTTTTCCAAGGGGAACTTAATGATCGTCTTCCGAATTGTCGTGCCGGGGATTGGTTCGGCCTTGCTCATATCCACCGCCGCGCAGACACCTTCCAAAGGCCGCTGGCCGTACCGTTGGGGTTCCTTCCCTGTGTAAAGCTTAATAACCTCCATGGCGTTCAACCCGGAGTCTTTTTCCTTTTCATACGCCAGCCCCTCCAACCGAACTTGAAACTGGCTCGGCTCTTTAAAACACACATCCCGGGAATCCCCCGCCATGATGACGGGCGGGTCCATAACAACTGCTTTTTGGTTCAAAACCGGTGCACCCTCTTCGACAAAAACAGCCACATACAAAAACGCTTCATTGGAAAGGCGCTCCACCGCTCGCCCCCGGTGCCAAAGCGACATTACGGGGTTGGGTTCATTTTTACCAAAGGCCAGGACAAGATCAGGGAAATACAGGTTTCGCCGGTCGGCGAAGTAACTTTTTAGAAGCTCCTCCCCGGTAGATCCTTTGCCGTTGGAGGAGATGAACTGAGAGAGACGTTGAGGAAAATCGGATTTCGTGGAGGGATTGCCGCCGCCGGATTGGAGAGGATGCTCGTAGCCCCCCGCGTGGAGAAGGGGAGCCAACAGAATCAGGCTCAAAAACCATGCTTGGATGCTCTTCAAAAGAAGTGCCCCCCTTCAGAAGATTTACACCTCGACCATGTTACCACACCGCCCCACCAACCCGCCACGTTCCACGTGTCGGGCTTGTTGGGGCAAAACCAAGAAAAAGATTGAAGAATTTGAACCTGCGCGCGACCGAGGGGAGGGGCGAGGCCAACGGCCTTGACCCCAGGCCAGGCAAGGCCGACGACGGGGCGTAGCCACGACGGCGGCTCACAGGGCGGATGGGGTTCCAGCGCAGCGGGTAGCGTCCAACGGCCCAACTTGCCAAGCCCGGCGACCGCGCACGTTCCTCGTGCGGGCGCGGGGCGACCAGGGGTTCTCTGGTTTTCAAGCGTAGCGGGCAGCGTCCCAGTCCACCCACAAACCGAGCGGGCCGGGCGGCGGCGCGGGTTTCTCGGGCCGACGCGCGGGCCGCGACCCTGTTTTTCCGTCCAACCGCAGCGGGGCGCGTCCGGGTTTTTTTCAACGAACGAATCAACCGCAGTGTGTTCTTTCTTTTCTCCAACCAACCGCCGGGGGTTTCTCCGCCGTTGGCGGGGTTTTTTCTTTCCCGGCCGCCGCGCTCTCGCGCGGGGGTTTTCCACCCAACACCGCCGCCGATGGCGGAAGGTTCCGCGGCAAAGATCAACCCCTTGCCACTATCTTTCAAAGGGGAAATGGATTGAATAATTCAGTAACGGAAAAGGGCCCGGTATAGCGGTCGAAAAAGTAACGCCCTCGGCGGCGGCACCACCGGCCGCAATGGTTGGTCGATCTCCGCACCCCCCCCTACACACGCGGCAGGTTGGGGGGCCCATCGGCCCCCCCCTCCATTCGCAACAGGTCGATACACCGATCCCCTATAAGGTGGGCCGCAGCTTGTAGTCGCCGGTCAGCTCGTAGTTTTCCCAGTAGCCATGTGATATATTGGGCACGTTCAGGTCGATGGTTTGCGGCCGACTGATTTTGCTCCACAATTTGTCCGTAGCGAACTGAAAAAGAGGGTCCGTTCCCAACAGGGGGGCGGGCCTTTTTTCTTTTTCGGGGGGGCGAACGGCGGGCGGGGCGGAGAGGCCGGGCGTGGAAGCGGAAGAAGGCGATCCCGTCGCCTCTTTTCCGTCGGGAGAGAGCCCCCAGCGGAAGCGGACCGTGATGTTGTCCTTTCCGTAAATCACCTTTTCGATGCCTTGCCGAACGGCCAACGACTTCTCAATCCCAACCCCGCGCGCGCAACCCCGAAGTGGTTCCCCTCCCTACCCTCCCCGGCGGGGCGGGTGGCAAACCCCGAAACGCCGCCCGAATCGAAGGGGTCAATTCTCCTAAACGGGCCCGGCCTTGCCTTTAAAATTGATGTCCTTGACCAACGCCTCGATCGTCTTCGCCAAGAGTTTCTGAACCGATGTTTCCTTAAGCCAGGCCATGTATTTAATTTTTTTGTGGGTTTCGGGGGAGAGGTGCAGGATTACGCTTTTTTTCAGGCCCTTCCTCTGGTAATAAACGATCCCGCCTTTGTCGTAGGGTTTATTGTTCGGCATTGGTAGAGGTTACAAGATAGCGGGCCCTTGACGAATATAAGGTATAGGAGGTATAGTATTAATGTCCAGGTCTCGCGGGGCCGTTTTGCCCCCTCGGAGGGAAGGCCCAGCGGCCGACCTGGACACCCGAGGGGGTTTTCTTTCGCCCCGCAGGAGGCCGCCGTGGAGTTGATAACCGTAATCGCCAAGACGGATTCCCATTTGGCCGAGCACCTTCTGCATTTACTCAACGAGTTCGAAATGGCGCGAACCGAGCGCCGCCGACTCCCCTACCTGGAGGCCATGCCATGCAAACAGTGCTTGCTGAGAAATCCGCCCCCGCCCTGACCCGCTGCGCGATTTACACCCGCGTTTCAACGGACCAACAAGCGGAGGTCGAGTTCAATTCCTGCGAGGCCCAGGAGGACCGCATCAGGTCATTCATCGCCAGTCAAGAGGGCTTCCGCGTCGCCAAAATCTACTCTGATCCAGGCTTCACGGGCGCAAACGTGAACCGCCCGGCCCTTCACAAATTGGCCGCCGACATCAGGGCCGGGCTCATCGACATGGTGATTACCTACAAGATTGACCGCCTCACCCGCTCCCCCCGCGACTTTTACCAGCTGATCGAACTTTTCGAGACACACAACGCGGGGTTTATCTCCGTGACGGAGCGCTTCGATACCTCCACCCCGGCGGGCCGCCTTCTTCGCAATATCATGCTGACCTTTGCCCAGTTCGAGCGGGAGCTGGCCTCCGAGCGCATCCGGGACAAATGCGCCCAGCGGGCCATGCGGGGCCTTTACAACGGCGGCCCTCCGCCCTACGGCTACAAAAAGGTTGAGGGGAAACTGTTCGTTGATCCCAAACGGGCCCGCGTGGTGCGTTTCATTTTTGAGAAATATGTTGAGCTCGGCACGGCGCACCAGGTTACGCTTGCCCTCCGGGATTTGTGGCACGAGCGGTCCACGCTGTCCGATCACTTCGTCTGGCGGGTTTTAAAAAGCCCTGCCGCCGCTGGAAAAACCACCTACAAAGGAAAAATCCTCCCCGGTATTCACGAGGCGATTATTTCGGAGGAGTTGTTCAACCACGCCCAGGCCCTTTTAGGTGAGGAGAACCAAAACAGCCGCAAAACCGGAGCCCCCTACCACCATCTGCCCTATGCCGGGCTCATTGAGTGCGGAGAATGCCGATCCCATATGAGCCCCACTCATACGACCAAGAAAAACACGTCAGGCCCACAGCGCTATTTTTATTACCGTTGCACGTCCACCAACCACAAAGGTTGGAAAGCATGCACCACCCGCCAAATCAGCGCCCCCCGGTTGGAGCAGACCATCCATCAGAACCTCGCACGACTGTCCAGAGACCCTGTTTACCTCAAACAAATGCTGTTTTCGGTCAAAAACCAATTGCATCAGCCCCCTGAAAACGGGTTCGAACCGACCGAACCCCTGGAAGGGCTGACCCCCGAAATCCTCCAAGAAGCACTCGAAAGGCATGTGAAAAATTGCGCGCGCAAAACCGGGATTGAGAAGTCGTTGGCCGTTCGGCAAGGCATCGAAAAGGTGATTTACGGAAAGGACAACATCACGGTCCGCTTCCGCTGGGGGCTCTCTCCCGACGGAAAAGAGGCGACGGGATCGCCTTCTTCCGCTTCCACGCCCGGCCTCTCCGCCCCGCCCGCCGTTCGCCCCCCCGAAAAAGAAAAAAGGCCCGCCCCCCTGTTGGGAACGGACCCTCTTTTTCAGTTCGCTACGGACAAAATGTGGAGCTGAAGGGGATCGAACCCTCGACCTCGTCGTTGCGAACGACGCGCTCTCCCAGCTGAGCTACAGCCCCGTCACTTCGTGATGAGTAGTCGGCGCAGTCCCCAAGCTTTCCGTGGGGGCAGCCCCGTCCTACAAAGAGGTTCACCCTAAATGGTCGGGGCAGCCCCTGCGTCTTCGGCAGGGGCAGCCCTGGTGTGGATGACCCTCATTTTCAAATTGCTGATCCAGCCTGTGGGCGCCCCCTCCCCCCCCCCCCCCCTCCCGGGCCTTTTCAATTGCTGATCCAGCCCCTGCGTCTCTGGCAGGGGCGGTTTGCGCGCTAGCGCGCTCCAACCATTTCCTCGGCTCCCACGCCTCGGTCACAGCCCTGGTGTGGATGACCCTCATTTTCAAATTATTGGTCCATCCCCGCCACTTTGGCCGGGAAAGCCCGGACACAAATGAAACTCAAAGGAAAATCCGGAAATCGCATTATACCAAATCCCCCTCCCCACAGCCGGGATCCGCGCGGCGCTGTTTCCGCCCGTCGAGCAGAGAGCTACAATGCCCCCATGACTGCCACGCCCGCCAAAGCCTTCCCGGTGCCCCGGAATTTGAATCCTATCCCAGGCCGCCGCCGAAACCCGCCGTCGGGCGAAGGCCCCAACGACCTGCCGTCTTCCCACCGTCGAGGGTGGGCCGCCCTGGCCTTGGACGTTTTCCGGGAACCCATGTTCCTCCTGCTGGATCTGCGGCGCCTCTCTATTTCGCCCTGGGCGACGGCCAAGAGGCGGCCATGCTCCTGGGGTTCGTGGTTTTCATCATGGGCATCACGCTTTTCCAGGAAGGGAAAACGGAACGGGCTCTGAGGCCCTGCGGGATTTGTCGAGTCCCCGGGCGCTGGTGATTCGGGACGGGGCCCAGCGGCGCGTGGCCGGGCGGGACGTCGTTCGCGGCGATCTGCTGGTGTTGGCCGAGGGGATCGGGTGCCGCCGACGGGATTCTGCTTTCCTCCTCCCACCTGGCCGTGGACGAATCCCTGCTCACGGGGGAATCGGTTTCGGTTCGAAAAGACGTCCGCGCGGCGGTCCCCGGCGAAACGCCGACCACCGCCGGGGACGGCTCCCCCTACGTTTTCGCGGGGACCTTGGTGGTTCAGGGGCAGGGCCTGGTGCGCGTCACCGGCGTCGGCGCCGCCACGGAAATCGGCAAAATCGGCCGGGCCCTGGAATCCGCCGAGTCCGGTCCCAGCCCCCTGCAAATCGAAATGGCCTCCCTGGTGAAAGTGGTCGCCATCGTGGGCGCGGTTTTGTGCGCGGCGGTCGTGTTGGTGACCGGCTTTTGGCGGGGCGCCTGGCTAACCGGCGTGCTCGCGGGCCTCAGCCTGGCCATGGCTCTCATGCCCAACGAGTTTCCCGTGGTCCTCACGATTTTCCTTTCCCTCGGCGCCTGGCGCCTTTCGAAGCGGGGCGTCCTGGCCCGCCGGATGCCCGCCGTCGAGGCCCTGGGCGCCGTCACGGTGCTGTGCGTGGACAAAACCGGCACCTTGACGGAAAACCGGATGGACATTCAGCGCCTCCTGCCGGGGATCTCCGTTTCGACATTCCCCCGATGAAAACACCTCGAGGAATCCTTCCATGAAATTCTCGAGTTCGGCATTTTGGCCAGCGCGCGAAATCCCTTCGATCCCATGGAAAAAGCCTTTCACGCCCTGGGCGACCGATTTCTCGCCCGCACCGAACATCTCCACGGGGACTGGACGCTGGTCAAGGAATACCCCCTTTCCCGGGACCTTCTGGCCATGTCCCAGGTGTGGACATCGCCGGACCAGCGGCGCTTCGTCATCGCCGCCAAAGGCGCTCCCGAAGCCGTCGCGGACCTGTGTCATTTCCCGCCGGAACGTCTCGAGGCTCTTCGTCGACGGGTGGACGAACACGCCCGGAAGGATACCGCCTCCTGGGGTGGCCAAATCCTCCTTCACGGCCGATGTCCTGCCGGACCTCCAGCACGATTTCGATTTTGAATTCCTGGGGCTGATCGCCTTGGCCGACCCGGTTCGGAAAGACGTGCCCGCCGCCATCGAGGAATGCCGTCGGGCGGGCGTCCGGGTGGCCATGATCACGGGCGATTACCCGGCACCGCCCAAAGCGTCGCCGGGCCATCGGCTTGTCCAACGCCGACCAGGTCTTGACGGGGCCGAGATCGACGCCCTGTCCGAGGAGGCGCTGGCCGAGCGCCTGCGTCGGGTGAACGCTCTTTGCCCGGGCGGTGCCGGAGCACAAACTGCGGCTCATCCGGGCCCTGCGCGCCAACGGCGAGATCGTAGCCATGACCGGCGACGGGGTGAACGACGCGCCGGCGCTCAAGGCGCCCACATCGGCGTGGCCATGGGCGAGCGGGGAACCGACGTGGCCGGGAGGCCGCGGGCCTGGTTCTGCTCCACGACGATTTCGCCTCTCTGGTGAGCGCCATCGCCGGCGGCCGGCGGGTGTTCGACAATTTAAAAAAAGGCATGGCCTACATCCTGGCCATTCACGTGCCGATCGCCGGGCTGTCCTTGGCCTCGGTGTTTCTGGGGTGGCCCCTGGTCCTGTTGCCGATCCACATCGCCTTCCTGCATTTGGTCATCGACCCGGCCTGCTCCGTGGCCTTCGAGGCCGAACCGCCCGAGCCCGACGCCATGCAACGCCCCCCCCGGAAAACCACGGACCGCCTGTTCGGGTGGGACACCCTGGGCCCGAGCCTGGCCCAAGGCGTGAGCGTTTTCGCGGCGGTGTTCGCGGTGTTCGCCCTGGCCCTTCGTCGGGGTCACGGGGAGCTGGACGCCCGGGCCCTGGCCTTCACCACGCTCATGGCGGCCAACGCGGGGCTTATCCTGGCCAACCGCTCCTGGACCCAGTCGACCTGGGCGCGCTGGCGGGCCCCCAACCGCGCCCTCTGGGCCGTGGTCGGCGGATCGGCGCTCTTTTTGGCCGTCGTACTTTCCACGCCGCTTCTGAGACGCCTGTTTCATTTCTCCACTCTTCACGGCATCGACATTGCCGTGAGCGTCGGTGTCCGGGACCCTGAGCGTATTCTTGCGGTATTGACCGCCAAGCGATGGGCGCGGAGGCGGCCTTGACCCCCCGGCGCTCTCCATCGACCGAGGGACTTCCCCCGTCGTCGGCCCTGGGCGCCCTGCCGACCGGGACGCGGTCCGATCTTTTGCCCACGCTTGTCCGCCGACGGGTGAAGGCCGGGGCCTCGCTTTTTCAGGAGGGAGATTCCGGGGAGGCGGCTTTCCTGGTTTTGTCGGGCCTATTTAAGGCGTTGAAATTTTCCCAGGGCGAGCGGGTGTCGGCCATGGACCTGATCGTTCCCGGGCGACTCTGCGGCGTCATCGCCCTGCTGGACCGCCGACCCTACCCCGTGAGCGTGTATGCCCTGCAGGACGCCGAAGTGCTCGTTCTCCCGCGGCGGTTTTCCGGTTGATGTCTCAGCACCCGGATTTTTCAAGGGCGGTCCATGGGGAGGTGGGGGACCATTTGCGGCACGCCCAGGACATGCGCGCCCGGGCCTTTGGAACCCGTCGACAAACGTCTTGCCCACCTTCTGTTGATGCTCCTGCCCGCCCCCGGCGCCGAGGTGCGGGTGCGGCGGGAAGACTTGGCCGAACTCGTGGGCTGCATTCCCGAAACCGCCATTCGCACCTTGTCCGATTTCAAAAAACGCGGATGGATCCGAACGGGCTGGAAACGGATCGCCCTCCTAAACCCCGACGCCCTGCGGCGCTTGTCCCGGTTTCCCACAAACCTGCCCTGACGCA
>JADKIY010000003.1 GCA_016722575.1 Elusimicrobiota bacterium | reverse complement strand
AACCTATTGGGAAATCGGCGGGCGGATCGGTGATGAGCAGTTGACCGCCAACGCCGGATACGAGAAAGCCGTCATGGAGCGCCTGGCGGAGGACATGCGGACGGACATGACCACCCTGTACCGGTGCGTCCAGTTCCACGACACCTACAAAACCGTGCCGGACAGCGAATACCTCTCCTGGTCCCACTATCGCGTGCTACTGACAGTGAAGGACCCCAAGGAACGGGACTACTACACCAAGGTTGCCGAAGAAAAGCACTGGACCCGCGACCAACTGCTAAAAGCCGTTCAGGGCGACACCTACAGCGACGACAAGACGGGGAAAAAGGCAAAGAAACTCCCCCGCCCGGTTGGGGCGACCTACGTTTTCAAGGCTTACGTTTTAAACGTGGTGGACGGCGACACCCTGCTGGTGGACGTGGATTGCGGCTTTGAAATCAAAAAGAAAGAGCGAATCCGGCTGGCGGGGATAGACTGCGCGGAACTCATAACGGACGAGGGCAGGGAAGCGGCGGAATATGTGCGAAACCAACTGGCCCGGGTGCCCTTCATCATGCTACGGACAACGAAGGTGGATATTAACGGGCGGTTTTTGGGGCACGTCTTCTATTCCCTGGACGACACGATGGAGAAGGACGACATTTACACCGATGGGCGCTATTTGAACCAGGAACTGCTGGACCGGGGGCTGGCGAGGGTGTATTAAGGGAAATCCGTGGTAGAATAAGGGACACTTCCGGTGTGACTCCCCCGACATAAAATAAAGCACTCAAGGCTATGCCCTCAAAAAGCGTCTTTCGCCACGGACCGATGAGCAGTCGCCTTTCCCCCCCATCCGATGGGGCGGCGAGCACGAATCCTCCCCGACAAATCCCCGAGAATGGCGAACCCCGGCGCTTCTCCTGGCCGCCGTGGCCGTCTGCGGCTCCCTAGCATTTGCCTCCAAGTCCCTGCACCACAGAAACAGCGCCATTGAAAACCTAGTCACCCTTCCCGAAGACAAGATTGATATCGGCCTTGCCGCACTCACCCTAGCCAAGGACATTTACCCCGACCTGGACATTACCGCCTATTCCGCCAAGATCGACGCCCTGGCGGAGCGTGTTAGAACCTACGTTGGGGACTCCACAGACACGCGGCGGAGGATCGGGGCGCTCAACCAGGTGATTTACACGGAGGACGGCTACGGGTATGACAGCACTGCCGTCCGCCAGGGGAGCAACACGCCCGACTACCTAAACCACCTTTTGGACACCAAGGTGGGGAACTGCACATCCCTTCCCACCCTCTACATGGCGGTGGCGGAGCGGCTGGGGTTTCCGATCTACCCCGTGTCCGCCCCGGCCCATTCCTTTTTGCGGTATGTGGAGCCCGACGGCTCCTATCTGAACATGGAACCGACGAACCGGGCCGTGCTTCACCCGGACGAGATGTATGTCAAAGACTTTGCAATCGGGGAAACGGGCCTGGCCAGCGGGGCCTACATGAAGACCATGACCCGGCGGGAGTTTATGGGCGTCCTAATGGCCAACCTGGGCCTGGACCACCTGAAACAAGGCCACGATGAAAGAGCCCTGTATTTCCTGAACAACGCCGTGGCGCTGAACCCGGCCTGCGCGGACTGCTACGCCGACCTGGCGACCTACCACGCCAACATGAGCGCCCTGGCCAAGGGCAAAGAGGCCCTTGACCACTACCGGAAGGCAGAGGTATACCAAACCAAGGCGCGGGGGATGGGGTTTGTTGACCTATTCAAAACCCCCGCCGGGGAGAAACTGTGGAAAAACCTATAACCCCCCGCCCCCTGCTGGCGCTGGCCCTGTGCGCCGCCATGGCGCCCAGCGCGGGGGCGATGCGCTTCGAATCAGAGAGCACACGACCGATGGAAGCCACGCCGCAAAGCGGAGCGCCAAGGGGCGAACGCCCCCGGAGCGAAGCTCCCCAGGGGGCGCGCATGGCGGTGGATGCCCGCCTGTTGGACAACGCCCTTAAACCCGGCTCTGTTGGGCTGAACGAACCCGGGGAATGGATGGCCCGGAACACCCCCCTGGGCCAAACGGCGACCATGGGCGAGGCCAACGGCGTGGGGCGGACCGTCCTAAACCGCCTGATGGAGGCCCCGGACCGGGCCAACGTCTCTTTTGAAAAAGGCGGCGTGGTTCACCTGCAGGTGGAGAGCGCCTCCCTGGGCTACGCCGCCCAGTTCAGCGAGGGGCAATTTGATGGATTTACCGAAAAGCTGATCAAATCCCCCCCGCCCATTGAAACCACGGCCGTTCGGCACCTGATCACCACCGACCCCAAAAGCCTGACCGCGGCGGAGTTCAACGCCATCGGGGAACTAATCACCAAGTCGGTGCTGGACTCCCCGGAACGGGTGAACGTGATCGTGACGAAGCCCGATGGGACGCGGGAGCTTCACATCCAAGCCCCCGACATGGGCATGACCCTGCGCTACAGCCCCACCGCCGATTTTCTGGGATTCACCCGAACGCCGATGGAGGCCCGGCCCGGGCTGTGGAGCCGGACGGCCAATCAAATCGAAAAAGTCGGGAGCAACATAAAGGCCTTTTGGGACAACCTGGGGGAAGCGGGTCATGTGCGGATCGGGAAAGGAACAACTATTCCCGATGCGTTTGCCCCTGCCCTGGAAAGTGGACTTACAAAAAAACTTCAAACATCCATTGTAAATGCTTTGGGAGATGGTGAGGTCGTAGGTGTCCGAAAGCGGGCTTATGGTGCGAATTTCCTAGACGACAAGTACCCTTCAAAACCGCTTGATGCGACCATTAAGAAGAGCTACAAAAACGGTGTTCGTCTCCTAGATAATGGTGAGCGTGTCGTCTCTGATGTGGACTTAGCGTTCGTAGTCAAAGACAAGAAGGTTTTGCCGGAGTCGCATTCACTGGACCTGGGGAATAGGATCAATACCAGCTACAGAAACATCGGCGGGGCAAACCTTCATGACGTTGTAAAACACGGGGACAATTACTGGGGAGTGCAAAAAGGCGTGGACAAGGCGATCGATGTCGCGGAGCGGAATGAAACAATATATGTCTCCCCCCCCCCCCCCCCCCCCCCCCCCCCCCCCCCCCCCCCCCCCCTTGATAAAAATGGATTTGTAGACTCAGGGAAATACCGGGATATGGTTAAGAAATACATTGGCACGGAAAGGCGGTAAGGCATGTCAACTGCCACATGGCACATCAATATTGATCGGGAAAAGGAAACCGCTTTCATTCCGAGGCAATCCGGGAAAAGATTTGAATGGATTGAAGCTGGAACGGAAGCTGGCGCGGAACTGCTCGAGAAGGGTGGCATCGACGAATTTAACGTCGGACACAGCGAACCTCGTTTTTCAAAATGAAACGTCGCAAAAGACGGTAATTGGGTTGCCCATTGGGAAGGGGAGAAAACCGAACCCGACATGACATTTGACCTGGGCAAGAGCCGAGCAATCAACTACAAAAAAATTGACCAGGCTTGGCGCTACTTTTTAAAAGAACGAGAAAAAAGCAGCAACGCCTGAAACCAGGCTAACTGTAGGATGGGCCTGTCGTAATGCACCACCACGGCCCGCCGCCACCCCCTCCCTACCGAGCCTTCCTTAGATTTTCAAGCAAGAACTCCTCCAACAACCGCGACGATTCTTTTTCCTCCTCCGTCATAGTCGGCGCCTTTGAACGTGCCACCGTGGATTTGCTATCGGGTGGAACGCCCTCCTTTTTCTCCTCATCAGTCATGGAAGTCGGCCTCCTTAAGCCCTGACTTTTGAAAGACGGTCAATCGTCTCGCCCAACTCCCGAACATGGCCGGAGCGGCCCGCCCGGGCGAGAATACGGTGAACGCTTTTGTAATACCAAAGCTGGTCCCCCCTCCCCGCCGAAAACCGATCCCAAACCTTCCCCCCCTCCCGAAGCAGGTTGTGAAGCGTGCAACGGATGTTGTGGAGCTTGTCCGCGGCGACGATGCACTGGATGGAGGGAGAGGCCTTGGCCAGATGATTCAGGTAAGCCACCTTGCGGGCTTTCCAGGGCGGTTTGGGCGTTTGGAAGGTGTCGGAACAGCCGGCCACTAGGTCGGCCACGGTGGGGCCAAAGGCCTTCTTGATCCTTTTTAGGGTAGAAATACCGCCTTGATCCTCGGCGGCGTCGTGGAGCAAAGCCGCGATGGCCTCGTTCTCGTTACCACCGTCCTCCAGAACCAGGGAGCAGACGGCCAGCAGGTGCGATATGTAGGGGATCCCCGTGGATTTC
Organism: Elusimicrobiota bacterium; assembly: GCA_016722575.1. Lineage (NCBI taxonomy): Bacteria > Pseudomonadati > Elusimicrobiota > Elusimicrobiota bacterium. Next base: position 15,869 of record JADKIY010000003.1, on the reverse strand, counting down.
CGGGTCTGGCGCTTGTGAAGGCGGTGGGCCATGGCGAGGGCTCTCTCGAACCGGGGGGTCAGCTTTGTGGGTTTCATTGAAGTGTCCTCCTTTGTCACTCCCAGTTTAGCCCGGTTGATGGAATAAAACAAATGAATAGTTTTTATGTTTACTATAGACTTATTGCATAATATGGACAGCCCATGGAAATCCAACAGATAAAGTCCTTCGTGGCGGTGGCCAAGACCGGAAACTTCAGCCGGGCGGCGGAGAGCCTCTTTCGCACCCAGCCCAGCGTGACGGTGGCCGTCCGGCGGCTGGAAAAGGAACTGGGGGCGAAGCTCTTTGAAAGGCACGGGCGGCGAACGATTCTTACGGCCGCCGGAGAGGCCGTGGCCGAGGCCGCCGGGCCGCTTCTGGGGAACTGGGAGAAGATGAAAGAGGTCCTGGCCCCTCTGGGCGACGGCAAGATGCGTGGGCGTGTAAGGATCGGGGCGGGCGAGCCGGTGATGCTTTATCTCCTGCCCAAGTTCATAAGAGACTTTCGGAAGGCAAACCCGGGGGTGAAAGTGTCCCTCTATTGCCAGAGGGCGGAACAGACCTTGGAGATGCTCCGGTCCGGGGAATTGGACTTTGGAATCCGCTCCATGGAGCGCGCCCCCGCCTGGGCGGCCTATCGCCCGACCATGGAATTTGAGCGGATGGTCATCGGCGAAAAGGGGCACCCAATCGGGAAACTTAAGAAGCTGACCCTGGACGACCTGGCAGGTTATCCCCTTTTGACGGGGGACGGGCACTCCACGACGCGCCGGATTGTGGAGGGCAAACTGACCGAGGCGGGCCTGACCTGGGAAGTGGGGCTTGAGGCGGGCGGTTGGGAGGTGCTTAAAACCTACGCCAAAAACGGGCTGGGCGTGGCGGTGATACCGTCCATATGCCTGACGGAAGCGGATAAAAAGGACCTGGCGATCGCCCGGGCGGGGCATCTATTTGGCTATGACCGATACGGCGTGGTGACGCGGCGAGGCGGGGTTTTATCCGAGGCGGCGAAGCGATTGATCAAGAAGTTGGACCCAGGATACCCGGTTTGATTTGAGTGGGTGGTAGTCGTGGTTGGGGACTGAATGCGGGCGCGAATCTTGCGCCCGCTTTTGTTTATGGGGTTTGATTTTGGTGGGAAGGAACCCGGGGGGTTGGGGGGCCACCAGCCAGGCAAGGCCCCCCTATCCCGCCCAATGCGGCCAGTAGTTGGCCGCGGTATTGGGGGGAGGGGGGCCGCTCCAGGCCTGGCAGCCCCGGCAGCGGTCACGTGCGCGCCGTTGTTTGGCGTGCACGGCGGCGCAATGGAGCCGGGGCTAGCGGAGGCCACCGCCAAGCACGGTCTTTTGTTGCCACCCCCTGACTGAACCCATGACGAGAGACAGGCGGGGCGGTGGCCGTCGGCTGGCCACCGCTGGCAGTTGTTGTGAGCGGGCCCACGCGCGAGGCGCGACGGCGCAATAGGCCGGGCCTTGGGGACAAGGCTGGGCCCGCGAATGTTCTTGACGTTCGGCCCCGGGGTTGTTTTTTGACCCCGGGGACGACTAAATATGCCCGAGCCCGCCTTGCTACCTTTGCGCGCGCCTGGACCGGGAGGGCGAGGGCAAGACCTTCAGGGCTTGGCCTTCCCCAGCGAACGGAGCGGGCCGCCCAGCGGGGGCGGGGGCGACGGAGCGGAGGTGCGGCGGCGTTCTAGGCCGACGCGGCGGAGCGACCCGGTTTTGTCGAATCAGGCGGAGCGGCAACCGTCCAATCGCCCGGGCGACCGAGCGAGCCGGGCGGCGGCGGGGGTTCTCCTGCCGACGCGCGGCGAGCGCCCCGGGGTGGGACGATCAACCGAAGCGCCCAGCGCTGGGGTTTTTTCCGGAAGGACGAATCAACCGGAGCGGAGACTTCTTTCTTTTCCAGCCCCAGGCTTTCGGTTTTCCGGGTTCGGGTTTTAATGGAGCCAGCGCGGCGATGACGGAGCGACGCGCCATCGCCGCACGGCGTTGTCCCAGCGTTGCGCCGCGCGGGGAGAGTTCCGCCCGCGATAGCGGTCGACGGTCAAAGGGAATGGTCGAATGACGGAAAAGAAACGGAGCGGGACGAAAAGGAGGGCCTTCGGCCGACGATGTGTTGGCTGAATCGGCAGACAAGGCCCCACAATCCGGGTCCTGCCCGCAAGGTAGGGCGCGGCTTCCTGCGCCGCGCCAGGGCCAAGCCTTGGGGTGGCCCCCAAGGCCAGCGGGGCCGCAATCGTGGTCGCAATCACACCGAGGCTTCAATCCCTCCCCTTGTATTCCGGCAGGTAATAGTCCCCGGTCAGGCGGTAGTTTTCCCAGTATTCGTGCGCGATATTGGGGAACGTCAGTGGAACAATGGTTGCAACCGTGTCTGTTTTTCCGCCATTTGCTGTTTCCCCCCGGGGAAGAAGGTGGCTCTTCCGGGGTTTTCCCACCCTCGGGCGACCAAACCCCCTCCGGGCCTGATCGCCGATCTCATCGGTTTTCCTTTCCGCACTCTTGCCCGCCACACCCCGCCTCTCCACAATCGTTTGACTCAACGACCGTTAGGATTTTTCCTCGATTTCTCCCGGAAAGCGGATCCTTTGTCTCCCGACCGCCGCGTGACGATCGGGCCGGCGTCCGCGGGAGGCGAAAGCGTTTAATTTCCGATCATCGATCGGCGACCCGTCGCAGCAAAGGAACAACAGCGGAATCTCCTTTTCGTGCCGCAGCAGGTTTTCGGCCACCAGGGCCGGTCCTCGGAGGAGCCGCGAAATCGCGGGAAAGAGGAAAATCCCGACCGCGCTAGCGGAAGTGCCGCGTGGGTCCCGCCTGCCAGTGGCAGGCGTTTGCGACCGGCCGAATAGGCCCCGGCTCCGAAGGAGGGGCCGCCCGTTCGCCATTTTTCAAATGAAAATTCCTGCGAATCTTGCCTGATGCCGTTCAACAAAGATCCCGCCCGACGGGAGTCGGACCGGTATTGCAATTATTGTTTTAAGAACGGGAAATTGTGTTACGAAGGCCCTGACCTAAAAGAATTCCAACGCGGTCGCTACGAAGGCATGGTCGCCCACGGGACAAACAAAATCCTGGCCCATTTTTTCACCTACCTGGTCCGATTTGCCCCCCGTTGGAAATCCAAATAACGTTTGGGGGGGGTTTCCCCTATATTAAGTTATAAAAGAATCAACGTCCCCCTTTCCCCGTCCGTGGGGAGAGCGTCGGGGTGAGGGGTCCGCCGGTTTTTGACCGTCGACCATTATCGTCGGCGGAACTCTCCCCGCGCGGCGCGACGAAGGGACAGCGATCATCAGTGATGGCGCGGGGCTTCGCCATCGACAGGCTGGCCCCCATTAAATCCCGCCCCGAGAAAACCCCCGCCCCGGGGCCGGAAAGAAGTCTCCGCTCCACCTTGCCCTTCGAATCTCATACGGCGTCCAATCCTGGCTGTATGGTCAAACGGTCTCCCCCCCGCGTCATGGGATCCCTGGCCCACAACTCTGATTCGATCGTTGTTTTGGAAATCCCGCGTCAGATCGGTGCGCCTGGGAACAGGCCGACACGCCTCGAAAGTCGTTTGGATCCATTGGAAAAAATCCCCCGATTGGTTGCGGGCCAGAGACCCGCACCATGGATTCCGGGCATGATTTGCGACGTTGATTTCCCCTCCCGAACGTGACATGATGGAGCATCGCAAATTCCCCATTGGAGGCCGTATGGTCTGGTCCGATCACTATCAAAAACAAGTCAATCGCAACATGGGTTTGCTGACGGAAAAAGACCAGGAAATCCTCCGCAAAGCTTGCGTGGCCGTCTGCGGGCTCGGCGGTCTGGGCGGTGTCGTCGTCGAAAATCTGGCCAGGCTGGGGGTCGAATCCTTTGTTCTGGTGGACCACGGGACCTTTGAACCCACCAATTCCAACCGCCAGATCTATTCGTTCACGGACACCAACGGTCGGCTGAAAACAGAGGTAACCGAGGAGTTCCTCCGCCGAATCAACCCCGCCATCCGCACGCGCAAATACCTCACAATGACCGACCAAAACATCGGCGAGGTTCTGGAAGGCGTCGACGCCGTCGCTCTCAGCATCGACGACATTCGCGCCATCGTGACCCTTAGCCGGGCGGCCCGGGCCAAAAAGATCCCGCTGATCGAGGGATGGGCCGTGGCGTACGGGAACGTCCGCGTTTTCACGGCCGACACGCCCACTCTGGAGGAAGTCTACGCTTTGCCGACCATCGGCCGGGCCGTGGCGAGCATTTCCGACCAGGAGAGCCGTGAATTGATTCTCCATTCCCTCCGGCAATTGCAGGGGGTCGAAGGCCTGGCCGAATACTATCCCCCGCCCACCGTCGAACGCCTCATGCAAAAAGGGGAAGGCACGACGCTCGCGCCCATGGTCTGGCTGACGTGCGTTCTTATGGCCAACGAAATCTTTAAAGTTTTAACCGGCTGGGGCTCCTTGGCGCTGGCGCCGAACTTCCGGTTCTACGACCCGATGGAGGGGCGGATTCCCGGCGCCGTTAAGAAATAGTGGACAAACCGGGCGCGCTGTTTCTGCGGCTGCATCGCCTGGGCCTCATGCGCTTGGCGGTGCGCTTTTCCCGCGCCGCGCGCCGGGAGGTGCTGAACGGCGTTCACGGCAACACGCACCTGATCACCAACCAACTGGCGCGCGTCGACCTCGTGACGGACAGTCTCATGCATCTTCCCGGAACCGCCCGCTTCCCCTCCGGCAAAGGCCGGCGCGAGTCCGACTTCATGTCTTTGGGGGCTCTGTTCCAGGAGGGCTACGGCTACGAGCACGTCCTTCCCGCGGCCCAGGGGCGGACGGCCGAACTGGTCCTGGCCTCGACGCTCGCCGCGCCGGGGAAAGTCGTTCTGCACAATCTGCTGTTCCCCACCACCCGCCTGCATCCGGAGGTTCTCGGCGCCGAGCCCCGGGCCATTCCGGTCGCAGAGGCCCACGACCTCCACGGAGACCATCCCTTCAAGGGCAATTTGGATTTGGAGGCTCTAAAAGCGTTCGTCCGCGACCACGGCGCCGACCGGATCGCCTACGTCATGGTCGAAACCTCCGTCAACGCCGTCGGCGGGCACCCCGTGTCGATGCAAAACATCCGGGAAGTGCATCAATACGCCCGATCGGTCGGGGCGCTCGTGTTCATCGACGCCTGCCGGTTGCGGGAGAACGCGTGGTTCATCCGCGAACGGGAGCCGGGATACGCCCAACGTTCCATCGCCGACATTGTCCGGGAATTCTGCTCCCATTCCGACGGCTGCACCATGAGCGCCACCAAAGACTTCCCCGTGGACGTAGGCGGGTTCCTTGCGACCCGCCGCGAGGACCTTCACTTCAAATTCCAAGACCGCTTGATGCTGGTCGGCGAGGGCCTATCGGTCGACGCCAAGGCCCGTTTGTATTCGGTCCTGCGAAAATCCCTGCGCAGCGAAAAGCTCTTGCGCCGCCGCGTCCGGAACGCCCGGGAGCTTTGGACCCGCTTAAAAGCCGCGGGAGTTCCCGTGGTGTCGCCCCCCGCCGGCTACGCGGTCTTCATCGACACCGCCGGGCTTTTGGGCTGTTTGCCCAAAGACCGACACCCGGAGCGCGCCTTTTTGTACCAGCTTTACTTGGAGTCCGGCATTCTGGCCGCCGAGAACATGCTGACGCCCGAGCAAGAAGCCAAGGGCGTGCGGATGATCCGCCTGGCGATCCCCCTGGGGCATTACAATCCCGGGACGATGAAATGGGTGGCGGGCCGCGTGGCGGATCTTTGGAGTCGGCGGCGGGAAATCCCGGGGCTGAAACAAACCCGCCGCCCCGATTGCCGCACCGGGGACTATTTGGCGGAATACGAACGGCTTTAGTCGATGTAAACGGTTTTGCGGTCGAAGTCCGGCGCAAACCCGTCGGAATACTCCGAAAAAGGAATCGCCCGCACGGCGATCTCCGCGGCCGTGTAAACGCAAAGCCCTTTCGCCACCCCCGCCGAGGGCCCGTCCCCGTTTTTCACCCCCGGCCGAAGTTGAAGAATCAGCGTCGGGCGGTTCTCGCCCATCCGCAGGCGGAACCGTCCCGTGAATCGGGCAGCGACCTCCGGGTCGGCGTAAAGCGCTTCTTTGATCTCTTCCGCGTACAGGGGTCCGAACGTTGTCGTCAGGGCCTTGACCTTGCCCCAGCCGAAAACGAAAGGAAGCCGAAACCGCGGCCGCCGAGACTCCAGCCCCGCTTCCCGAAGACGTCGATCGAACGCCCCGTAACCGACGAGCCGCGCCGCGTCCTTGGTGTTGTAACGCACCAGGGGAAAGTTTTTTTGAGCGTCGGGCGTGGTCACCACCAACTCCCCCGTTTCCCCCGGCGGCCCGAGGGTTTCAAGGTAATTCTGGTAGGGGTGGTACTGAAGGATAGCGGGGCAAAGCCGCGTATCCGTCCCGTAAATGGTTTTTCGCAGGGCGGGGTCGGCGTGGGCGCGCCGCCGCGCCAGGATCGTCTCGGGCGTCTCGTGCGCGACGCTGTTGGCTATCTCCGAAAGGCCGTAGTTGATGGTGATGCTGCCCGTGTCGCGGTTTTCAAAATCGATGCCGAGGAATCCGCCGAGGCGATCGGTAATTTTCCGCGACGTATTCGGAACCGGTGACAAGGTGGACCGCCAACTCCCGCCAGGGCACGTTCTCCTCGATTCCGCCTTCGATCAAATGCTTTAGAAAAAGCGGCTCCCCGAAAATGACGAACTGGTCGAATTCATTTTTGAGCTTCTTCAAAAGCGCCCACACGACATCCGCGCGCGTCCCGCTTTCGATCAACGGAATCGTCCGGGTGTGGACCTTCACCCCCATCGGCAGGCCGTTGACGATCAGCGCTTTCCGGTCAAAGACCGAGAGGCTGTCGTGGGAACGAACTCCAGTTCAAGGCCGACCGCCGGGGTCTTGCCACGATTCCGCCCCCGTAGGAGAAAACCCGCGACGAACCCGAACTGGAATAAAAAAGCCGAACGCGGGAAAGGTCCCCGTCGGGACAAAGACTCCGCAAATCGTGCCCCTGAAAGTGGGACTCCTTGTCGCACACGGGGACGTTCCTTTTGAAGTCCGCCAGGGTGGCCGCCGGCAACGACGCCAGTTCCCGATAGGCCGGAACGGCGCGCGTCCAGCGGCGAAACGCCGTCAAAACCCGTTGTTCGCTTTCTTTTTCAATGGCCTCGGGGTCGACGTTCGAGAGGTAATCCGCCAGGCGTTGGTACTCCCACCGAACCAATCGGTGGCGGAGGGCGGAGAAAATCGACATGGGGGCCAGCCCCTTAGCCGGGACGCCCTGGCCCCGCCAGGCGCGCCAGCATGTCCTTGGCGTTGATCGTTTGCCCGGCGGCAGCGTCCCCCTCCAGCAGTCGAAGGAAGTTGTTGTGGAATATATCGGCCAGAACGTCGGCCCCCACCTCGATGGATTTCACGACGTCCACGAACTCTTTCATGCGGGGCACTTTCCCCGCGTAGGGCATGGGGGAGTCGGTGCCGAAGATGATTTTGTCCGGCCCGATTCGCGTGATGATGTCCGGGGTCAATATGGTTTTGATTTCCGTCGGTGGCGGCCGTGTCGATGTAGACATTCGGTTCTTCTCGACCACCCAAAAAGACTCGTTGTGCCACAACGTGCCGAGATGGGTGATCAGGAGGCGGAGCTTCGGGAAGGTCACCGCGACTTCATCCAGGAGGAGCGGCGAGGCGTGTTCCAACCGGCACAGGCAACCGAAGGGGGTGCCCACGTGAAAGACGATGGGGACGTTCAACGCCTGGGCCTTCCTCAGGTCGAGAAGGCGCGCGGGTCGTTAGCGAAAAGCCCTGAAGGGGCGGATGCAGCTTCAAACCCTTGAGGCCCAAATTTGACCGCATGCTCCAGCTTCTCCGGGGCCGCCGGGTCCAGGGATTCACCGACGCGAAACCGATGAATCGGTCGGGATATTTTTGCACAACAGGGAAACGTATTCGTTCGAAGAGTAGACGATGGGCGCCTCCACCGCGTAGAGAACGGAGCGCGCGATTCCCGCCTCGTCCATTTGCCGAAGCGCGACTTCCGGGGCCAACAGAGGCAGCGTGGATTCCAAATCTTAAGGACGGAGATGGACGCCGGCAGTCGCACATCCCCTGAAGTTCAATCATCTTTTGAAGCTCGATCAAGTGAACGTGCGCGTTGGTAATCAGCATTTCATCTCCTCAAAGTTGGGCCGCCCCGCCCCGCCATCCCCCGCAACGAGGGACAGCTTACTTTTTTCCCAATGCGCCCCACCAAACAAAGTCCCCCGCCCATCGAGGCAAACATTTTTCCATCCAACGCACCGATGGCCAACATTCCACTCATTCTTCCGCCCACCGGTCAACTTCGCGGTCTTTTTGCCAGGCGTGCGCCGGGACGCCTTTCCCGCGCTTCGCGTTTATCGATTTTACCGCTTCGGACGGCCGCCTCAAAATCCATCCAATCCTGGACCGATGGAAGGACCCCAAGGCCGGGAGCGCAAGCCAACGGATCCCAAGGATCGAGAGGGGAACCTCGTCAGGACACTTTCGGCGAAACGTTTCAGTCGGACCAATGAAAAATCCATTCCGGGGTGTCAAGTTTGTCCAAGTCGCCCGCTCGACACCACGGACTTAAACGGCGATCGGGATTATTCAGCACGTGAATCTCCTGGGCCGGCATATAACTTTGGACCAGCAAAAAACCCGGTCCCCCTTCGCATTTTCCGCCAAGTCGACAATTCAGACGGCATGGCCAGGGAACCTGCCCCGGATGAATACGTCGCCGACGTCCATTGCCTTCGGGTTGGCCACCGGGATCAATTCCTTGTTGAGAGAAGCGGTGCCGCCCCCCCGGTGCCATTCCTCAAAAACCGCCATGGGCCGGCCGTCGTGGGCCTGCGTCTCCCGGGATTCCACGGACGAACCCGTCGGACTCACGCGAACGAGTACGAATTGGGCCGAGGACTTCGAGATCGCATCCGGCAACGCGCAGAACTGTTTTCATTGATCGCTCTTGAGCAGGACTTCCGATTCAAGGATGGGTCCAAAACACAAAAATCAACCGCGCACCCGGGGAGGAATCCGTCGAATCGACACTTTCTGGAACCGGCGGTCGTCCAAACGTTCGAAGGCCCACGCCGCGCCAAGGCGTGCCATTAAGTTCAAAAGGAGCAACCCATGAAAAACAATGGTTTCCTCTTCGGATTCGCCTGCCTGGCCCCTTCCGGGTTTTTGCGGCCGATCCCGGCCAAAAGCGAGACGATCGCGAAGCGTTCCGGACCCAACAGAAGACCGCCTGGGAAAACCATCGCCAACAGCAACAGTCGGAGAACAAAACCTTTCGGGACGGCCTTCAGGCAACCCCGGAGGAAAAAAGGCCGCGGTAAAAGATCACAGGAGACCTTTGACAGGAAACGCGGCCTTCGCCGCTGAACAAACCGAAAAACGCCGGGCCTTCCTGACCCAGCGCTTGGCCGCCAACACGAAGCTGACCGACACTCAAAAAGCCGACCTCATTGCCTTCCACGAAAACCAATGGAAGGAGAACGACGCCTACCGGGAAACCCGCTACCAGGAAAGCGTCGCGTTTTTTGAAAAGATCGCGACCGACGGCTCCCTGACCCAGGAACAGAAGAAAGCCGCCATTAAAGCCCATCGGGACGAGGTGAAAGCGCCACCCAGGCCCACTTCGAACAACAGAAAGCGGAAAACAAGGCCAAACGGGACAGCCTCAAGCAACCCTGAATTCGGCCACCCGCGGCGGGCCCACCGTCGAAGGACGGTGGGCCTTGCCTTTAGGCCTCGGAGTCGTTTAACGCCCGAAGGAAGGCGTCGCCGTAACGGGCCTGCTTGGCCGGACCGATGCCCGCGATCCCCAGAAATTCCTCGGGCGTCCGGGGGCGCCGCTCCGCCAATCGCAAAAGAACGGCGTCGCTGAATACGATGTAGGCGGGAACGCCCTGGGCGTCCGCCAGGGAGCGACGCAGGGCCTTGAGCCGCAAAAACAACGGATCGTCCAGATTCCCCCGTCGACTTCCGCCCGACGGCCGGGGGCGGGGTCCGGTCCCCCGCCCGCGCGGACACGGTGGGCAACAAATCGTCCAGGATTGTTTTCCGGCAGACGTCGCAGGATTGCCCGCAATCCGCCAGTTCCTCCTCAAAAACCGCTGAGCCCCGGTGGCGGCAGGCCGGACGGTCGGCCCAGCGAAACATCTCCACGGTTTTCTGTTTCGCGGCCGCGGTCAACGAGGCGTCCCCCCCCAGGGCCGCGAAACGTTCGTAGGCCATGACGTCCGCCCAGGAATAAAAAAGAACGCACTCGGCGGGCAACCCGTCCCGCCCGGCCCGGCCGATTTCCTGGGAATAATTTTCGAGGCTCTTCGGCATGTCCCGGTGGATCACGTAGCGCACGTTGGACTTGTCGATGCCCATGCCGAAAGCCACCGTGGCCACGACCACGTCGATTTCGTCCCGGGCGAAGGCGTTTTGGTTCCGTTGCCGCTCCTCGTCCGAGAGCCCGGCGTGGTAAGGCGCCGCCCGAACCCCGCGGAATTCAAGAACGCCGCCGTCGACTCCACCGTTTTCGGCTCAGCCAATAAACAATGCCGCACTGGCCGGGGCGCCCCTGAACAAAACGCAAAGGTCTTTTTTCGTGTCACGGCCGCCGCCTTTCTTTTGGCAGGTGATTCTCAGGTTGGGCCGGAAAAAGACCCCTTGAACCCTTCCGGTTTGACCATGCTCAATTGTTGAAGGATGTCCCGGGCCACCGCCCGGCGTGGCCGTGGCGGTCAGCGCCAAGACCGGGACGTTGCCCAGCAAGGCCTTCAGGCCCCGCAGATTTCGATAGGACGGCCGAAATTCATGCCCCCAGTGGCTGATGCAGTGGGCCTCGTCCACGACCAACAAACGAACGGGACACGCCGCCAAAAATTGGCGGAACCCCTCCTCCAGCGCTTCCGGCGCCACGTAAACCAATTCGAAGTCGCCCCGGCGAAGGCCTCCATCCGCTCGCGCCGTTCCTCCGCCTTGAGCGTGGAATTGATGACCGCCGCCCGGAAACCCGATTGAATCAACGCGTCCACCTGGTCTTTCGCGAGGCGAGATCAACGGCGAGATGACCAGGACCGTGCCGCCCAAGAGCTTGGCGGGGATTTGAAACGTCAGGATTTCCCCCGCCCGTGGGCAGAACGCCGATGCAGTCCCGCCCGCCAGGACCGCGTTAATGATTTTTTTCCTGCCCGGGCGGAAGGATTCATAACCGAAGGTGCCCCGAAGCACCTCAGCGCCGTGGGCGACGACGGGGTTTTGTTGATTCCGAAACAGGAGGAACGAACGACGGGTCCATGGGTTTCCTTTAAAAAGACAACTGAACGCCGACCGATGGGAAGAAGGGGAGTTGAGTGACTTTCTCCCGGCCAGAATAATCATCCGAATAGGAATAACCGGCGACGTTTTTGTGGTTGAGGACGTTGATCAAATCGAGGTAGAAATTGCCCAACCCGCTTTCATTTTAAAGTCCGGCTGAACCGGAGGTCGATTCGATGGTAGTCCGGCAGCCGGACGGAACCGGGGGGCCCGTACCGGCCGAACCCGACCCGTGCCGTCGACATACGTCCCGGTGATGGGCGTGTCCGGCGCGCCGCTGTGATACTGGGCGCGCAATCCAACGGAATAAAATTGGTCGACCCGGCGGGTGGCCACGAGGTTTAGAACCCAGGGTTGGTCCTGGCTGAAATTGACTTCCTGCCCGGTCCGTTCGTTTTTCCGCGTGGAATGGGATTGGGAAACCGCGAACCACCCGGCCCACCGGGCCGTGCGGTCCTTCTTCACCAACAACTCCACCCCGGGCCAGCCCCGGGCGCCGTTCACGAAATTCAGCACCGGGTCCTCCACCGGCAGATTCCACAGGCGTTTCCGATACACTTCCACATTCAGGGACCATCCGTCGGGCAATTTCCCGTTTAGCCCCGCCACCGCGTGCTCGGCCCGCAGGGCGGTCAGGTCCAGGTTGCCGAAATTTTCGTGGTTTGGTGCCCTCCGGAAACTGGTGGTAGCGCCCCAGGCGGTGGTGAAAGCGGTCTCGCCCAAAAACCGCCATTCCCCGCGGCCCAGGGTTCGCCGTAATTTTCCTTCAAATAGCCGTTTCGACCCCACCGGCCGCCGGCCGAAAGCGTGAGGTCCGCCGTGGGCGACCAACGGTCCTTCAAATACACCAGGGTTTCGTTGATGTAAGCGTGCCGAACTCGCTGCGGGGGAGGCGCGCTCGTAAAATCGGGCGGAGGGTCGAATTCCGACGGAAAATCCACCCGGACGTCCACGTTCAAGACCACGGGCACGTAAATGTGGTGGGCGCCCAACGACAGCGTGTTTCCGGCCGGCAGCCGCCACGCCAGATCGTCCCGCCGTCCCACCAGCGGTTGTTGAGGCGAACGACGCCCAACCGCCCGCCCGATTGTCCAGAATGGTCTGAGTGTGGGAAAGGGCCGCCACGTTGGTCACCGACGGCCCACTCCACGTCCAGGCGAGGCCCTCCTGGTGGTAATCCTGGATTTGAGCAAAGCGACCGCCCAACGCGGGGTCCCGCTTGGCGATGGCCGAATCGCTCTTGATGTCCAGGGCCACTTTGTCCCAGGCGCCGTTGGTCTGGAAAACCAACCGGTGAGTCGGGTTCTGCCACAACCATTTCCCCTGGTAATCGTAGAACTCCGGAAATTGCACGACGTCGATGTCGCTGGTGCCCGGGAATTTGGCAGCAGGAAGTCCAGGTAGCTCCGGCGGGCCGCGACGTAAACCGCCTGGCGGGGTCCCACGGGGCCTTCCACCAGGGCGTCGGATTCAAAAGCGCTCAAGTTCAGTTTGGCGCCCCACCGGTCCCGTCGGGGGTCCCGCAAACGCACGTCGATCACGGCCCCCAGGCCGCTGTTGTATTCGGGCCCGAAGGCGGAGGGGTAGATGGAAAAGGAATCCACCAGGTCGCCGTTCAAAACGCTGAGCAGGTCCCCGGTGTGAAAAAGATACCCCACCGTCTGAAGTCAATGTAGTAAATTATCAATGGGCGCCGTGCCGCGGACCGCCGGGTCGCTGGACCCGTCGGACCCGACCGCCACGCCGGGGAGGGATTGAAGCACCTTTAACGGGTCCCCCTGGGTTCCGGGAACCAGCCGAAGATCCTCCTTCGTGACGTCCCGCTTGGTCACGGGGTCTTTGTCCCGTTTCGCGCTGATCACCAGCGGCGGAAGAACGATAACGTCGTCCTCCCCGCCCGAACCGGTAACGGGGGCCGCAGAATTAAACCGATCAACGCGTATTTGCAATTCATTGATTTTGCCGTTTCTTCTTCAGGGATTCATTATTTGATTTTCGCACGCTCTCTTGAAGGGACCGAAGGGAGTCGGGGCTTTTTTACAATAGCCGGGCGACCCTTTCGACGGCCCTCAGAGCGGGGAGGGTCCGACGGCTTGGCCACGACCCCGAAATCGACCTTCGCCATGAAATATTTCTCTCTTCCAGGATCTCTTTTCGCCGGGATCTATCTTTTGGTCTGCCTGAGCGCCCCCGTCAAGGCGGGTGACGCCGATTGGTATGCCTTGTCCTCCCCTGGTCGATTCTCATTCGCCCGTGGTATCGCCACCACAACGGGGTCATGGAATTATTTCGCGGGACCCTTTTCCTCCTCAACGCGTCGATTCTCTATTGGATCGGAATCTGGCTGACCCAACGTTGGCGCGTTGCCGGATTCCCGGCCAGCCTGGCCTGGCGTATCTCCTCCCGGGCGCGGTTTTGTGGGGGCGTTACGTCCTGGCGGTGATCCTGAAGCGGCGCGCGATTTTTCGATGCGAGACTTTGCTTTGCTGCTTTATACGATGCCCGGGTCCCTGCTCTTTGATCGGTGGAACGCCTCCGGCGGCTTTCGGAATTTTATTGTATCCGCTGTTTGGCGACCACATGGCTGTTTTTACGGAGTCGGAGGGCCCTCGCCGCGGCGGCTCGATTTCTTTGAATCGCTAAGCCTTCCCGGGAAAGCGGATCGAACCGCCGCGGGGCAAAGGTTGCGGGGAAGACCGGAAAACAAATCCACGTCCCGGTGGAGGGGATGTCCGAGCGGGGACTCAGGCGGAAGCCGTCGCCCAGGAAGTGGACCGAATAGGCCGGCCGACGCCCCGGCGACACGGCCCAAAAGAACAAGGGGCGGGTTCGCAAAATATGGGCGGCTTTTTTGTGGAGCGTCCGGCGGCGGTTTGCCTTCGGGAAGTTCCAGCCGGGGAGGCCCTCGGCGAGTGAGGCGGACGATTCGTTAACCGTCGCTCCAGCACCCGGTCCGAGGCTTGAGTTTCGGCGTAGAGCGACACGTCGCCGCGATTCGTCCCGCAGGGCCACGTCCAGGAAATCGATTCGAACCGCACCCGGGCCGGGATAACCGTAATGGGTGACCAGGGGCCACTTCACCGCCGCCTGGGTCACCGACTCCGACGAAGGCCCACCAGCAGGCCGCCTCGTTCCGGACGAAGAAACTAAAGGAAGTTTGCCGTCCCGAGTCGAGCCGGAACCAGTGGCTGTTGAGTTGGATCAACCCGCGTTCAGTCCCCGGGTCCAAAAGAGCGTTTCCCACTCGGTGAGCGGCAGTTCCGCCAACCGTTCGTCGATGGCCCGCCGGAAAAACCGGACGGGGATTTGCCCCCGCGTCCTCCACCGCCCCGCCGCCTGCCGGATCTGATCGCGAAGCCAACTCATTGTTCACCTCAACCCCGTTCGCCAACCCGTCGTATCTTGACCGGCCAGCCACTTGCAGGTTTGAGAATGGGGGCGGACGGCGTTGTCAGCCTGAAGAAAGACGCGTGTCCCCTCGACGGAACTGTTTGACCGTGGCTTCGCCCTCTTCCGGTACGTAGGCGATCACAATATCGCCCTCCAGGCCTCTTTCCTGAAGCCGACCAGCAACAAATCGTTGTCCTCGATTTTGGGGGGGACATGCTGTCCCCTTGGCCCGCAAAATAAAATTGGCGCCTCATGATCTCCTGCACGGGAAATGTTTGTCCGCGAGGCCACGGTTTCAACGGGAAGCCCGCCGGCACTCCGTCCCAAGATCACAAGCGGACCTCCGCCCAATCCTGCTTGACCGCCAGGGCCAGGCCTGGCCCGGTCCTGCATCCGCCGAACAGCCCCTTCCGATCCAGGGCCGCCAAACGGTTCCTGGACGGTTAGATGGCGACATCAAAACGCCGGGCGATTTCCCGGCACCGTGGCGGCACGCCGATCTCGTGAACCTGGTGGACGATGAAACGAAAATTTTCTTCTGGGGAGGTTAAACTGTTCATGGCCGGATACTCATGGGTTATTTGTATGGTAAAAGGTCAACCCCGGCCATGGCGGAAAAGAGACGGGCGTCCGGGCGTGGACTACAGGTGCCCGCCGCCCGGCATCGGCCGGGGAGCGGGGCGAAAACGACGAAAACCAAAGGCCTGGAGGGGGATTTTTCGATCGTCCCGCGGCTCCGCCGAACGTCTTAAGGCTTGGAGGCTTTGAGGTCCAATGGCAAATCATGCGCCGCCTTGGCGGCCAAGTGATCTCCATCATTTGGGTGACTCTATTGCTGCCTCTTCCTGTCCGCGCTTCCCAGCATGGAAACGCCTGGGACCACGGTTAAGTCATTCAAAGGCGGTGGCGTCGGCCCAATATTTTGCTTTGACATAGGCCTGCAATTTTTTCTCCAGGGCGCCGTCGGCCTGCATGACCAAAAGCTTGCGCGTCGATTCGCCTTCTCCCAAAAGAATTTCGGGCCTGTTTCCTTTGTTCTGCCGCCTTGGCCTCCAGGGGTGGCCACTTCGTATTGTTGCTGAGCGAGGTGACGGCCTTGGCCT
>JADKIY010000002.1:900000-1104133 GCA_016722575.1 Elusimicrobiota bacterium | reverse complement strand
TGCCCCGCGGGCGTCCGTTCGGAGGTGGGAACCCCATGTCTGGATCGTTAAACCGAGCCCCCGTTCGGGTGACCGGCGCGGGCGGCTTTATCGGCAGCCACGTGGTGGAGGCCTCTGACTGCGCCCGGGTGCGGGCGCTGGTCCACTACAACGGCGCGGGGCGCCAAGGCTTTTTGGACGAGATCGACGGCCGACGGCGGGCCCGGTTGGACGTCGTGGCCGGGGACGTGCGGGACGCCCCACCAGATGGCCGAGGTCGTGAAGGGCTGTTCGGCGGTGGCCCATCTGGCGGCCCTGATCGCCATTCCCTATTCCTATCAAGCGGCGGATTCCTACGTGGCCACCAACGTCCAGGGAACGCTGAATGTGTTGGAAGCCTGCCGTCGCCACAAGGTCCGCCGATTGGTGGTGACCTCCACCAGCGAAGTCTACGGCACGGCCCAACGGACGCCCATGGACGAAACCCACCGGTTAAACGCCCAGTCCCCTTACGCGGCCAGCAAAATCGCCGCCGACCAAATGGCCCTGGCCTACCACCGAAGCCACGGCCTGCCCGTCGTGGTCCTCCGCCCCTTCAACACCTACGGGCCGCGCCAATCGGCCCGGGCCGTGTTGCCGACGATCCTTTCCCAAATTGGGGGCCAAACCCCGCCCTGGGGAACACCGCGCCTCGCCGACCTGACCTTCTAACAGACGGCGGTCTAATCTTCGCCGCGGCCCTGGAACGCCCGGGCTTGGACGGGGAAGTGATTCATTTCGGCCAGGGGAAGGCCGCGAGCGTGGGGAATTGGCGGAGAAAAGCATGACGCTTCTCCGCCGACGGCCGCGCCTTAAAATCGACCGCGCCCGGGCCCGGCCCGCCGCCAGCGAAGTGGACTTGTTGCTCTGCGACGCGGGCAAGGCCCGTCGACTCTTGGACTGGACGCCCCGGGTGGGCCTGGACGAAGGTCTTCGCCGCACCGCCGACTACATTCGCCGGCATCCCGGCGCCTGTCGCCCCGGGGACTACGCCCGATGACCGCCGCGAAACCCGCCGCCGGACTGCGGGCCGTGATCCTGGCCGGGGGCCGGGGCACGCGACTGCAGCCCTTCACCATCAATTTCCCCAAACCCCTGATGCCCCTGGGGGACAAGCCGGTTTTGGAAGTGCTCATGGAGCGGCTCCTCGCCCACGGGGTGACGGACATGACCTTGGCGCTGGGACATTTGGGCGAGCTCGTGAAGGCTTATTTTGACCAAAAGCCCGATTGGAAAAAAAGAATAACCCTCCGTCTTGTGCACGAGGACGCGCCGCTCGGGACCGCCGGGGCCCTGTCGCTGGTGCCCGACTTGAAGGACACCTTTTTGGTGTTGAACGGCGATCTCCTGACCGACCTGGACGTCGGCGCCCTGGTGGCCTTTCACCGGGAGCGCGGCGCGGCCCTCACCATCGCGGCCCACACGCGGGAAGTCAAAATCGACCTGGGCGTCCTGGACATCGACGCCGACCGCCGGGTGACCGGTTACCGGGAAAAACCCGTGTCCACCTTGGAAGTCAGCATGGGCATCTACGTCTACGAACCGCGCGTTTTAAAATGGATTAAACCCGGTGTTCTTTTGGATTTTCCGGATCTGGTGCTGGCGCTCTTGCGGGCGGGCGAACGGGTGGTCGCCTTCCCCGGCCGGTGCCAGTGGTTGGACATCGGCCGCCCCGACGATTACCGCCAGGCCCAGGAACTTTTCACGAAGGACGCGGGCCCGTCGATGACCTCCGTTTAAACGGTCGTGCGAATTTGGGTGACGGGCAGCCGGGGGTATCTCGGTTCCCGACTTCTAAAGAGCCTTCGCCGCCGGTTTCCCGGCGCGGCCGTTTTCGGCGACCAACCCGGCGGGGGCGAAACCCGACGGTTTAAATCCGTGGAGGACGTTCGCGCCGCTTTGGTCCGCCGGCGCCCCACCCACGTCCTTCACTGCGCCGGTCTCGCCCGGCCGGCGTCCCGCCGCCGCCTGATGGCGGCCCACGTCGCCCCGACGTTTTTCCTGCTCGAAGCGATCCGCCGACTCCCCTTCCCGCGCCCGCGCGTTCTTCTTTTGGGATCGGCGGCGGAATACGGCGCGGGGCGTTCCGGGCGTCGTTTTTCGGAAAAAACCCCCTGCCGCCCGCAAACGGAATACGGCCTTTCCAAACACCTTCAAACCCAATTGGGATTGTCCTACCACGCCCTCGGCGTGCCCGTGATCGTGGCGCGCCTTTTTAATTTGTTCGCCCCCGACGCGCCGCCCACCTTCGCGGTCTCCCGGGTGTGGGGCCTCCTGCGGCGCAAAAAACCCCCTCGGGCGTTTTCGGTCAAGACGGGGCCGCCGGACGCCGTCCGGGATTACCTGACCCCGGGGGACGCGTTTGAAGCCCTGGGCGCGTTGTTGGCCCGCGGACGTCCCGGGGAGATTTACAACGTCTGTTCGGGGCGCGGCCTTCGAATGGGGGATTTGTTCGACGCGATGGCCCGGGGCGCGGGGGTGAACGTGATATGGAAAGCGACGGGCGCGGGGTCCGGCAAGTCGGCCGCGTCTTTCGCCGTGGGCAACCCCGCCAAAATTCGCCGACGGACCGGTTGGCGGCCCCGGGTCGACGTGCTGGCCGCCGCCCGGGCGGGGCGGACATCGTGACCGCTTCCCGGTCGGTGCTCCACGTGGTTCCCGGGCTGGGCTACGGCGGCACGGAATTTGTGGTTTGGCGGCTGGCCCAGGCCGAACGGGCCCGGGGCTGGGACAGCCGGGTGGCGTCGCTCAAACGCGGCGGCGCGCTTTTTCCCGCCTTTGAAAAATCCGGCGTGCCGGCCGCGCCCTTGGGACCCTCGGATTTTCGGGGCCCGGCCCCCGCCACCGTCGTGGGCTGGCTTTACAACGGCAACCTGGCCGCCGGGGCCCTGACCCTCTTCCGGCCCCGGACGGGGCTCCTGTGGAACCTCATGCAGGCGAACTTGAGCGCGGCCGTCAACCGCTGGCCCACCCGGGCCGCCATGAAGCTCGGCGCGGCGCTTTCCGCCGGGCGGCCGGACGCCATCGTCTGCAATTCCGAAGCCGCCCGCTCGGCCCACGCCGCGGCGGGCTACGCCCCGGGGAAAATGAGCGTCATCCCCAACGGGGTGGACACCGATCTCTACCGCCCGTCGGAAGAAGCCCGGCCCGGCGGGCCCGTCGTCATCGGCCACCTGGCCCGGTGGGACCCCCAAAAAGACCACGCCACCTTCGTGCGGGCCGTGGGCCGCCTTTTGCAACGGGGGGTCGATGTCCGCGCCCGCCTGGCGGGGCCCGGCGTCACCGTCGACAATCCCGATCTCACCCGCTGGATCGCCGAAACGGGACGCCCCGAATGCTTTGAGCGCCTGGGCGCCCTGGACCGGACCGTGCCCTTCTACCAATCCCTGGACCTGTTCTGTTTGTCGTCGGTGGGGGAGAGCTCGCCCTACGCGTTGGCCGAGGCCATGGCCTGCGGCGTGCCCGCCGCGGCCACCGACGTGGGGGATTGCCGCGCGGTTGTGAACGACGACGGCGCCGTGGCCCCGGCGGGCGACGCCGACGCCCTGTCCCGGGCTTTGGAGCGTTGGGCCGGACTGTCGCCGGAGGCGCGCCGCCAAAAGGGCCGGGAGGCCCGGGCGCGGATCGTCGAGCATTATTCCTTCCGTCGCATGGTGGACGCGTACCTGGATCTCTACCAGGCCGTCGCCGCCCGGCGGGACGGGCGCGGTTGAATATGGCAAAATCCTCGCCTGTGAACGAACCCGCCGACGCCCCGAATATAAACACCCCGCCCCCCCCGTTGCTCTTTGGCCCCGGGTCGGCCAAAGGCCACCCCTTTCAGACGGAAGGGTGGGCCGAGGTCAAGCGCCGCATGGGTTGGCGGTCCCACCTCCTGGAAGTGAGCCGGGACGGCGCCGTGCGGGCCGCCCTGCGAATCCTCGAAAAAGATTTCCCCAAAATCGGCTACCGGTTTTTCTACGCGCCCCGGGGGCCGATCCTGGAGGCGGGATGGACCGCCGCGGATTTGGACGCGCTCTTTGAGCGCGCCCAGGCCCTGGCCCGGGAACGCCGGGCGGTGTTCCCTTAAAATCGACCCGGACGTGCCCGGCCCGGCGGAACTTCTCACGGAGGCCCTTCGGCGAAACGGGTTTCGGCCGGCCCCGTCCGTCGGCAGTTTGTCCGGCGTTCAGCCCCGGTGCGTTTTCCGCCTGGACCTGCGGCCGACGGAGGAGGCTCTCCTGGCCGGGATGGACCAGAAGGCCCGCTACAACATCCGACTGGCGGAAAAAAAGGGCGTCACCGTCCGCCCCGTGTCGGACCGGAAGGACGTGGAGACCTTTTTCCGCCTCCTGCAAGAAACCGCCGTGCGGGACAAATTTTTGATCCGCCCTCTTCGCTACCTGTTGGACATTCAGGAACAGTTCGAGCCCCGGGGCGACGCCCAGTTCTTTTTGGCCGAGCGCGAGGGCCAGGCCATCGCCGGGTCCCTGGCCTTGAAGAGCGGCCCCCTCTGCCTCTACGCCTACGGCGCCAGCGCCAACACCGGCCGCCAGTACATGCCCAACCACCTGGTTCAATGGACCATGGTCCGCTGGGCCAAGGCCCACGGCTGCCTCGTCTACGATTTTCGCGGCGTGCCGAGCAACCCCTTGCCCGACGATCCGCTCTTCGGCCTCTTCCGGTTTAAAAAAGGCTTCGGCGGCGTCTTCACGGAATTTATCGGGGAGTTCGACCGGGTCTACGTCCCCTGGCTCTATTGGTTGTGGATCTACGGCTGGCCCCTCTTTAAAAAAATCCGCCACCTGTTGTTGTTCCGACGGACGAGCCGCACGGCCGGGGAGTCCGATTGAAGCCCCTCCGCTGGGTGGAGATCGACCTCGGCGCCATCGCCGCCAACCTCCGGACGGTTCGGCGGCTTGTGGGGCCGTCGGCGCCGGTGACGGCCGTGGTCAAAGGCGACGCCTACGGCCACGGCGCGGCGCGGGTGGCCAAGGCCTGTATGGACGCGGGGGCCCGGGACCTGGCGGTGACCTATTTGGAAGAAGCCCTGCCCCTGCGCCGGGCCGGCGTTCGCTCGCCCATCCTGGTCATGGGCCCGGTGGACCCGGCGGAGGCGGCCCTGGCCGCCAAGGAAAATTTGTCGGTCATGGTGGACAACGAGCCCCTGCTCAAGGCCCTGGCCCGTCGGGGCCGCGCCCGGCCGGTGTCCGTTCAGGTGAAAGTGGATTTGGGTCTTCGCCGCTGGGGAATCCCCCTGGAGGGCCTGGCGGATTTCCTGAAAAAGATCGAAGCCCTGCCGGGCCTCCGGCTGGACGGCGTTTTCGCCCACCCGGGTTACATGGCGGACAAAAACGCCGGCGAAGTGGACCGCCGCCTGCGGGCCTTCGCCGCGGCGGTCAAGCCGCTCCTGGGGCCCTTCCCCAAGGCCCGCCTGCACGCGGCGGACAGCGCGGTCCTTTTGGATTTTCCGGAATTCCGATTGGGCGGCGTGCGGGTCGGCAACCTCCTTTACGGCATGAACCCGACGAAAAAAGACTTGCCGCTTAAAAACCCCTGGTTCCCCCAAACCCGGGTGGTCCGCGTGACCCGGGCCAGTCCCGGCGACACCGTCGGCTACGGAAGTCAATTCATCGCCGAAAAACCCATGGCCCTGGGCACCCTGCCCGTGGGCTACGCCCACGGCTTTACCATGGAGTTGGCCCCCGCCCGGGGAAACCCCTATTGGGTGACGGTCGAGGGCGTGCGGTGCCCCGTGGTCGGCCGCGTGGGCATGAGCCATTCGGTGGTGGACCTCTCCGGACTGTCCCGGCCGCCCCGGGAAGGCGACATCGCCGCCCTGCCTCTCCGCCGCACCGCTTCGGCCCTTTGGGAGAAGGTTTATAAATAGCCGGCTTCGGGTGCTGGTCGCGCCCAACGCCTTTAAAGGAAGCCTGACCGCCGGGGACGCCGCCCGCGCCCTGGCCCGGGGCGCTCGAAAATCCATTCGCCCCTTTCCTCAAATTCGCCTTTGCCCCCTGGCCGACGGCGGCGACGACACCCTGGAAGTTCTCTCCCGGGTCTTCGGCGCCCGGCCGAGGCGCGCCAGGGTCACGGGCCCGCTGGGGCGTCCCCTTCAAGCCCTCTGGGCCTACGCGCCCCGCCGTCGATTGGCCGTGATTGAAATGGCCCGGGCCTCGGGCCTGGCCCTCGTTCCGCCTTCCTCAAGAAACCCCGAAAAAACCACGGCCTTCGGCACGGGAGAACTTCTTCGCGCCGCTTTGGACGCCGGGGCTCGAACCGTTTACCTGGCTCTCGGGGGAAGCGCCACCGTGGACGGCGGGCTGGGAATTCTTCAAGCCCTGGGGGCGACGATTTTTGTGCGGGCGGGCAATGGGTTGGCGCCTCTCTCCCGGCCATTCCTGGGCGGCGATTTTTCCCGCCTGGCCTCGTTGGACGTCGAAGGGCTGGACCCGCGTTTGAAGAAAATCCGCCTCTTCCTGCTGACCGACGTTCGCAATCCCCTGCTCGGGGCCGGGGGCGCGGCCCGGGTCTTCGGTCCCCAAAAGGGCGCGACCCCGGCCCAGGTGCATCGGTTGGAAAAGGGCCTGGCTCTCTTGGAGCGATGGACGGGGAAGGGCGCGGGGCCCGGAAGCGGCGCCGCCGGCGGCGTGGCGGCCGGTCTCGTTCCCTGGGCGGGGGCCCGGGTTTTGCCCGGGGCGCCTTTTGTTTTCGACGTCGTGGATTTAGAACGCAACGTGCGGTGGGCCGACGTGGTGCTCACGGGCGAAGGGCGACTGGACGAAACGTCCTTCGGCGGCAAAACGGTGGGGGGGCTTGTGACTTTGTGCCGACGGGAAAAGAAAATATTGGCGATTTTCGCCGGGAGCGTGACGCCGGGCGCCCGCCGGCGTGGCGACCGTTTGGGAGCGGCGGTGGTGCCCTTGGCGCCGGGACTTTCCACGCGGCGCGCCATGGCCCGGGCCGGCGTTCTTTTGGAATCGGCCGCCGCGAATTATTTCATGGGAAGGGTCCGGCGTGGCTAAAACCATCGGCGTCACGCGGCGGCTTCCGCCGGAAGGGCTGGACCTGCTTCGCGCTTCCGGCGCGACGGTGATTTTAAACGAGGAAGACCGGCCTCTCTCGCCCGAGGAGCTTCGGGCGCTCGCGGCCCGATGCGACGGGCTGATCGTCCAGTTGGTGGACCGGGTGGACGCCGCGCTGTTGGACGCCGGGAAAAATTTGAAAGTCGTGGCCAACTACGCGGTCGGCGTGGACAACATCGATCGCGCCGCCGCGGCGGCCCGGGGCGTCGTCGTCACCAACACCCCGGACGTTTTGACTCGGGCGACCGCCGAGCTGGCCTGGGCGCTCCTTTTGGGCGCCGCCCGACGGGTGGTCGAGGGCGACCGGTTGACCCGGGAAGGCGGCTTTCGCGGGTGGGCGCCGCTCCTTCATTTGGGCGTGGGCGTTTCCGGGAAAACCCTGGGGATCGTGGGGGCGGGGCGCATCGGCGCGGCGGTGGCGCGGATCGGCGCGGGGTTCGGCATGCCGGTGCTTTACCACGCCCGGTCGGCCCACCCGGAGATCGAGCGGGAGGCCCGGGCCGTGCGGGTGGATTTGCCCCGGCTTTTGGCCGAAAGCGATTTTGTTTCCCTGCACGTGCCGCTCACGGCGGAAACGCGGCATTTGATCGGCGAAAAGGAATTGTCGTCCATGAAACCCACGGCGGTCCTGGTCAACACGGCCCGGGGGCCCGTGGTGGACGAGGAGGCCCTGGTGCGGGCGCTGAAACAAAAAAAGATTTTCGCCGCGGGGTTGGACGTTTTTGAGAGGGAACCGCAATTGGCCGCGGGGTTGGCGGAATTGCCGAACGTTTTGTTGGCCCCACACGCCGGGAGCGCCACCTTTGAAACCCGGGCCGAGATGTCGGTCCTGGCGGCCAAGAACGTGCTGGCTGTTCTAGAGGGCCGCCCGGCCCTCACCCCGGTGCGAACTTAGCCTAACGGGTTGCTTTAAATCCTCTTGCCCGTCATTCCGGCATGCTTCCAGCCGGAATCCAAGGGTTCTCCTCTGATCTCTAGCGGTTCTTCCCCGTCACCAAATCGAACAAGTACGCTCCGGACAGCCGTCCGGAGACCATCACGTCCCCCGCCCCTTCCTTCAGCATCCGGTCCGCCTCCTCGTTCTCGTCCGCCGTCATGACGATCTTGGCCTTGGGGCTGAGGTCCTTCAAGTGCGAGAGCAAGCGCCGGTTGGTGATGCCCTTGAGGAAGGTGTCGGAGATGGAGCAAATCACGATGCTCGCCTGTTCGATGCCGATGTGGCGGAGGGTCTCCGGGTTCGCCAGGTCGCCGTAGAGCCAATGGAAGCCCCGGGCTCGGAGGCGGTCTTTTTGGGTGGCGTCGTAATCCACCACCAAGATTCTTTTTTTAAGGCTCGGGGCCGATTTCTCGACCGCGCTCAAAAATCCCTGGCCGATGCGGTAACAACCCAGGAGCACGATGTCCCGGTGTTCCTTCAGCAGTTGCGCTTCCGCGGGGTGGTTCGTGGACCGCTCCCGTATTCCCACGAAACCCAGGACGGCCAGAAGGGCGCGCACCAATTTGTCGTTGAACTGAATGGCGTAAGTCGAGACCACCGACGCCAGCAGGAGCGCCGTCAGCACCAGGGCCGACAGGTCCGCCGAGACGTGGCCGTAGCCCGTGCCCAGGGCCAGGATGACCAGGGAGAACTCGCTGATCTGGGAGAGGTTTAATCCGACGATCAGCCCGTTCCGCCACCCCTGCTTCATCACCGCCGCCGTGGGCGCCACGGTCGCGAGGCGGCTGGCGAAAACAAAAAGGATCATGAGACCCGAGAGCCCCAGGGTGTGGGCGGTCGGGGGCGCGACTTTAAGGCCCAGGGAAACGAAGAAGAGCGTCACGAAGAAGTCCCGCACGCCGGAAAGTTTGGAGATCACGTCGGCCCCGTAGGGAAAGGCCGCGATGCTTAAGCCCGCGATCAGAGCGCCCATTTCCTTGGAGAGCCCCAGGTGTTCCGCCGCCGCGCCCAGGCCGAAGCACCAGGCGATGGAAGTCAGAAGCACCAATTCCGGCAGCCGCGCGGCGGAGGCGAAGAGCGGACTTAAGAGGAAGCGGCTCACCAGGAAGGACACGCCCACCAGGGCCAGGCCCAGGCTTAACGACGAGGCGATGTGAACCAGTTCCGGGTGGGACAGGTTGGGTTGGAGGGCCAGGAACAAAATGGCCGCCAGGTCCTGGAGCACGAGCACGCCCACCGTGAGCCGCCCCGAGGTGGTGTGCAGTTCGAATTTGTCGTGGAGGACCTTCACGACGATCAGGGTGGAGCTGAGGGCCGTGGCCACGGCCAGATACAACACCTCGAAGGACCCCACGCCGAAGACCGAACGCAGGGAGCCGAAGAACAGCCCGCCCAGGGCGACGCCCCCCGCCATTTGAAGCCCGCCCACGGCCAGGGCGGCCTTGCCCATTTTGGCCAACTCCCGCAGATTGATTTCCAAGCCGATGATGAACAACAGGAAGATGAGCCCGATTTCGGAGATCAGTTCGATGCTCCGCTCGTCGGTGACGAGGCCGAAGCCCAGGTGGGAACCCAAAAGCACGCCCCCCAGCACGTAGCCCAAAATGAGCGGTTGGCGGAGAATCCGCGCCACGTGGGAGGCCGCGGCGGCGAAAACGATGCCGAGGGCGATGTCGGTGAGGAGGGAAAATTCCGCCGGGGTCGGGGAGGCGGTCACTCGGTGATGTTTTCGTCCTTCAAATCTTCCTGGGCCTCGTGGTCCACGGGGCAGAACTCCTTGGGAGCCGCGCCGTCGCGGAAGGCTTCCAGAACCACGTGGGGGCAGGTGGGCAGGGCCAGGTAGCCCGTGTCCCGGTCGATTTTGGCGAAGGACACGCCGGGCGGAACGGGGAAGTCCCGGGTCGGCAAAAACTTCACCGCCTGGGCCATGTAGTCCGTCCACCAGGGGACCGTGGTGCCCGCGCTGGTCAGTTTCTTCCCCAGGGGCACAAAGTCGTCGTAGCCCAGCCACACGCCGGTCACCAGGTCGGGGCCGAAGCCCAGGAACCAAAAGTCGCGCATGTCCTGGGTGGTTCCGGTTTTGCCGGCCACGGGCCGCCCCACGTTGCGCGCGTAAACGCCGGTGCCTTCCTGCACCACGGCCTGCATGAGCCGCGTGGTCAAAAAGGCGCTCTGGGGCGAGAGGCCCGGGTCGCCCTGGGGCACGTGTTCCTCCAGGACTTTTCCGTAACGGTCCACGACTTTCAGCACCGCGAAGGGTTGCATGTGCACGCCGCCGTTGGCCAGGGTGCCCATGGCGCTCGTCATTTCAAGGACGGTGACCACCGACGAGCCCAACCCCAGGGAGAGCACCGCGTCCAGAGGGCTTTGAATGCCGGCCCGGTGGGCCAGGTCCACCACGGCCTTGGGGCCCACGCGGTCGATCAACCGCACGGACACGAGGTTTCGGGAAAGGGCCAAACCGCGCCGAAGGGTGACGGGCCCCAAAAATTTATCGTCCCAGTTGCGCGGCGCCCAGATGGGGTTGGGCGCGTCGGGGGGCAGGTCCGGCGTGTAGTAGCCCGTGACCATCTGCATGAGCGTGGCGTAGTCCGTGGCTTCGGCCACCAGGCGCGGGTGTCGCTCCACGTCGGTGTAGGCGATGGGCAGGTCGTCCACCACCGTCGCGGCCGTGAGTCCGGACTCCAGGGCCGCCAGCCACACGAAGGGTTTAAAGGTCGAGCCCGGCTGGCGTTTGGCCTGGGTGGCCCGGTTGAACTGGCTTTCCTGAAAGTCCCGCCCGCCCACCAGCGCCCGAATGCCGCCCGTGTGGGGGTCCACGGAAACGAGCGCGCCCTGGACGGGCACGGGCTCCACGTGTTCCTCGGGCTCCTCGTTCTTTTCCGGGTCGGCCTTCCACTTTTTCCACTTCTCCAAAAATTCCGGGGCCAGTTTTTTGTCTTTGACCAGCTGGGTCAGCCGCTGTTCGGCGTAACGGTCGTCGAAGGAGGTGAGGTTTTTCTGGGTGGCTTCCTCGGCGGCCCGTTGCATGCGGGCGTCCAGCGTGGTGTAAATGGAGTAGCCGCCCTTGTAAAGCGCTTCCGACCCGTAGGTGGGCTCCAGCTGAATACGAACCATTTCCACGAAGTACTGGGCGTTGATTTTGTCCGGCGCCTTCTTGGTGAAAAGGTGTCCCGCCCCGCCCGCCCGCAGTTCTTCCTGCTCGGTGATGTAGCCCTCTTCCCGCATGCGCCGCAGGACGAGGTTCCGCCGGCGGATGGCCCGGTCCCGGTGGCGGTAGGGGGAATATTTGTCCGGCCCCTTGGGCAGCCCGGCCAGGAGCGCGCATTCCGGCAGGTTCAGCTGGTCCGCCGATTTGCCGAAAAAGGTTTTAGCGGCCGACTCCAGCCCGTAGGCCCCGTTTCCGAAATAGATCTGGTTGATGTAGAGCTGGAGGATCTCGTCTTTGCTGAGGCTGGCCTCCATTTGGAGGGTGAGCAGGAGCTCTTTGACTTTCCGGGTCATGGTGCGTTCCCGGGTCAAAAAGATGTTTTTGGCCAACTGCTGGGTGACGGTCGAGGCCCCCTGGACCAGCCGCCCCGAGCGCAGGTTGGCCAAAAACGCCCGAATGACCCCTTTGGCGTCCACCCCCCAGTGGCTGTAAAAGTTGTTGTCCTCGATGGCCAGCACCGCGTGCTGGAAGTCCACGGGGATCTGGGTGAGGGGCAGGACGCTCCGTTTCTCGACGAAAAGTTCCGTGATCAGCTCGCCCCGGACGTCGTAGAGCTTCGTCACCAGGGAGGGGGTGTAGTTTTCCAGGCTTTGAATGGAGGGCAGGTCCACCAGGAAATGACGGAGCACCAGGGAAATGACCACCAACAGGCCCGCGAAGGCGAAAAGGGCGACGGCCACGGGACGGGAGACGGTGCGGTGGAAGGGGGACATGACGCACCATCCTATGTTTTTCGGGAGCCCCCCTCAAGGCCCCCACCCGACGGAAAACCCCCGCCCGTTTCTTGCGGCCCCCCGGACAGAATGGTAATATGACCCGTCTCAAAAAGCTCATTAAAATTTCACCCACGCATCCAGTTCGTGGGAAATAAAAAAAGATTTATTCCCCGGTAGCTCGGTGGGGGTCTCGGTCCCTGTGGGACCGCCCACCGTCCTTGGTCTCCGACCAAGGGCAGCGGGGAATTCGGCCCCTCCGGGA
The DNA here is from genome assembly GCA_016722575.1 of Elusimicrobiota bacterium. Lineage (NCBI taxonomy): Bacteria > Pseudomonadati > Elusimicrobiota > Elusimicrobiota bacterium. The sequence goes on along the minus strand of JADKIY010000002.1, from coordinate 1,091,925 downwards.
CCGCCCACCGTCCTTGGTCTCCGACCAAGGGCAGCGGGGAATTCGGCCCCCCCGGGGCCGCCCACCGTCCTTGGTCTCCGACCAAGGGCAGCGGGGAATTCGGCCCCCCCGGGGCCGCCCACCGTCCTTGGTCTCCGACCAAGGGCAGCGGGGAATTCGGCCCCTCCGGGGCCGCCCGCAGTCCTGGGTCTCTGACCCAGGGCAATGGCTGTGGGGAATTCGGCCGCAATGCGGCCGCCCACGGCACTGGCGCTGTGCGCAAGTGTAATAGCAATAGGATTTTTCCCCGGTAGCTCGGTGGGGGTTTCGGTCCCTGTGGGACCGCCCGCAGTCCTTGGCCTCCGGCCAAGGGCAATGGGAATAGCATCAAAGGTTTTTTCCCCGGTAGCTCAATGGTGGAGCATTCGACTGTCAACGGCAAAGGCAGCCCAGCCTGGAAACAGGTTGGTGAAAACCAGGTGAATTCAGGGAACCCTAAATCCGATTCATCGGATAAGGCAATCCTGAGCCAAGCCCGATCCCAAAGATCGGGAAGGTGCAGAGACTAGAGCGTAAGCTCGTACCTCGCAAGAGGGAAGCGCCTGGCTCCGTCGTCCAAAGCCTCACGGACCGGAGATGATATAGTCCGCGCCTTGAGGAAACTCAAGGGAAAAGCGTAATCGAAGGGTTCCTGGTTCGAGTCCAGGCCGGGGAGTTTTTGAGCACGAAAGGCCTTTCAGCGTAAAGCTGAAAGGCCTTTTTGTTTGTTTACGTTAGGGCGATGCCGCCCGACCAGACTGGAAATTGATTATTTTAACCCTGCGGGGGGGGAGACTATTTATACCTCGCCGCGTAGGCATCCAATAGGGTTCGGATCATCTTTTGGTAATGGGTATGGCGTTTTCGCGCGGCGTTTTTAAAGAAGTCGACGCTGGATCGGCTCAAAGACATTGTGACTTTGACGTTGTCTTCCTTGAACGCGAGTTCTTCCGGAGGGGGGAGAAAGTCGCGAATGACCCGCGCTTCCATGGGTTTATAGGTGTATTTGATTTTCGGACTCATAAATCTTTTTCCCCTTTCGCCAATAACCCGCGCCAAAAATGCGGACCCTGTCTTTCCGGTAGGTAAACCGCACGGTCAAAATGCCTTCGCCCACCCGGCCATAACAATAGAATCGTCTCTCTGCCCCGCTGTGGGCCAAATCCTCGGCGATGACGCGCTTCCTGTCTGCGAAGGCATACTGGGCTAACCCAAAGGGCACCCCGTGTTTCTTTTGGTTTTGAGCGTCTTTGGAATCGTCCCACTCGAAATGAAGCATTTGGACCTCAAAGAGCGGTATAAATTACCATATAACTATACATACGATTATATGGTTTTTCAAGGGGTGGGCAGGCGGGATTCGACGGGCGTGGGCGCCGCAGCGCGGCGGGAGGGCTTTAGTTGAAGCGACTGTTTGGGCGGTTCAGCTCGTCAATGGGTACGCCAGGCCCCTTTGACCAGGGGTGTTACTTTTGCCCCTTGTATTTGGGGTCGTAGTCCACCATCCATTCAATGCCGTATTTGTCCCGGAACATTCCGAAATAGGATCCCCAGGGGCTTGTACCCAGGGGCATTTCCACATTCCCGCCGGCGGAAAGGCCATTAAATAGTTTGGTGGCCTCTTCCTCGCTTTCCGCGCTTATTGAAATTTTACTCCTGTTTTCATTCTCGTTGACTCGCCCCATGGCCTCCGGGACATCGTTGGCCATGAGGACGTTGTTTTTGCCGATGGGCAAAGCAATGAAAAGGATCTTATTTTTATCTTTTTCGGAAACGGGGAAATCCGGGCCGGCGAGGTCTTTGAGGCGCATCACCTTGGCGAATTCACCGCCAAAAACGGATTTATAAAAGGTGAAAGCCTCTTCGGCGTTTCCATTGAAATTAATATGGGGGTTGATCGACGGCACAATGAACGAAAATTAGCATATTGGGAATCTGAGGACAGTGTGCCGATTAAATCTCTAGCAAGTTCCACTGAGGGGGTAATCCGTATGCTTTCCCCGGAATTCCATCGGGGGCATAACGATTTAGCTTGGCCGGCCCGGAACGCCACAGAGTGGCGTGGAGGCTGCAATATTCACTATTTACTCCTCTTCTTAGTTAAAGTATGAATAGTGACCTTTCCTTTCTTTCTGATTTCATATGCATCGGGCCCTTTTTTTCTGTTATCAATGTCTCGAAAATCAGCGCGGACAGGAGGGACCACGTCCCCTGCTTTCCCTGTAGATGCTTGAATAAACCTGCCTTGATAAAAATATAGCAGCAGATCAAAATCGTCAGTATAAGAAAAGCCAATAACCTGAATTGGCTCGTTGTTTTTTCCGTAGCATTCAAACCCGCCCTTTCTGGGCCCGAGAACATGTTCTGCATCGGAAAGGGTTTCTCCTGCAGGAGCCCCCAATCCCAAAACAGCGACATGGGGGAAGAAAGACGCACATCCTGTCAGGAAAGCCAGGAAAGCAATCATCTGGATTTTCATTCTATTTCCTTTAACTTAACGATATAGCTCTTCGGTGCCCGCCGACTGCGAAGCGAGCCGTAGGCGTTGGCTGCAACGGCATGTAAGCGAGCATAGCCACCTAGTATGTATCTCGAAGAACCTTCCCAACCAATTCATTTGTCAGAATGCTTCCTGACGTAATATTGGCGAGCGCGCGATCAGCCTCATCTTTGGAGGTGGCTCGCATAAAAATGCCAACGTCTGACATTATTTTCTTAACAATACAGCGAACAGATTCATCTGCCACACGCTCGGCGAATATCGATACTCGACCCCGCGCAATCCTTTCCTCTTCGGCAAGCTGGTCCGGAACAAACCCTTCCCCCCAGTTTTTACCGGCTAGACACCCTTTGGAATCTTCCAGATGAATAAGGAATGTGGTTCGCGCGACCTCGCGGATTGCAGCCTGAAGCTCTAAAAGAGTCTCTCTCTGAAACTCCCGAAACCTTTCCAGCCGCTCTTCCGACCTGGCTTCCGCACTTAGCTTTGCGGAGTGTTTATTGGTTAGAAATGTCGCTAGCAGGCTTGCAGTGGCGCCCACAATGGTTCCAACTAGACCCCATATCGCAGATTCCATACGTGCCTCACATGCGTGCTAATGATTGAGCTCAGCCAGGCCGGGACGCTGCACCTCGACGTGGAGGCCTCGGCTGGAGCGACTTGTTAGACCATTAAGATTTAGAAGGCACCCAATACCCGCCTGTTTCAAATACAAGGCGTTCATTTCCTTTAGCGCCATACACCTTTTGGAAAAAAATAAGGATAACCCTGGAAAGCTCTTCTGGCGTGCTCTTCAAATAGAAATCAAGGAAAGAATCCGCCCCGTCAGCGCTTTTGTTCACATCAAGACGTAATTTCAGATCTTTGCCCGCGGAGCGAATCACTTCTTCTCTGGATTTCTGCCTATCGGTTATTAAAGGGAAATCGATTTCTATCCCATCCGGGGTCGACCTGAATTGGATGAAGTGATCTGTGTTCTCAATGGTAACAATGAGAAACGGATCGTATGTCTTCTCTTTTGCCAACTTGCCGACAAACCTTGGAATGTCAGAAAAGCCTCCACATTGCTTTGAATCTCCTATGGCACGGTAGGTTGCCCACCCAAGCAGAACAACAAGGACAGAGATCAAAAACGAACTGAGGACTAAGACGGCCTTTTTCATTTACTTTCGCCTTGGTCTAACCTTTAAATTAGATACCTTAAATTCTACCTATTAATAATACCACGCGACGCCAAAGTCTTATATTCTCAGTTTCCTAGGAACTCCCACCGTCGTAAGTTGTTATGATTAAGACCCATGATTTCTTCAAAGATTAACGCCCTCCCCACCCGCCTTCGCGTCCTCTTTGCCGCGGCCCTTCTCGGGTTTCCAGTCTTTTCAACCGCGGCGGAAAAAACCGCCGGGCATGTTCGGGCCGCGCTGGTGGCGGAGGACCTTCGGGCGCCGGCGGGGGGGACTTCCTGGGTGGGGATTCGGTTGACCATGGCGCCGGGGTGGCACACCTATTGGAAGAACCCGGGGGATTCGGGGATGGCCACGCGGATTCGGTGGGCCCTTCCTTCCGTGGTGACGGCGGGGGACATTCTCTGGCCCGCGCCGGGGCGGATCGTCCTGCCGCCTTTGGTTAGCTTCGGCTACGAAAAAGAAACCCTTTTGTTGGTGCCCCTTCAAATCGCCCCGGGGGCCTCCGGGCCGGTGAAGTTGTCGGCCCGGGTGGATTGGTTGGAATGTTCCGACGTCTGCGTTCCCGGCCGGGCGGACCTTGAGCTTCGCTTGAACGTCGGTTCCAAGACCCAACCCAATCCCGCCGTGGCCGACCTCTTCGCCCGTTACCGTAACCGCCTTCCCCGAACCCCGGAGGGCTGGACCCTGGAAGCCAACCGGTCGGGCAAGTCCGTAAAAGTCACCCTTCAACCGCCCCCGGGGGAAAACATTTCGTCCAAGGCCTTCACCCTATTCCCCGAGGACGAAGACACGGCGGAAGCCGGCGCCGTTCCGGCGGCGGTTCTCCGGGACGGGAAGATCACGGTGGAATTTCCATCGGAAACCAAGCGTGTGCAGGCTGTGTTGGTTGCGGCGGACGGTCCCGGGGCCATCGCCGCCTACGCCCTGGACCTGCCCGTGACCCAGGGCCCCGCGACGGCCCCACTGGGTTGGATTTTACTGCTCGCCTTCGCGGGCGGGTTGTTGCTCAACCTGATGCCCTGCGTTTTGCCGGTCCTGTCGCTCAAGGCCTTTGGCTTCCTTAAAGACGCGGGGTTGGACCCCGCTTCCCGTCGGCGGCAGGGCCTGCTCTACGCGGCCGGGGTGGTGGTTTCTTTTTGGGCCCTGGCGGGGGTGTTGCTCGCCCTTCGGGCGGGGGGGCAGGGACTGGGGTGGGGTTTCCATCTGCAATCGCCCCGGTTTGTTTTGGTTTTGATCGGCCTCTTCGTCCTGCTGGCCGCCAACCTCTGGGGGTTCTTTGAAGTCGGCGGGCGCTTGGTCGGCGTTGCGGCGGAGCGGGGCCGTTCCTGGGGCGCCTTCGGCGGCGGCGTATTGGCCACCGTCGTCGCCACGCCCTGCACGGCGCCCTTTATGGGAACGGCCATCGGCGTGGCCCTGGCTCAACCGGTGCCGGTGGCCTTGGCGGTGTTCACCTCCCTGGCCCTGGGCATGGCCTTCCCCTATTGGCTTCTCACGGTGGTACCGGCCGCGGGGCGCTGGCTGCCCCGCCCCGGTCCCTGGATGGGCCGGGTAAAAATTGTTTTGGGATTTTTCCTGCTCGCCACGGCGGGTTGGCTTCTGTGGGTGCTCTATCGTCAGAGCCCGGCGGCGGTGGGACCGGCGGCGGCCCTGGGCGCGGCCCTGGGCGTGGCCGCCTGGGCCTATGGCCAAAAACAACGGGGCCTTCGCTTCCGCTGGAACGCCACCACCCTAGCGGCGGTTCTGGCCATGGGGTCCTGGGCCTGGATGGCGGCGGGAACCGGCGCGGTTTCCTCCTCGGAAAGCGGGCTCTGGGAAACCTACAGCCCCGAACGCGTGGCCCAATTGGAAAAAGAGGGGCGGCCCTATTTCATCGACTTCACCGCGGCCTGGTGCCTGACCTGCCAGGTGAACAAGAAAACCACGCTCGAGAAACCCGAGACCCTGGCACTTTTTCGGGAGAGCAACGTGGCGCTCCTTCGGGCCGACTGGACCAACCGGGACGAGACCATCGCCCGGGCCCTGGCCGGTTGGGGACGAAGCGGGGTTCCTCTTTATGTTTTGAAAGGCCGGGGCGCCCCGGCGCTACTGCCCGCCCTGCTCACGCCGGGGCTCGTGCGCGACGCTTTACTGAAGATGAAAGAGGAGGTTTCATGAACGTTCGTTCATTGTTGTCGGTGTTGTTCTTGTCGGTCGCGACGGTCGCGGCGGCGGCCCCCGAAATCGGAAAGCCCGCGCCGGCTTTCGTTTTAAAAGACACCCACGGGAAGGACGTTTCCCTGGCGGACCAAAAGGGGAAAGTCGTTGTGTTGGAGTGGATCAACCACGGTTGCCCCTTCGTGAAAAAGCACTATGGCTCAGGCAACATGCAGAAACTGCAGAAGGACTACACGGCCAAGGGCGTGGTGTGGCTTTCCGTCGCCTCCTCCGCCCCGGGCAAAGAGGGCTACATGAAGGCCGACGCTTGGAACAAGGCCATCGCCGAAAAGAAATCGGCCGCGACGGCCGTGCTGTTGGACCCGGACGGCGTGGCGGGCCGGGCCTACGGCGCCAAGACGACGCCCCACATGTTTGTGATCGACGCCGAAGGCCGCCTGGCCTACAAGGGCGCCATCGACGACCGCCCCTCCGCGGACCCGGCGGACGTGCCCGGCGCCAAGAACTACGTCCGGCAGGCCCTGGACAGCGTGCTCGCCGGAAAACCGGTGGAGACCGCGAGCACCACCCCCTACGGCTGCGGCGTTAAATTCAAATGATATCGGGCGGCGAATTCTCCCGGGAAGGCGGGCGTCGAAATCCGACGACGCCTTCCCGGGGGGAGCCGGGGACCGTGCGGGGGGACCGGCCGGAGAAGCGGGACCTGGCCCCCGCACCGGCCCGGGAGGGGGGGGCCGTCCAATTTCCAATCAAATAGCTTTGGAACTTCGACGACGTTTTTGGGAAATTTTCAACGACCGAGCATCGGTCGCCCTGGGGCTATTTTTTGTGGCCCTGGGGGCGCGCTTGGCCTTCTTGTTTTTAAACCCCCATTTAAACTATGGGTTCGTGAGCGTTTTGGGCCTTCCGTTCAGCGACGCGATGGAGTGGAACGATCTCGCGAATCATTTGATCCGCGGCGACGGGATCGTGGGTCCCTGGGCCGCCCAACGGCCCCTCTATCCTGTTTTTTTGGCTTCCTTTTATACCTGGTTCGGCGAGTCCTTCGTTTTAGCGAAAATTCTAAACGCCCTTGTCGTTGCGCTCTCCGTGGCGTTGGTTTTCCGGATCGGCGATTGGGCTTTTGGGCGAACCATCGGTTGTCTGGCCGCGGCCTTGCCGATGATCGACTGGGATCAAGCGTGTCAATCCATGACCCTCATGAGCGAGCCGTTGGGGTTGGGCCTTTTTGTTTCGTCGGTCTATCTGTTGATTCGGGGGGTTAAAAAAGAATACCCCCGGGATTTATTCTTTTCGGGGTTGTTGTTCGCTTTTTGCAATTTGGCCCGTCCTCTGACGCTTCTCGCTTTCCCCGTTTATTTGGCGTGTCTCTTCCGGGAGTATCGGCGCCGGGGCTTCGATCACCGGCGGACCCTTCGCCGGGTGGGCCTTTTCGCCCTGGGGGCCGCTTTGGGGCTGGCCCCTTGGTTGATTCGCCAGAAAAAGGTCATCGGAATATGGGCGATCACCAGCAAAACCGCCGAGTCGTTTTACGCGGCAACCACCCCCCGGTTCGGGCAATGGTCCTCTTCCTCGGATTTCGAATCCACCGTGAAGGGCGGTGAAACCCCCCGGGACAAATATCTCTTTCAAATGGCGAAAGCCCGGGAGAATCTCCTATCGAACCCCTCTTTTTACCTGGGCAATGTGATCCGCTCCTTCGGGCGTTACATCGCCCAAGTCCCGACCCCTTTTCCGAGGGCGAATGGGGTTGTCGTGGCCGCTTTTTTCCTCTTCGTTTGGCGGTTTTTATCCCCGCGGGTCAAAGCGTCCCCCATTCGTTGGTGGCTTTGGCTGGCCCCCGCGGTCGGCGTTTTTCTCTTGCCGAGCAAATATTATTTCTTGTTTTCGGTTCTCGGCCTTCTGGGCGCGGGACGTCGTGGCGGAACGGTGGCCTGGATTCTCATCGGGAGCCTGTTGTTCGCCGGTCTTGGAAACGCTTTGGTGGGCGGATCCATCATGGACCGAACCTTCACGATGGGCCAATGGCTCTTTTTGTTGTTCTTTTTTGAAGGAATCCGACTCGCGGTGGAAGCCTACGGGCGCCGTGTCGTTTTCCGAAAACCGATCGATGAATTGTTGACCGTTGACCGAATCCAAATAGGAGAGGCGGAACCCGCGGGCCCCCTGGCCCGCCTGGCGCGGAAAACCATCGGCGGGGCGGTCGCCGTCGGCGTCGGTTTTTTCCTTGTCAGCGGGCTTAAGCTTTTTTACCTGAACGCCTTTCGAGGACCGTTGCCGACCACGGAGCCCGCGCCCTTGACCTTTGAGGAAAAGAAGGCCTGGGTCGAACAAATGGGCGCCGCCTTGGGAAAACCGCCTTCGGAAAGGGCCCTGGATTCGAAATCGCGTTTTTTCGATCCGACGCTCGGGTTCGTTCGCGAAGGCGAAAACCACGGACGGTGGGTGGTCGGCCTTGGACGGTTGACGTCGTATCGGTATTTTTTGGCCGCCAACACGTCCATCCCCCATTGGTCCCGACTCTTTGACCGCCGGGATTTCGATCGGGTGATTTGTCGAATCGATCCCCTGGGTTGGGTCGTCGTTCCGGGAAAAATCTCCGATCTTCCAACAACCAAGGAGCTCATTGTCATCGGCCTCGCCAATGTGGACATCCGCCGCCTCTATCAGGGCCGAACGGTCATTGAAGCGATGGCCCTCCGGCCTTTCAACGAGGAATCAAGGCTCCCCCCTTCCCGCGGGAGCTGACCGCCGATTCTTGGACGGCGCACCGTTTCCGAAATATTCGCCGGCGGGCGGAAAATGACGCGAGATCGATGGGCGCTCCGGTTCTACCGCCCGGGGAAGGGAGGGGAGCAGGGCAACATCCCTTTTCCGGCAAGCCACCCGGTTGTCCAGGCGTTTTGAAAGTTGAACCCGCCCGTCACCCCGTCGATGTTCAGGATCTCCCCCGCGAAATGGAGCCCCGGCCGTCGGCGGCTTTCCAGGGTTCGAAAATCCACCTCCTCCAGGGCCACCCCGCCGCAGGTCACGAACTCGTCCTTAAAGGCGCTCTTGCCGGTGACGGCGTAGGTCCCGTCCCCGAGCTCCGCCGCCAGGCGGGACATTTCCGATTTTGAAAGATCCGCCCACCGCCGTTCGGCCGGAAGGCCCGCGGCGGTCCGCAGGGAGTCCCAGAGGCGTTGGGGAATGTCAAAGGGGGAAGCGGAAAGGCTTTTCCGGGGATCGTTCTTCCGTTTTTGGTCGAAGGTTTTTTGAATGGCCTCCCGGGATTGATCCAGCCAGTTCACCCGAAGGGGGGCTTTGTAATCGCTGTCGTGCAAGTGCCGCGCTCCCCAGGCGGACAGGCGAAGGACCGCCGGGCCGCTCAGGCCCCAGTGGGTGATCAGCAGGGGGCCGGTTTGTTCCAGGTCGGTTCCCTCCAATTTAACCCGGGCGCGCGGCGAGGCCACGCCCGCCAACCCTTTGAGGCGCGGGTCTTTGATGGTCAGGGTGAACAGGGAGGGAACGGGGGGAACGATTGTGTGCCCCAGGGCCTGGGCCCAGGCGTGTCCCTGGGGATTGCTGCCCGTGGCGAGCAGAACCCGGGCGGCCGGGAGGGATTCCCCGGAATTTAAAACAAGTCGAAAACCGTCGCCCTCGGGAAGAATTTGTCGGACCGCAACCCCGGTCCGCACCTCCACCTTGGCCCGGCCGGCGGCGTCGGTCAAAGCGTCGGCGATGGTTTGGGAGCGGTCGGTGACGGGGAACACCCGGCCGTCCTCTTCGGTTTTAAGGGCCACTCCCCGGGACTCGAACCAACGCCGGGTTTCCCGGGGGCCGAACTTGGTGAGGGGTCCCCGAAGCTCCGCCCCGCCCCGGGGATAGTTCCGCACCAATTTTTCCGGTTTTTCTTCGGCGTTGGTCACGTTGCACCGGCCGCCGCCGGAAATCAAAACCTTGGTCAGGACCCGGGCGCCCCGTTCCAGCAGGAGCACCCGGGCGCCGCCCTCGGCGGCCGTGACGGCGGCGAAAAAACCCGCCGCGCCGCCGCCCAGAACGATCACGTCATGGCCCGAGGAAGGGGGGGTCATAGGGGTTCATTATCGCATTCCCGTTGGGGAATCCTCCCATCTCCCCTTTTTCCAAGGGGGGCGAAGGAGGAGCCGCGCCGGGCGGGACGGTGGTTCAAAGTGGTATTCTTTTTGCCAATGAAAACCACCGACGAACTGCGAATCGTTTTTCACGGCGGCGCCGATGAAGTCACGGGCTCGCGACACCTGGTGGAGTTCCGCGACACCCGCGTGATGATGGATTGCGGCCTGTTCCAGGGTCACCGCCAGGAAGCCCTCACGAAATCCCAAAGCTTTCCCGCCGAACCCCCCACGGTGCGCGCGGTGTTCCTCTCCCACGCGCACATCGACCACAGCGGCGGCCTGCCTTTGTTGGTCAAAAAAGGGTTCACCGGCCCCATCTATTGCACCCCGCCCACCGCCGACCTTTTGGCCATCATGCTCATGGATTCCGCTTTCCTTCAGGAAGAAGACGCCAAGTTCTTCAACAAGATCCACGCGGCCGAGGGCCTCCGCATCGACCCCCTCTACACCCGGGAAGACGTTCAAAAAACCCTCTCCCTCCTGGTCCCCACCGATTACGACAAGTCCGTTTCCGTGGTCGAGGGGCTCGAGGGGCGCTTTCAAAACGCGGGGCACGTGTTGGGTTCCGCCATGATCCATTTAACCGCCCGGACGGCGGCCGGAATCCGCCGCATCGTTTTCACCGGAGACCTGGGGCGGCAAAGCTCCATCCTCATGAACCCCCCGGGCTCCCCCGGGCCCGTGGACTACTTGTTGATCGAAAGCACCTACGGTGGCCGCCGGCACGAGGACATCGGAAACGCCGGCGACGTGTTGGCCGAGGCTCTGAAACGGGCGGAGGAGGAAAACGGGCCCGTCCTCATCCCCAGCTTTGCCCTGGAGCGGACCCAGGAAATCGTTTTCCTCCTGGAGCGATTGCTTCGGGAAGGGCGGATAAAGCCCATCAATATCTACGTGGACAGCCCCATGGCCTCGGACATCACGGCCATTTTTCAAAAGTATCCGAACCACACGAGCTTCTCCAAAGAGTTTCGGGATGAAATCAAAGGGAACGACGACCCCTTCGGACTCAAAACCATCCGCTACATCAAATCGGTGGAGGAGTCCAAGGCCTTGACCCACGCGCCCGGGCGAAAGATCATCATGGCCGGTTCCGGCATGTGCGAGGGCGGGCGCATCCTGCACCATCTGCGCAACCTGGTGGGGGAAACCTCGACCACGATTCTGTTGGTGGGTTACCAAGCCCAGGGCACCCTGGGGCGGCGACTGGCCGACGGCGCAAAGACGGTTCGGATTTTCGGCCTGCCCCACGATGTGGCCGCGGTGGTGCGGCCGCTCAAGCACTTTTCCGCCCACGCCGACCAGGCGGATCTCTTGCGTTTCATCGGCGCCCTGTCGCCGCGCCCCCGGACGGTGTTCCTGGTCCACGGGGATCCCGAACAGCGGGAAGCCCTTCGGGTCGCCTTGGCCGCCGCCGGGATCGACCGGGTGGCCCTGCCGGCCTTCGGGTCGTCCACGCCCCTGGCGTAGGTCCCCGGTGATCGACCGCCCGGATTTTTTGTAAAATAGCTCTTCTGCCTACCGCGCCTCAACTTTCAATGGACAATCTGGACCAACTGGAACAACAAAGCGTTTATATTTTCCGCGAAGCCTTCCGGCACTTCGAGCGGCTCTGCATGCTTTGGTCCATCGGCAAAGACTCCACCGTCCTCCTCTGGCTGGCCCGCAAAGCCTTCTTCGGGCACGTCCCCTTCCCCCTGGTCCACATCGACACCAGCTACAAGCTTCCCGAAATGATCACCTACCGGGACCGGCTGGCCCTGGAATACAAGCTCACGATGGTCGTGGGTCAAAACGTCGACGTCATCAAGGCCGGCCGCACCTTCCCCGCCACCCAGCACCTGCCCGAGGGTCACCCGGACAAGGTGTCCCGTCAGGAATGCTGCGGAATGCTGAAAAAAGACGCCCTGACCAACACGCTCAACGGCACCTGGCCCCGGCAGAAACTGAATTTGAAAACCGGAAAATACGAGATCGACCCCGACCGCGCCCCCTACCACGGCGTCATCGTGGGGGCCCGGGCCGACGAGGAGGGCAGCCGCTCCAAGGAGCGTTATTTCTCGCCCCGGGACAAGAACAACAACTGGGACATCGGCGAACAGCCGCCGGAATTTTGGAACCAGTTCAAAACCGATTTCGCCCCCGGCACCCACGTGCGCATCCATCCCCTGCTGGATTGGACCGAGCTGCACATCTGGGAATACATCAAGCGGGAGAAGATCCCGACGGTGTCCCTCTACTACGACCAGGGCGCGGGCACCCGCTACCGAAGCCTCGGTTGCGGCCCCTGCCAGGCGCCCATTCAAAGCGCCTCCAAGAACGTGGACGAGATCATCGCCGAGCTTAAATCCGGCAAACTCAAGAACATCGCCGAACGCTCCGGCCGCCTGCAGGACGGCAAGCACGGCCTGGAAGAATTGCGCCGGGAAGGTTACATGTGAGCGCCTCCGCCAAAACCAAAGAGTCGCCGACGGCCCCGCGGGAGCAGATGAACATCGTGGTCGTGGGCCACGTGGACCACGGGAAAAGCACCGTGGTCGGCCGCCTTTTCGCCGACACGGGTTCCCTTCCGGAAGGCAAGCTGGACGCCGTGCGGAAGGAATGCGCCCGGACCGGCAAGCCCTTCGAATACGCTTTTCTGTTGGACGCCTTGACCGACGAGCAGGACCAGGGCATCACCATCGACACCGCCCGGTCCTTTTTTAAAACCGACCGGCGCGACTACATCATCATCGACGCCCCGGGCCACATCGAGTTTTTGAAAAACATGATTTCCGGCGCCGCCCGCGCCGAGGCCGCCGTCCTGGTCATCGACGCCAAGGAAGGCGTGCGGGAAAATAGCCGCCGCCACGGCTATCTGCTCTCCATGCTGGGCATCCGCCAGATCATCGTCTGCGTCAACAAAATGGATTTGGTGGACCGGAGCGAATCCCACTTTAAAAAGATCGAAGCCGAGTACCGGGAGTTTCTGGCCGGGATCGGCGCCGCCGCCCCGCGCCAATTCATTCCCGTGAGCGCGGTGAACGGCGAAAACCTGGCCCAGCGGAGCCCGTCCATGCCCTGGTACAAAGGCCCGACGGTGTTGGAATCCCTGGACGCCTTTGAAAAGGCCCCCTCCAAAAGCGACCGTCCCTTCCGCATGCCGGTCCAGGCCATTTACAAATTTGTCAGCCAGGGCGACGACCGTCGATTGGTGGCCGGGCGCATCGAGGCGGGCCGGGTGCGGGTGGGGGACAAAGTGGTATTCACGCCCTCCAACAAGGTGAGTACCGTCAAAAGCATCGAGGCCTTCAACGCCGCCCCCCGGACGGAAATCGACGCCGGATGGTCCACCGGGTTCACCCTGACCGAGGAGATCTACATCACCCGGGGCGAAATCATGAGCCACGAGGCCCAGCCGCCCCAGGTGAGCACGCGCTTCCGGGCCAACATGATCTGGCTGGGCAAGAAGCCCCTGGAGAAGAACAAGGACTACAAACTGAAGATCCACACCCAGTCCGTGCCGGTCCGCCTTCGGGAAATCAAAAAAGTGATTGATGCTTCGACCGTCGGGTCCACCGCCCTGGCCAAGGACCGGGTGGACCGCCACGACGTGGCGGACGTGATTTTGGAAACCCCCCGGCCCATCGCCTTTGACGACATCGCCCAGGGCGAAGCCACCGGGCGGTTCGTGATCGTGGACGGCTACGACATCGCCGGGGGCGGCATCATCGCCGCCGCCGAAAAGGACGACCAGGACGAGTTCCGCGCCGAAGCGCGCCTTCGGGATTTCAATTGGATTCGGGGCGAGGTGACGGCGGAGGCCCGGTCGCGGCGGTTCGGCCACGGGGCGGCGCTGGTCATGTTCGTGGGCGCGACGGGGGCGGGAAAACACGACTACGCCCGGGGCGTGGAGAAATCCCTGTTTGATCGGGGGCGCTCGGCCTATCTATTGGATGGGACCAACGTGCTGTTGGGCGTGGACAGCGATTTGATTTTCCGGCAATCCACGCAACAAGAATTGGTTCGGCGCTTCGCCGAGGTCGCCCATCTGCTCCTGGACGCGGGGCTCATCGTTGTTTCCACGACGAACGCCATCGGATTGGCCGACGTGGCCGAGGTTCAGGCCCTGATCCCCGATTTTCCCGTTTTGGTGGTGGAGGTGGGGGCCGCGTCGTCTTTGTCGGCGGCGGACCTTCGCCTCAAGGGCACCGAAACCCGCGACGCGGTGGCCGCGTCCGTGGCCGACCTGCTCGCCCGCCGCCCGACGCCCCCCGCCTAAAGTTCGACGCGCCGAAGCCGAAGGGCGTTGGCGATGACCGACACGGAACTGAAGGTCATGGCCACCGCCGCCAGCATGGGGCTCAAGGCCCACCCGAAAAACGGATAAAGCGCCCCCGCCGCGATCGGCACTCCCAGCAAATTGTAGACGAAGGCGAAAAACAGGTTTTGCCGGATGTTCCCCATGGTCGCCCGGCTGAGCCGCCGCGCCCGGGCGATCCCCCGCAAATCCCCTTTGACCAGCGTGATGCCCGCGCTTTCCATGGCGATGTCGGCCCCGGTGCCCATGGCGATTCCGACCAAGGCCAAAGCCAGGGCCGGGGCGTCGTTCACCCCGTCGCCGGCCATGGCCACCCGTCGGCCTTCGGCCTGAAGGCGCCGGATCACGTCGCCCTTCTGGTTCGGCAACACGCCCGCGATCACTTCGTCGATTTTGAGCGCCCGGGCCACGGCGTCGGCGGTTTCCCGGGTGTCGCCGGTGAGCATCACCAGCCGCAGTCCTTCCCGTCGCAGACTCTCCAGGGCCGCGGCCGTGGTTTCCTTGACGGCGTCGGCCGCGCCCAGCAGGCCCGCCGCCCGTCCGTCCACCGCCACCCAGAGGACGGTCTGTCCTTCCCGGTGGAGGCCCTCCGCCCGGGACGTCAGGGCGGCGGTGTCGATGCCGCGTTCGTTTAAAAAAGCCGCGTTCCCCAAAGCCACGTCTTTCCCTTCGATCCGTCCCGCCACGCCCCGTCCCGGAAAAGACTGGAACTCTTCGGTGCGGCCGGGCCTCTGGCCTTTTTCCAGGGCGGCGGCCACCACCGCCCCGGCCAGCGGATGCTCGCTCGATTGTTCGAGCCCCGCCGCCAAACGCGAAAGCGTTTCGTCGTTAAATCCTTCCAGTGGAATCACCGTCAACACCCGGGGTTTCCCTTCGGTCAAGGTGCCCGTCTTGTCCAGGACCAAGGTGTCGACTTTTTCGAAAATTTCCAGGGCCTCGGCGTTGCGAATCAGGATGCCGCTCAAGGCCCCGCGACCGGTCCCCACGACGATGGACATGGGCGTGGCCAACCCCAGGGCGCAGGGGCAGGCGATGATCAAAACGGCGATGGCGTTCACCAGGCCGTGGGCCAACCGCGGTTCGGGCCCCCACAAAGACCAAGCGCCGAAGGCCAACAGGGCGACGCCCACCACGGCGGGAACAAAATAAGAGGAGACGCGGTCGGCCAGTCGTTGGATGGGGGCCCGGGATCGCTGGGCCTCCGCCACCCGCTGGACGATTTGGGCCAACAGAGTGTCCGCGCCGACCCGCTCGGCCCGAATCAGGAGTCCGCCGCGTCCGTTGACGGTGCCGCCGGTCACCCGGTCCCCGGGACGCTTCTCCACGGGGAGGGATTCGCCCGTGACCATGGATTCGTCCACGGCGCTCAAGCCGTCCAACACCACGCCGTCCACGGGGATTTTTTCCCCGGGGCGCACGCGCAGGCGATCCCCCGTTCGAAGCTGGTCCAAGGGAACGTCCTCCCCGTTTCCTTGATCGTCCACCCGTCGGGCCGTCTTGGGCGCCAGGGCCAGGAGCGTGCGCAGGGCCCCGCTGGTTTTTCCCCGGGCGCGGCCCTCCAACACCTGGCCCAGGAGCACCAGCGTCGTGATGACGGCGGCGGCTTCAAAATAAAGGGGCGCGGCTCCGTCGTGTCCGCGCAGGGACGCGGGAATCCATTGGGGGCGGAGAAGGGCGAAAACGCTTTGGCCGTAGGCGGCGCCCAGGCCCAGGCCGATCAAGGTGAACATGTTGAGGTGCCGCTGGACGACGGACCGATAGGCGCGGACCCAGAGCGGGGCCCCGGCCCAGAGCACGACCGGGGCGCTGAGCAAAAATTGCGCCCACCGGGCGCCGGGACTTCCGAGGAAAGCGTGAAAGGGGGCGCCGGAGATCATTTCCGCCATGGAACCCAGAAACACCGGCACGGTCAAAAGGAGGGCCACGGCGAAACGTCGTTCCATGGCCTTCGTTTCGGCGTTTTCATCGGAGAACAAATCGGCCGCGTGCAGGGGTTCGAGGGCCATGCCGCAGATCGGGCAGGTTCCCGGTCCGACGTTCCGAACCTCCGGGTCCATGGGGCAGGTGTATATCGCGCGGGCGTCGGCGGGCGGCGCCGGGCGGGGGGAAAGAAAGCGGGCGGGATCGGCGCGGAACTTGTCGGCGCAGCGGGGGTTGCAGAAAAAATAAGACCGGCCCCCGTGGTCGACCCGGGGCGGGTTTTGTCGGGGATCAACCGTCATGCCGCAGACGGGGTCTTTGGCAAGGTCGGTGGTCAAGATGTTAGGGGGAGTCCCCCCCGGCCGGTCGGGGAAACGGGGATCGTTCGGGTTACGCTTTCGCCACGGCGGGCGTCCGGTCTTCGATTTGCGTCGGCAGACCGATTTGATCCAACAGCGCGAGGAAAGGCTCGGGGTCGAGCTCTTCCACGTTGACCATGGTTTTCGGGTTCCAAACGCCCTGGGCCACCAGAAGGGCCGCGGCCACGGGCGGCACGCCGGCCGTGTAGGAGATGGCCTGGGATTCCACTTCCTTGTAGCAGGCCGCGTGGTCGCAGGTGTTGTAAATCAGAATTTCCTTGGGTTGGCCGTTTTGGGTCCCTTTGATGAGGTTGCCGATGCAGGTCCACCCGGTGTAGTTGGGCGCCAGGGAGGCCGGGTCCGGCAGGACGGCCTTGAGGACTTTTAAGGGGACCACTTCGACCCCTTCCGCCGTTTTGACCGGCACTTCCGAGAGCATGCCGATGTTTTTCAGCACGTTGAACACGTTGATGTAGTGGTCGCCGAACCCCATCCAAAAGCGGATGGACCGGGCGTTGATGTTCTTGGAAAGGGAATGCAGTTCGTCGTGGCCGGTGAGATACACCGTCCGGGGGCCCACCAGGGGGAAGTCGTAGGTCCATTTGTCGGCGTGGACGGGTTTGCACACCCATTGGCGGTCGATCCAGGTCCACACTTTCTTGAACTCGCGGAAATTAATTTCGGGATCGAAATTGGTGGCGAAGTATTTGCCGTGGCTCCCCGCGTTCACGTCCAGGATGTCGATGGTGTCGATGACGTCGAAATGTTTTTTGACCGCCAGGGCGCAGTAGGCGTTGACGACGCCCGGGTCGAAGCCCACGCCCAAAATGGCCGTCACGCCCTTTTCCTTGCAGCGGTCTTTCCGTTTCCATTCGTAGTTGGCGTACCAGGGCGGGTCTTCGCAGACTTTGGCGGGGTCCTCGTGAATGGCGGTGTCCATGTAGGTGACGCCGGCGGCCAGGCAGGCCTCCAGGACCGACATGTTGATGTAGGCCGTGCCGAGATTGATGACGATCTCCGAACGCGTGTCCTGGATCAATTTCGTGAGGGCCGGAATGTCCAGGGCGTCGACGGCCCGGGAATATAATTTTTTCGAGGGGTCCTTCAGGCTCTTTTTCCGCCGGACGCTGTCGATGATCTGGTCGCACTTCTCCACCCGGCGGGAGGCCAGGCAGATGTCCCCCAGGACGTCGTTGTGCTGGGCGGCTTTGTGGGCGGCCACGTGGGCCACCGCGCCCGCTCCGATGATCAAAACGTTTTTCTTCATGACGCCCTCCCCCTCCCTTAAGATAGTTGCGAACGGTAGTCGTCGTAGGTGAATTGCCGCACGTGGTCCAGCCGGCCGTCGAGCCGGCGGACGACGATGGCCGGCATGGCCACGCCGTTGAACCAGTTTTTCTTCACCATCGTGTAGCCCGCCGCGTCCGCGAAGGCCACGCGATCGCCCACGGCCAACGGCGTCGGAAATTGAAAGGTCCCGAACACGTCCCCGGCGAGGCAGGTTTTTCCGGCCACCGTGTAAGGAAAACGCCCGCCGGGGGGAAGGTCCATCTTAGCATCTGTCCGGTAAATCAGTAAATCAAGCATGTGCGGCTCGACCGCGCTGTCGACCACGGCGATGTCCACTTCGTTGCGGACGAGGTCCAGAACGCTCGTGACGAGATACGCCGTGCGGGTGATGGCCGCCTCGCCGGGTTCCAGATAGACCTGCACGTCGAAGCGCGCCGAGAATTCCCGGAGGGCCTCGGCCAGGTCGTCCACGGGGTAGCCTTCTTTGGTGAAATAAATCCCGCCGCCCAAACTCACCCAGTCCAAGCGTTTCAAGAGCGGGCCGTAATCGGCGGCGATGCGGTCCAAGAGGGATTTGAATTTCTCAAAATCGTCGTTTTCGCATTGGCAGTGGAACATCACGCCCGACAATCGATCGGCGACGGCGTCGATGTCCGCCGGGCTCGTGGCCCCCAGGCGGCACCGGGGCCGGGCGGGGTCGGCCAAGTCGAAGTGGGAATGGCTGACGCCGGGATTAACGCGAAGGCCCACGGGGAGGTGTTGAACGCGCTCGTGGTAACGCCGGAGCTGGGACGTCGAATTGAAAATCACTTTGGTGGCGAACCGGCGGATTTCCTCGATGTCCGCGTCGGAGAAGGCCACGCTGTAGGCGTGGGTTTCCTTGCCGAAGGTCTCGTGGCCCAGCCGGGCCTCGAAGAGCGAGCTGGAGGTCGTGCCGTCCAGGTGTTCCCGCATCAAGGGGAACACGCTCCAGGTGGAAAAACATTTGAGAGCCAACACGGCCTTGGCCCCGGAGCGTTCCCGCAGGCGCGTGATCACGCGCAGGTTTCGAAGCAGGCGGGTTTCGTCCAGCAGGTAAAAGGGCGTCGGCCGGGAGCGGGTCTCGGCGAGAAGCTGATCGATGGAGGGTTCGGCGAGGGTCATGGGGGTGAATTCCGTCGTGCGCGACGACGCTCATTATATCAGGTTTGACCGGAGGGATGAACCGCGGGGCTCCCGACATTATAAAATGGCGGCGCCGGCGAACCGAACCTTCGGGAGGACACATGCATCGCACGCCTTGGAAAAAAACCTTTTTGACGATGGTGGCCTTCACCGCGGCCGTTTCGACCTGGGCCGCGGACCGGGAAGCGCGGTTGACGCGGACCGAAGGCGTCGTGGCCGTCACAAGCCCGGAAGGCGACGGGGCCATCGCCCTGGCCGAGGGCCAGGACATGCCGCTCGAGGCCGGGGACCGCGTCCGCACGGGAGCCGACGGCGCCGCCGAAATCACGCTGGACGGGGAGACCGTGATGGAGTTGGGCCCGTCGTCGGATTTCACGCTCCATTCCCTGCGTCGCTCCAAGACGCTCTTCGGATTGGACCTGGGGAGCGTGGTGGCGAGCGTTAAGAAATTACTGGCGCGGGAAAAAATGGAATTCAAAACCCCCGTGGCCGTGGCCGCGGTGCGCGGCACGGAGTTGGTCGTGGCGCAGAACCCCACCGGGGAAACCGCGGTCGGCGTTTTTGACGAAGGGCGGGTGGAGGTTCGGGGCGAGGGGGCGCCGGTGGGGGTGGGGCCCAATCAGGAAACGGAAGTTCGTCGGGGGAAACCCCCCCGGGCGCCCCGGGAATTGCGGGCCCTGGCCGGCCGCCGGGAACGGCTGGGAATTTTAAGGGAGCGACGCCCCCGATTGGCGAAGGGTTGGCGGCCCCGGCCCGCGGCCGATCGCCGCGACCTGCGTTTTCGCCGATGGGGCCCCAACGGGAAGCCCCGCCCGGTACCGGCCCGCGGTCCCCGACCGGGCGGCGCGGCGCGTCCGCGTCCCCGGCCCGGTCCCCGACCGCGCTAGGAGCGGGCGATGGGTTCGCCGGCCGGCGTTTTGACGAAATCCGCCGCCTGCCCGCGCCGGTAGGGAACGTAGCGCGGCACCCAGACTTTCGCCGACACCCGCTCTTCCAGCTCGGCGTCCGAAATTTTATCGGCCAACCCTTCCCGCTGGGCCTGCCGCGCCACGGCGAGGGCGACCGCGTGGGAAACCGATCGGATGGACGTCAGGTCCGGAAACAGGCCCGCCGCCAAATTCCCCAGCGCGGGGGACAATTCCGCCAGGGTTTCCGCCGCGGCGAAAAACATCCGGTCCGACACCCGTCGAGCCCGGCTCGCCACCACCCCCAACCCCATGCCGGGAAAAATGTAGGCGTTGTTGCACTGCCCGATCTTGACCTTGGCGCCGTTGACCTCCACCGGGGCGAAGGGGCTGCCGGTCGCCACCAGGGCCCGCCCGTCGGTCCACCGGAGCAGATCCGCCGGCAGGGCTTCGCACTTGGAGGTCGGGTTGGACAAGGGGAAAATGATCGGCCGGTCGACGGATTGGGCCATGTTCCGCACGATGGGCTCCGTGAACACGCCGGGCTGGGCGGAGGTGCCGATCAAGGCGGTGGGTTTGACGTTCCGCACCACATCGGCCAGGAAATATTCCCCCGGCCGATCGACGGTCCACCCCGCCAAGCCTTCCCGGGGTTGGGCGAACCGTTTCTTGGTGTCTTCCATTTCCGCCCGTCCGGTGTGGACCAGCCCCTGGGTGTCGATCAGCCAGAGGGACCGTCGGGCCTTTTCCGCTGAAACGCCGGCTTTTTCCTTGGCGAGGACGATTTGATCGCCGATGCCCGTGGCCGCCGACCCCGCCCCCAAAATGACCACCCGCTCGTCGGCGATGGGCCGTCCGGCGGCTTTGACCGCCGCCAGGATCCCCGCCGCCGTCACCGCGCCCGTGCCCTGAATGTCGTCGTTAAAGGTGCACAGGGTGTCGCGGTAATGGTCCAGCAGGCGGGAGGCGTTGCCCTTGGAGAAATCCTCCCATTGAAGGAGAACGTGGGGCCACCGTTTCATCACCGCGCGAACGAAGCGCTCGATGAAGGCGTCGTAGTCCGCGCCTTTCACCCGCTCGTGGCGCCAGCCCAGATACAGCGGGTCGTTCAACAGGGCGGGATTGTCCGTTCCGACGTCCAGAAGGATCGGCAGCGTGGTCGCCGGGTGGATGCCCGCGCACAGGGTGTAGAGGGACAATTTGCCCACCGGAATCCCCATGCCGTTCATGCCCAAATCGCCCAGGCCGAGGATCCGTTGGCCGTCCGTCACGACGATGACGTCGATGGCGGGGTTGGCCACGTTGGCCAGCATGGCGTCCATGCGGTCCCGGTCGGGATAGGAGAGGAAAAGGCCCCGGGGCCGGCGGAACATCCGGCTGAAATGCTGACAGGCGGCGCCCACCACGGGCGTGTAGATGATCGGCATCATTTCCTGAATATGCGCCTGCACGAGGCCGTAGAAAAGGGTTTCGTTCCGGTCCTGGAGGGCGAGAAGGAACACGTAGCGCTCCAAGTCGGTGGTTTTCTGTTGGAAGTTGCCGTAGGTGCGGAGCAATTGTTCTTCCCAGGTGGAGATGTGCGGGGGCAGCAGCCCTTCCAGCCCGAAGGCCTGTCGTTCCTGCTCCGTGAAGCCGCTCCCTTTGTTCAGCAACGGCGTGTCCAACAACATTTGCCCCGCCAAGGGCGTTTCGACGACGACGTGGCCGGTTTTCTCGCGGGTCAATCGGTAGGGGATCATGAAATTCTCCTGGAGGCGGTCCCGGGAAGGGGCCGGGCTTTAACGACCCCTCCATTCTGACCGGGCGCAAGGCGCCCTGTCAATGACGATCGTCACGGGGGGGAGGCGGGGGGTCAGCGGCCGCGGTCGGCGTAGGCCGCGGCCGCGGGGACCGACACCCGGAGGGTGAAGGGGTTGAAGCGGTTCTTGGCGAAAATGTACCAGGCGGCGGAGGACAGGAACCCCCGGTCGGTTTTGACCCAATCGTATCCGCCTTCGGCGTTGGCGGTGTAGGGCAGGCTTCGGGTCGCCTTGTCGCCGATGGCGCGGTCGATCAAGAGGGCGTCCATTTGGTTGGCGTAAAAATTTCCCCGGGTCTCGTCGCCCACCGAGTAATAGGCGCAGGCCATGTGCCCGATGCCGTCCGTCCAAAAGTTGTTCGCGTCCGTGGCGGGCCCGTGGAAGAAGCCCATGGTCTTGCGCCCGTCGATCACGAGGGTCTTGCGGAAACGCAAATCGTTCTCGGGGACCGCGAGGGCGGTCTCGTAGGTTTTACCGAGAGCCAGCACCCGCCAGGTGTACAAGTCCAGCGGCAGGCGGCTGCCGCCCACGGTGCTGTCCAACCATCGCTTGACGTTGTTGGCCACGTCGTCCCGGCCGGCCAATCGGAGCGCCGCGTAGCAATCGATGTTGCCTTCGGGGTGACCGACCCGTTCGTGCAATTGAGTGTCTCCGCGCCGCCACCCGTGGCGGATGTAGCCGCCCACCGGAGTGGGTTGATAATAGGAAGCCAGCAACTCGGTCAAAAGGCCGGTGATCCGCTCGTACCGGGACAAGTCGTAGCGGCGGCCGTAATATTCGTAGGCGATCAGGAGCCAGGCCATGTCGCCGATCCACCGGTCCGACTCCTGGGGGGCGTGAAAAGCGGCGCCCGCGGTGGAATCCGTCAGCAGGCAGTCCTGGTAGAACCCGCGGGGTTCGCCCTTGTAGAAAAAATTTTGAAGCGTGGGGTCGGCGTTGTCGGTTCGGGTGGCGGCCGCGTAAAAGTCGAGGATGCGCTCGGCCCGTTCCCGTTCGTCCTTGAGAACAAAGACGATCGCCCCCAGGGCGTTGTTGTAGGTCTGGGCGCGGTTGTCTTCCATGGAGGGTAGCAATTGGCCTTCGAGGGAGCCGGCGTCCTGCACCGCTTTCATCCAGGCCAGGACGCCCGGGTCCTCGGGACGGGCTTCCTTGTCCCGGCGGGCGGCGAACCCGAAGCCCGTTTTAAAGCGGCGGGGGTCCAACCGCGGTCCGTCGGGCGTCTGGGTGGCGGGCTGTCCCTTGCGGCCCAGGCCGATTTCGTCGATGTAGACCGTGCCGCTTTCGGCGGGCCCGGCGATGGCGATGGCCAGTTGTTTGGGCCGGTCCAGGGTGGCGTTCCCGCCCCAGCCGTATTCAAAGCTGTCGCGGTAGAGCACGACCGGTTCCCAGCGGGCGCCGTATCGCTTGAGCGGGTAACGGCAGATGAAATTGGATCCGTCTTCGTCGACCAGCTTGATTTCCATGGTGGCGGTGCCGTTGGCGCGGAACAGGAAGGTGAGGGGGCGTCCGTCGAACAGGGCGGTGGGGTCCCATTCGCGTTTCATCTGAACCCACCGGTGGCCCGCCCCCAGCAGGGTGTATTTCAGCTCCAGGCGAAGGCCGTCGATGCCCTCCACCGGACGAACCGAGAAGGAACTCTGGTCGTCCGTGTCGACGGTCCAAAGGGTGGGGCTGTCCCAGTCGGAGGTTTTGGCCCACAGCGGGGAAGCCGAAAAGAACAGGGCGGCCGCGAAAAATCCCCGGAAGCGGTGTGTCCTTTTTTTCATGGGGAAAGTTTAACCCCCGGGGGAAAAAGGTTCCCCTAATTTATTGTAAATGAGGTGTAAACTTTCAGGCGGCGGGGGAGCCGTAGGCCCGGTGCCATTGGACAAAACTCAGAAGGACCCAGAGCCGACGGTGGTTGTCCCGTCGGTGGGCGGCGTGTTCTTCCAAAAGCGCCCGGGGGAATTCGGGACGGAGGATTCCCGTGCGCTCCAGCGATTCCGGTGAAAGCAGTTCTTCGGCCCAGGCTTTGAGGGGCCCCGCCAGCCATTGGGCCAGGGGCGGGGAAAAACCTTTCTTTTGGCCGGTCAGGACCGAGGCGGGCAGGCGGTCTTTCATCAATCGGCGGAAAAGATATTTGGTGGTCCAGCCGCGGATTTTGTGGTTGGCGGGCACCGTGGAGGCGAATTCGACCAGGGCGTTGTCCAGGAGCGGCACACGCACTTCCAGGGAGTTGGCCATGCTGAGCCGGTCCACCTTCACCAAATATTGATCCAGCAGGCGAGTTCGTTGGTCCAGGTAAAGGAGGCGTTCCAAAAAGGGGCGGTGGCGTCCGTCCTCAAAGGCCTCCCGGAAGCTTTGTTCCGGGTCGTGGCGCTGGACCGTGGCCCAAAAGTCGGGCGTAAAGAGCCGTTCCTTCTCCTCCCGCTGGAACGCCTCGAGCCAGCCGAAGTGGGCGTCGGGCTGGGGGCGGGACGCGGAGCGCACGAAGGCTTTTAATCGATAGTCCCAGGGGATCCGTTTAAAGGACGTGGGGGCGGCGTCGGCGATTTTGACCGCCCAGCGTTGGGCCGCGGCGGGCAAACGGCGGAACCAGGCCGCGTAGCGGTCCGCCAAATAGGTGGGGTAGCCCGCGAACAATTCGTCGCCCCCGTCTCCCGAGAGGGTCACGGTGACGCCCCGGCGGGCCAGGCGGCACAGGTAATAAGTGGGAAGGACCGACGGATCGGCCAGGGGTTCGTCCAGGATTTCCCCCAGGCGGGTCAGGACGTCGGCCGAGGGACGCATCTCCTCCTCGTGGTGGCGCAGGTCCAGCCGTTTGGCCGTTTCCGCCGCCTCGCGCCGTTCGGAAAAGGAGGCGTCGCCGAAAAAAATGGTGTAGCTGTCGAGCGTCTTCCCCGCGGCCCGGGCGTAGTGGGCGATGGTGGCCGAGTCCAAGCCTCCGGAGAGAAACAACCCGAGGGGCACGTCCGACACCAGGTGTTCGCGCACGGTGTCCGACAGCAATTGGTCCAGGGTTTCGAGGGTGTCCGCGAGGGGCCGTGGTTGGGGCGGCCGGGGAAAAAATTCGTAATAGGGCGATTGATTCACCGCGCCCGTTTTTAATTCCAGCGTGAGAATCCGGCCCGGGGGAAGTTTTTGCACGTGCTCGAAGGGGGACACCGGCGTGGGAACGTACCCCAGAGAGAAATAGGCGTTCAGGGCGGCCGCGTCCAACTCCCGCGGGGTGTCGGGGTCGGCGAGCAGGGCTTTGATTTCCGAGGCGAAGGAAAACCCCGCGGGCGTGCGGGCGAAGTAAAGAGGTTTGATGCCCACGCGGTCCCGCACGAGGCGCAAAACATTGCGCCGTTCGTCGAACAACCCGATGGCGAACATGCCCCGGAGTCGTTCCCACCCCCGGTCCCCTTCCTCTTCGAAGAGGTGCAAGAGCACTTCGGTGTCCGAGGTGGAGGCGAAGCGGTGGCCCCGGCGGATCAATTCCCCGCGAAGGGCGCGGTGGTTGTAGATTTCGCCGTTAAAAACCAGTCGAAAGCGGCCGGCCTTTTCCGACGCCGGACAGTGGGCGTTGGACATGGGTTGTTGGCCGCCGACCAAATCAATGACTTTGAGGCGACGCATGGCCAATCCGATGGGGCCGCTGACCCAGAGGCCCTTTTCGTCCGGGCCCCGTGGAGCGAGGCGGTCGTTCATTCGTTCGAGGGTGGCAATGTCCACGGCCCCCGACCAGGCGACTTTACCGACGATGCCGCACATGGGGGCTAGCGGGGGCCGGCGTCGTCGGGGACGACGCGTTTGACGCGGTAGGGCTTTTCCCCTTTGTTCTCGTAGTAAATGCGCACCAGAATTTCCGCGAGCACGCCCAGGGCCAGGAATTGCATGCCCAGGAGGCCGAGGAACACGGACAAAATCATGAAGGGGATACGGTACACCGCCCAATGATTGAAAACGAATTTGTCCAGAATGGGGAAGAGGCCCGCCAGGAAACCGAGAAACAAAAACACCAGGCCCAAACCGCCGAGCGGGTGGCTGGGGCTGGTCAGGAAACTGAAAAAGAATTTGGCGGTCAGGAGGTCCAGGAGGACTTTGAAGGTCCGTCCGATGCCGTAATGGGATCGGCCGTGCGCACGGGGGTGGTGGCGCACTTCGATTTCGCGGATCACCGCTCCCCGCCAGGCGCACCACACGGGAATCAAGCGGTGCATTTCCCCGTAGAGGCGCAAGCCCTCGACCGCGGACCGGCGGAAGGCCTTCAGCGTGCAGCCGTAATCGTGAAGCGCGACGCCCGTCACCCAGGAAATAATCCGGTTCGCGATGGCGGAGGGCAGTCGGCGGGAGAGCCACGGGTCGTGCCGGGTCCGGCGCCAGCCGCACGCGACGTCGGCCCCTTGGTCCAGAACGGCCAACAGCGCCGGGATGTCGGCCGGGTCGTTTTGCCCGTCGGCGTCCAGCGTGACGATCACCTCGCCCCGGGCCTTTTCGATTCCGGCGGAGAGAGCGGCGGTTTGGCCAAAGTTGCGCGCGAAGGAGATCAGTCGTACCCGCGGGTCCGTTTTTTGGCATTGTTCGATCAAGGCGGCGCTGCCGTCCCGGGAGCCGTCGTCGATGAAAAGGATTTCGGCGGACAACCCGGTCAACCCCCGGTGGAGGCTTTCAAAAAGCCCCGGAAGGTTTTCGGATTCGTTAAGCAGTGGCACGACAACGCTGAGGCGCGGATTCATAGGTCGATTGAGGGCTCATTATAGCACCGGGTTCGTTGTTTGCGGGCGTTGGAATGGGGGGCGGGCCGGGTGGGAGGGGGCAATTCAATGTGGTAAACTTCCCATCGATCCTGTGACTTCCGAGCCCCCCGTCCCCGACATTGTTAAAATCAACCGCGTTTACTACGACGCCGACCATCCAGGGCGCCGGGATTATTGGCGTTGGATGGCCGCGCCCCGCGCCCGCGCGCGCCAGGTGTTGGCGGCCCTTGGGGAATCGGCCCCGTTGACGGTGGTCGATTTGGGGTGCGGCGACGGGACGCTCTTGCGGGACATCGGCCGGCGTTTTCCGGGGGCGGCCCGCGCCGGGGTGGACCTGGCCGCGGCCCGGATCGCTGAAAATCGCCGGAACGATTCCACCATTGATTGGCTGGCCTTCGATTTGGACGGCGAGGTCCCCGTGCCGGCCCCCTGGCGCGGGAAATTTGACGCCGTCGTGGCTTGCGAGGTCATCGAACACGTTGAATCGCCTCGTCGGCTTCTCGAACACGCCCGGTCTTTGGCCTCCCCCGCCGCGCGGCTGATCGTTACCACCCAAAGTGGGCCGGTGCGCGCCACGGAGCGGCGCGTGGGCCACCGCCGTCATTTCACCGCGGAGGAAATGCGGGATTTGCTGGCGTCCAGCGGTTGGCGGCCGGAGCGCGTGTGGAACGCGGGATTCCCCTTCCACGATTGGTCCAAACGTTTGGCCAATCTTTTCCCCGCGGCCGCTTTGGGGTTTTTCGGCCAAGGGACTTATTCGTTGCCCCAGAAAGCCGTGTGCGCGGTCCTCCGCGGTCTCTTTGGGTTCAATTCCAATCAACGGGGAGCTCAGTTGTACGCCGTCGCGGTCAACGCCCCCCGGGGGGACCGTCGTGGAATCGCCGCGGGTCCGAGGCCGATCGGGAATCCCTGAAAGGCAAAGGTGAAACCGTTGGAAAACAACAAATTCAAAAGCGATCCGGGCGGCATCGCCCGTCAGTTCGGCGAAGAGTGGAGCCGTTACACGGAAATCTTCCCGGCGCATCGCGAGCAATTCAAAAAATGGATCCAGCCCGTCCCGCTGGAATTCTTTGCGGGTCGGACCTTTTTGGACGCCGGCTGTGGCATGGGCCGGAACGCTCTTTGGGCCCTCGAGGCCGGCGCGGCGTCCGGGGTCGCGGTGGATTTTGATCCGCGGACGGTGGCCGCCGCTCAACGAAATTTAGAGCCGTTCCCCCGCGCCCGGGTCGAATTGGCGTCGCTGTACGACCTTTCTTTCGAAAAAACGTTTGACGTCGTTTTTTGTCTGGGGGTTCTCCACCATTTGGCGGATCCTCGGCGCGTTCTTCGACGATTGGTCGCCGCGCTCAAGCCGGGGGGCACCTTGATTGTGTGGGTGTACGGGCGGGAGGGCAATGAAGCGCTCCTTCTCCTCTTAACGCCCCTTCGCGCCCTCACCCGCTTCCTTCCGGTGAGGTTCACCCTCGCCTTGGCCAAGGGGTTGACGGTCCTCCTGCGGGCCCTCTTGATTTGGCCTTGGCGGCGTCCTTATTTTGAACTCTTGCGAACGTTCTCCTTTCGGCACACGGAGTCGATCGTTTTCGATCAATTGCTGCCGTCCATCGCCCGCTATTGGTCCCGGGAAGAAGCGGTCGCTCTTCTGTCGGATCTTCCTTTGACCGTCAAACACGTGACGCACACCCAAGGGATGTCGTGGACCCTCGTGGCCCAGCGAATCGACTGATCCGTTGGAGCGGGGGGGTCGGCCCCCTTTTCGCCGCGGCGGTCCTGGGAGCGGTGCTCGCGATCCAAATCCTCGCGATGATGCGGGCTTCTTCGTCGACTTACGACGAGCCCGCGGTGCTGGCGTCGGGTGCTTCCTACGTCCGAACGGGCCGAATTCAATTGGAGACCACCAACTACCCGCCGCTGATGAAATACCTCGTGGGGTTGTCGCTCGAGGGGGCCGGGGCCCAGTTCCTCTGCCGACCCGGGTTCGTCGAGCAGGATCGCTTTTACGCCTGCGGATTTGAATACCTTTATCGCAACTCGGTCTCGCCGGAAAAAATCCTTTTTTGGGGGCGTTTGCCTTCGTTGCTGATGGCCCTGGCGCTGGGAGCCCTAATCTGGATCTGGAGCGTTCGCTGGTATGGTCCCGCGGGGGGGCTCTTCGCCTTGGCCATGTTTGTGTTTGAGCCCAATCTGTTGGCCCACGGGGGCCTCGCCACCATGGACATGGGGCTGACGGCCTTTTTTTTCGCGGCGTTCTTTTTCCTGTCGTTGTTCGTGGAGACGGGCCGCCGCCGCCCTCTGATCCTGGCGGGCGCGGCCGTGGGCGCCGCCCTGGCCACCAAAGCGCCGGGGGTTCTCGCTCTGGGGGCCTTTCCGGCGTGCCTTTGGTGGGGCCCTTCGCCGCGGCCCCGGGACCCGCGACGCCTCGTCGGGGCCGTTCTCCTGTCCGCCGGGGTCGCGGCCTTGGTGGTGGTGGCCGTTTATCAAGTTCGTTTTCTTCCGCGGTTTTTCGAACTCTTGAAATTCGGCGTGGGAATGGGATTTCAGAAGGGTTGGCGAAATTATTTGCACGGCCAGATCCTCGAAACGGGATACCGGTATTTCTACCCCCTGGCGTTTTTTCTAAAAACGCCGCTCGCTTTCGGGCTGGCCGCCGTCCTGTCTTTTTGCCGGCGGGACCGGCGGCTGGTTTTTGTGGTCGCGCCGGTCCTTCTTTACGTCGTGATTTTTTCGCTCTCCTCCAAACAGAACGGCCTGCGTTACGTTCTTCCCATTTTCCCATTCCTCTGTTTGGCCATGGGAGGGGTTCCGGCGCTGTTTGGTCGGTGGAAAACGCCGGCCGCGCTGCTTCTGGTCGGGGGCTTGGCCATCGAATCCGTTGGTGTGGCACCCCATTATCTCGCGTATTTCAGCCCGTTGGTGGGGGGGGGCTCGGAACGGGCACCTTTGGCTGGTGGATTGCAATTTGGATTGGGGCCAGGATTTTCCGGCGATCCGCGCCCTCTGGGAGCGGGAGGGGAAACCGGAATTGCTGCTGGCCACGGCGGGCCTTGCGGACCGCGATCACTATTTCGGACCCCACCAGGACGTGACCTCGGACGACAACACCCCGCCCTGGCTGTATTACCGGCACGTCAATTCGACGGCCCCGACGAAGGAATGGCTGGTGGTCGCGGCGAGCAAACTTCACGGCTGGGGCGTCGACGGGGACCCCTTCGCGTGGCTTCGGAACCGAAAGCCCTTCGCTCAACCGGGGTACAGCTCCTTCGTTTTCGACGTCACGAGGGATCCGGAAAGCCAATTTAAGCTGGGACTTTGGTACCTCCGCCGGGCGCTCCATGCTCCGGCGCTCCGGCAATTCCGCCGGGCCGGCGACCTGGACCCGGCCAACCCTTTGCCCCTCCTGGCCGAGGGCGAGGCGTTGACCTTGGCGGGGGACGCGCCCGCGGCCCGCCGGGTCTACCGGCGGGCCTTGGCGCTTTCCGGCGACCGGCCGGACGCGGCGGCGGTTTTGCGCCGCCGGCTGGTCGACCTCCGGGCCCCCCTCGACTGAACCTTCGTCGTCGGTTCGCGACAACCCGGCGGCAAACGGGTATAATGCGCTCTTCCGTTAAAACCCATGACCACCGCCGAGTTCGTCCACCTCCACAACCACACGGAGTACAGCCTGTTGGACGGGGCCACCCGCCTCACTGACGAAAAAGGAAATCCCTCCGAATTCATCAAAACCATGGCCGCGTCCAAGTTCCCGGCGCTGGCCATCACCGACCACGGGAACCTCTTCGGGGCCATTGAGTTTTACCAAGTCTGCACCGAGGTGGGCATCAACCCCATCATCGGCATCGAGGCGTACCTGGCGCCCGAGTCCCGACTGGACCGCAAGGGCAGCCCCTCGGAGTCCGCCCACCACATCACCCTTCTTTCGACCAACCTCGCCGGCTACAAAAACTTGATGAAGCTGACCTCCCAGTCCTTTCTGGAAGGCTATTACTACAAGCCCCGGATGGACCGGGAAATCCTGGCGAAACATTCGGAAGGGCTCGTGGCCCTGACGGGGTGTCTGAAAGGCGAAGTCTCCTCGGCCCTCCTGCGGGAACAGCCGGACAAGGCGGCCAAGGCCCTGGACGATTACCGGTCCATTTTCGGGAAGGAAAACGTTTTTGTGGAGCTCATGGACCACGGTCTGCCGGACCAGCGGAAGGTGTTTCCGCGCCTGGTGGAATTGGCGAAAAAATTCGACGCCCCCCTGGTGGCCACCAACGATTGCCATTACTTCCGCAAGGACGACCATTTCGCCCACGACGTGCTTTTGTGCATCGGCACCGGGAAAACCTTGAACGACCCCAATCGCCTGAAGTACAACGCCCCCGAGTTCTATTACAAAGCGCCCCAGGAGATGATGGAAACCTTCAAGGAGGTGCCCCAGGCCCTTCGAAACACCCTGTCCATCGCCGAACGCTGCCGGCTGTCCCTCACCTTTAATCAGATCCTGTTGCCGCGCTACGACGTGCCCGTGGGGGAGTCGCCGGAGGGCTATCTCGAGAAGCTGTGCCTCGAGGGTCTCAAAAAACGGTTCGGGCACATCAAGCCCGATTATAAGACCCGGCTGGATTACGAGTTGTCGATCATCCGCAAAATGGGGTTCTCCACCTACTTCCTGATCGTCTGGGACTTCATTCATTACGCGCGCCGCCAGGGGATCCCCGTGGGGCCGGGCCGCGGGTCGGGCGCCGGCGCCCTCACCGCCTTCGCGCTCAACATCACGAACATCGACCCCATTCAAAACGGCCTGCTTTTCGAGCGCTTCTTGAACCCCGAGCGGCGGTCCATGCCCGACTTGGACATCGATTTCTCCGACGACGGCCGCGAACAGGTCATCGAGTACGTCCGCCAGAAATACGGCGAGGCCTGCGTGGCCCAGATCATCACGTTCGGGTCCATGCTGGCGCGCCTCGTGGTGCGGGACGTGGGGCGGGTGTTGGACATGCCGCTCCCGGAAGTGGACAAAGTCACGCGGCTGATCCCCCGGGAGTTGGGCATCACCATCCATTCGGCCCTCCAACAGGTGCCCGATCTGCAGAACCTTTACAAAACCGATCCCAACGTCAAGAAATTGCTGGACCTGGCCCAGCGGCTGGAAGGCCTGAAGCGGCACACGGGCGTTCACGCGGCGGGCACCATCATCGCGGCGGGGGCGCTCACCGAGCACGTGCCCCTGGCCAAAGGGTCCCGGGACGTGGTGACCACCCAGTACAACGACGAATCCGTGTTGAAGCTCGGCCTTCTCAAAGTGGACTTTTTGGGGCTCCGGACATTGACCGTGATCCGGGACGCCATCAAGCTGGTCCGGGAACGCCACGCCCCGGAATTCGACATCGAGCACATTCCCTTGGACGACGCCGCCACTTTTAAATTGCTGGCCCAGGCCCGCACCGCCGGGGTGTTCCAGTTGGAAAGCGGGGGCATGCGCGATTTGCTGCGGAAACTCAAACCCACGACGTTGTCCGACGTGGTGGCGCTCATTTCCCTTTACCGCCCCGGCCCCATGGGCTCCGGCATGTTGGACGAGTTCGTGTCGCGCAAACACGCCCGGTCCAAAGTCGTTTTCGACCACCCGCTTTTGGAGCCCCTCCTGAAAGACACCTACGGCATCATCGTGTACAGGAGCAAGTCATGCAGATCGCCCAGGTCCTGGCCGGGTACACCCCGGGCCAAGCCGACCTGCTCCGAAAAGCCATGGGAAAGAAAATCCAGGAAATTCTGGATCAGCAGCGGGACACCTTTCTGAAGGGATGCAAAGACAACAACGTCGAGAAAAAAATCGCCGAAAAAGTCTTCGACCTGGTGGTCCAGTTCGGCGGGTACGGCTTCAACAAAAGCCACGCCTCGGCCTACGGCCTGGTGAGCTACCAAACCGCCTTC
Organism: Elusimicrobiota bacterium; assembly: GCA_016722575.1. Taxonomy (NCBI): domain Bacteria; kingdom Pseudomonadati; phylum Elusimicrobiota; species Elusimicrobiota bacterium. Next base: position 1,059,559 of record JADKIY010000002.1, on the reverse strand, counting down.
CTCAAGGCCAATTACCCGACGGAGTTCATGGCCGCGGTCTTGACGTCGGAAATCGGCCATTCCAATTTGGGGTCCAAGGAAGTGGAGTCCAAGCTGGTGACGTACATGGGGGAATCCCAGGAAATGGGCATCGAAATCCTCCAGCCGGACGTTCAGAAATCCGTCGACGTGTTTTCCATCGAAACGCCGCCCACGGAAAAAGAGAATCCGGCGATCCGCTTCGGATTGCTGGCGGTGAAGAACGTGGGGGACGGCGCGGTGGCGTCCCTGCTCGAGGCCCGGCGGACCAAAGGGCCTTTCGTTTCCCTGGACGATCTCTGCGGCCGCGTGGACACCCGCCAGGTCAACCGCAAAGTCCTGGAATCCCTGGTCAAGGCCGGCGCCTTTGACGGGTTCCGCCCGGTCCTGGGGGAGGAGTCCGACGAAGTTCGCCTGCTGGAATTGTGCCGCTGGCGGTCCCAAATCCACGGCGACGTGGGCGACACCCTCGGCCGCGCCACGAGCGCCCGGGAGGAGACGTCCGTGGGCCAGGGCGCCCTGTTTGATTTGGTGGGCGTGTCCAAGGGGCCGCCCCGGGCCCAAAACGGAACGGCCCCGGCGGAATGGTCGGAGCACGAACTGTTGGCCAACGAAAAGGAAGTCCTCGGTTTTTACCTGTCGGGCCATCCCCTGGCGCGCTACCGGCGGGAGCTCGCCAGCTACACCACCCACACCCTGGGAAAGTTGCCCGAAAGCGGCATCGTCCGGGTGGCGGGCATGATCGTCAACACCAAAAAGACCGTCACCAAGTCCGGCCACGCCATGAGCCGGTTCAAGCTCGAGGACCTGGAGGGCGAGGTGGAATGCGTGGTCTTCCCCAAAACCTACACGGCGGACCTGGCCCGGGCGCTGGTGGCCCACGAGATGATCGTGGTCAAAGGCCGGGTGGAAACCCGCATGGACGAAAAAAACATTCTGGTGGAGGAGGCGGTGCCGCTCCGGGACGCCCGGGCGCGCTTCGTCAAGCGCGTGGTCGTCCGTCTTTCCACCGCCGGCCTGGCCGAGGACCGCGTGGCCAAAATCCAGCGGGCCGCCGCGGCCCATCCCGGCGCCTGCCGCCTGTGCTTCGAACTTTCGACGCCCACCCACGGCACCTACCGCCTGGCGACCGAGCACAAGGTGGCCCCCACCGACGGGTTCGTCCACGAGCTCGAAAATCTTTTGGGGCGGGGTTCCGTCGACCTGCAAGCGTGACGTCGGGGAGAAATTTGTTATAATCCCAAAAGGCGGCCCCGCGGGGCGCGCCTTTTTTGTTTGCGCGAGGTGATCGATCGTGAAAAAATATCGTGTGGCGGTGGTGGGCGCCGGCGCCGTCGGCGTTCAAATGATTCGAATTTTAAACCAGCGGAAATTTCCCCTGGAGGAACTCCGCGTGCTGGCCCGCAGCGCCCGAACTCTGGACATCGACGGCCGTTCCTACGCCGTGCGGGAAACGACCCCCGAGGCTTTTGACGGGATCGACATTGCCCTCTTTGCCGGCACCGAGGGAGAGAAGGGCGCGGCCCTGACCTTCGGCGCCGAAGCGGTCAAACGCGGCGCCGTCGTGATCGACAACGGGTCGGATTTCCGCATGAAAGACGACGTGCCTCTGGTGATCCCGGAGCTCAACGCCGACGCCCTTCGAAACCACAAGGGCATCATCGCCAATCCCAACTGCACGACGGCCATTATCCTGATGGGCCTGGGGCCCCTGCACAAGGCGTTCGGGGTGACCCGCGCCGTGATTTCGACGTACCAGGCCGTCTCCGGCGCCGGCGCCAAGGGCGTCGAGGGACTGCGGAAGCAGACCGAAGCGGCCTTGAAGGGCGAAACCGTGTCGGATTTGAACGGGTTTCCCAACCCCATCGCCTTCAACGTCCTGGCCAACAACTGGGCCATCGAGGAAGAAGGCTACTCCAACGAGGAATGGAAGGTCGTCAAGGAAACGCACAAGATCCTGGGCGACGATTCCATCCGCGTCGCCGTCACCACCGTGCGCGTCCCGACCTACGTGGGCCACGGGGAGTCGGTGTGGATCGAAACCAAAAAACCCATCACGCCCGAAGCGGCCCGCGCGGTGTTCGCGGCGGCCCCCGGCGTCCGCGTGGTGGACGAAGCGTCCCCCTTGGAGGGCGTCAACTGCCCCATGCCGCTCCTGGCCGAAGGCAAGGACGATTCCCTGGTCGGCCGCATCCGGCGCGACCTGTTCAGCGACCACGCCCTGGCCTTCTGGGTGGTGGGCGATAATTTGCGCAAAGGCGCGGCGTTGAACGCCGTGCAAATCGCCGAAACGCTGGCGACCCGCGGGTGGCTCAAGCCGTCCGTTCCCGCCGGACGCTGACCCGCGCGTGAAAGTTCTCCTCTTCGGCGGCGCGGGCCAGCTGGGGACGGACCTCCGAAAAACCCGGCCCGCCGGCGTCGACCTGGTGTGCCCGGGCCGCGCCGAGGCCGACATCGCCGACGCCGGCGACGTGGGGCCCCTCCTGGAACGCCACGCGCCCGACGTCGTCTTGAACGCGGCCGCCTTCAATCTCACCGATCAATGCGAAATCGATCCCGCCGTGGCCTTTCGGGCCAACGCCGAAGGCCCCCGGGTTCTGGCCGCCTTGGCGGGGGCCCGCGGCGCCCGCCTCCTCCATTTCAGCACCGACTACGTTTTCGACGGAACGAAAACCGCGCCCTACGTGGAAAGCGACGTCCCCCGGCCGTTAAGCCAATACGGCCAATCCAAACGGGAAGGGGAACAAGGCGTTCTGTCGGCGTCCCCCGATTTTTGGGTGGTGCGGTCCTCGAGTCTCTTCGGCCGGGCCGGGTCCCGGGGCCTGGGCGGAAATTTTGTGGAGTCTATTTTGGCCCGGGCGCGTTCCGGCGCTCCGCTCACGGTCGTCAACGACGTGCGCATGTCCCCCACCTACACCCGCGATTTGGCCGAGCGCGCTTGGGCGTTGGTAACGCGGGCGGTTCCCGGCGGCGTTTACCACGTCTCCAACGGAGGGTCCTGCACCTGGTTTGAATTCGCCGTCGAAATCCTTCGGGCCGCGGCGGTGCGCGCCGACGTTCTCCCGCTCCGGTCCGACCAATGGCCCGCCAAATTTTCCCGTCCCGTCCAATCGGCCCTGGCCAGCGAGCGCGCCGCCGCTCTGGGGTTTCCGCCGATGCGCCCCTGGCCCGACGCCCTCCGGGACTACCTCGCCGAGCCGCCTGCCCACGAAAAGCTTTGACTTCCGTCGGAGCTTTTTATATAAAAACCCCGATGCCGACGGAACCGCGCACCACCCGGGAAGTGATGGACATCCGGGAACTGGCCAGCTACCTGGGAATTGGCAAATCCAAAATTTACGGTCTCATCCGCGCGCGGAAAATTCCGGCGGCCCGGATCGGACGGCAATACCGATTTTCCAAGGACGTGATCGACGCGTGGTTGCGCGAAAGCCTCATCACCCAGCCCCCGGAACCCCAGCGGGGCCTGTTCGAGGGCAAGCCCGGTCCCGCCTGAGGCGTCCCGCGGCCCCGTCGGGCGACTCCGCCGTTTCCGACGGAAACCGTCTTGCAATTCGCGGAGGATTTGCTAATGTTTTGTCACGCAGCGATTATTTCTCGACGAAGGAGGTGAAACACATGGCACAAAAAGTGGCGAAAGCCGGCGTTAAGCGCGAAGAGGGGTTCCTTTACTTCATCGACAAGCAAGGGGACGTTTCCCGCGCGAAGATGGCTCGCGGTGGAAAAAAAGGCGGCAAACCCCAGAAGGTCGCAAAGGTGGGGATCAAGAAAGAAAAAGGCTTCCTGTACTTCCTCGACAAGCAGGGAGACGTTTCCCGCGCGAAAATGGTCCGCCGTTAAAAGCGGATTGGCCCCGTTGCAGGGGTCGCAGCCCGTGGACACGGTTTGCGGGGCGTCGCTCCCTTCCCGTCGTCTTGAATCCCGCTCCCTCTCGGAGGATTGTCCTCCCGGGGGGAGCGGGGTTCTTTTTTAACCTGAAATTCTCAGTTGAGCGCGAGGAACGGCCACGAGCGGAGCCCGTGGCACTGGGGGCGGCAGAGCCGCTGATTCGAGACGAAAAAAGCGGGGGTTTTACGAACAAAAAAGTGCGGGCCGTAGCGGGAATACGGACAACCTTTTTTGTGAAGGGAAAACGCCCGTATTTTTTGGCGAATCCCGCGGGCGACTGAGAATTCCAGGTTAACCCCGCCGCACCCGGTGGCCCAAGGATTCGAGATGGGCGGCAATTCGCTCCCGGTGATCGCCCTGAATTTCCACAACGCCGGCCTTCATCGTTCCGCCGGCGCCGCAGCGCCGTTGGAGGTCCTTCAGGATTTCCACTTTCCCCTCCGGATGGAGGGGGAGGCGCTCCACGAGCGTCACGGCTTTGCCCCGCCGTCCGCTTTTGTCCAGCCGCACCACCACCGGTTCGTTCATCCCGCCCATTTTTTCACATTCGCCGGGGATCGCCAAGACCGCCCCCTTATTTCCTAAAATACCCCGGTGATCATTGACCGTGGGGGAACCGTCGCCTGAGCGCTTTCGGAATGGCCGTCCTGGCCGCCGTTGTTTGGGGCGTCTCGGGTTTCGTTGAAAAGATCGGTTTGCGGGGCGCCGATCCGCAAACCGGGGTGTTGGCCCGTTCCTTGGGCGTCGGCGTGGCCGGCGCCGTCCTTTTGTTCTTGCGTCCCGACGTGGGGACGGGGTTCCTCGCGTTGGATTGGCGGACCCGGCTGACCTTGATGGGCGGCGGGGCGTTGGCCAGCGTCATCGCCCAGTTGTTTTTTTACCGGGCGCTGAAAGTCGGCGACGTGGGACGCGTCGCCGCCGTGGGGGGCGCGTGGCCGGTCGTGGCTTTTGTTTTGAGCGTGTTGTTTCTCGGGGAAACGTTGACCGTTCGAAAAGGTTTGGGAATTTTTCTCGTGGTGCTGGGCGCGGCGTTTTTGCGGTGACCGCGAGCGCGGGCCCCCGTTGACGGGCGGCCGCGCGGGGGAGGGTGCGTGGCGCAGGAATTCTCGTTCGATGTCGTCAGCGAAGTGGATTTGCAGAACGCCGACAACGCCGTCAACACGGCCAATCGGGAACTGCAGACCCGGTTTGATTTCAAAGGCAGCGTGAGCCGCATCGATCTGGATAAAAAAGAGAACAAGATCACGATCCTTTCCGATAACGAAGGCAAGCTCAAAGGCGTCATCGACATTTTGCAGAACCGGATGATCAAGCAAGGCATTTCGCTGAAAGCCTTGGATTTTCAAAAAATCGAACCCGCCGAAGGCGGGACCGTCCGCCAAGTGGCCAAAGTGTCCCAGGGCATCCCCTCGGAAAAAGCCAAGGAAATGGTTCGGGTCCTCAAAGACGCCAAATTGAAAGTGAACGCCTCCATCCAGGGCGAGCAACTCCGGGTCACCGGCAAATCCAAGGACGATCTGCAGGCCGCCATGGCCCTCCTGCGGGGCGGCGATTTCGGCCCGCCCGTCCAATTCAAGAACTTCCGCTAACGCATGCCCCCTTCCCCCGTTCGACGGGGACTCGCCGCCGCCGTCGTGGCCCTGCTGGCCGGGGCCGCGCTGGCCTTGATTTACTTCCTCCAGGTTCTGCTCGTGGACGACCGCAAAGTTTCCTTCCCGTCGGACGAGGAGCGCGCCCGGACGCCGCATTTCCAATCGGACCCGCTCCTCCAACGTTTGGGGACGGGGTCCTTTCGCGCCGCCGGGCGCGGCCCGGAGGAGCTGTTTCACGGCCTGCGGGCGCTGTTGACCGAACACCCGACCGCGCGTTTGGCGTGGGACGCGGAGGCCCGGCTTCCCGCCGCCCGCGTCACGCTGGCGGGGGGGGGCGGGGCGGTTCGTCGCCGGGCCCTGGTGTCGCCCCCGAGCGGCGAGTATGAATTTCCGGCCTTGATTCCGGTGGACGGTTGGTTGGAGTTCCAATTGGGCTTGCTCTCCCTGGGCGCCGGCTTGTCGTGTTCCGTGGACGTGATCGACGAGCGGGGCGCCACGACGCCCGTGTTCCACGACGCTTTGATTCCCCGGCGCCACCGGGCCGCCCACCGGCTGGCCCGATGGCTTCCGGGATTCCTTTCCCGGGTGTTGGCCCAAAGCACCCATCACGACGAACGCTGGCGGCCGGTCCGGGTCAATTTATCGGCTTGGTCCCGGCGATCGGTTCGACTTCGGTTCCGCGTCGAACCGGGGATGGCGGAAGGCGTCGACGCGGGAGAGTCCGCGGCGTTTTGGGGGGACCCCCGCGTGTGGGGCCCCCGGACCGAGGGGTCGGAGATTCGCCGTGCGGGGCGACCGCCCACGGCCGGAGCCCCCCTGGCCTTGGTCGTTCTGGAGAACGCCCGGGGGGACGGCATCAGTTTGGAAGGCTTCTCGGAGCAAACCCCGCCCCGCTTGCGGGACTTTTTTCTGGAAGGCGTGGGCGTTCGCCGTTTTTACACGAACGCCGTGGAGCCGGTCGGCGCCTGGTCCGCGCTTTTGACCGCTCAAACGCCCCGGGTCGGGAGTCCGGCCGTGGCCCCGCGTTCCCCGGCCCCGGCGCCGAATTGGGTGCGGGCTTTTGCCGACAACGGCTATCGCACGGTGGCCGTGGGGGCCTTCGGCGAAGCGGACTTGGCGGGCGCGCCGGGCAATGATTTCGACGAAATTTACACCGTCCCCAACGACGGTTACGCCGCCCTGACCGCTTCGGCGGAGGCGCTGGAATGGACGCGCCGTTACGAAGGGCGGGGACCGTTTTTGCTGGTCGTTTTTTTGCGGGGCGTCCCCCGCCATCGCTGGCCCCCGGTTCGATTTTGGGCGTTGTCCCTGAAGCGTCTGCCCTGGTCCCACCGCCGCTGGGCCCGTTGGCGGGAAGCGGCGGTGCAATCCTACGTGGACGACGCCTTGGGGCGGTTTCTGTCCACTTTTTTGGCCGTGGTCCCGGACCGCCCGGTGTTGAGCGTATTGTCTTTGGGGGGAAGTCCGGCCGGCGACCGGCCGGTGCGGTGGCCCGGGCGCGGACGTCGCGGATGGGCCTATTGGTCGGAACCGGGGTTGGGGTTGCGGGAAAGCGAAGTGCGCGGGGTGTGGTGCGTTCGGCACCCGTCCCTGCCCACCGGGCGGTTGTTGGCCCAGCCCGGCCAACTGGTCGACGTCGGGCCTTCGCTGGCCGCGTTGGCGGGCCTGGGCCCCGTGGCGGGCGTCGATGGACGTGCTTTGGATTTCCGCCGGGAGTCGCCCACGGAGGACACCCTGGTGCACATCGCGTTTCGGGGCCGGGAGGCCAAAGGGCTTCTCATCGACGGCCACTACAAATACATCCGCCACCGTGGCCCGACCCCGCGGTGGTGGCGCCCCCGCCGTTTTTGGATCGATTACCCCCGGGAGGAAGTCTTTGATCTGTGGAACGATCCGGGGGAACAGCAAAATCTGGCGGTCCACCGGCGCACGCTCTTGGCGCGCCTTCGCCAGGCCATGGACGAGATCGATCCCGATCCCACGGACATCCGGGTCGCCTTCCAAGGAGCGGACGGCGCCCGCGCCCAAGGCGCCGCCACCTGTTCCATGAACGGCCTCCGGGTGGCGGAAGACGCCACGCTCCCGCTGATTTCCCGCGGCCGGACCGAATTTTCCTTCACGGTTCCGGCGTCCTCGGGGGCCGTGATTTTCGAAACCGATCCGCCGGGCGCTTCCTACATGATGTATCTCACCGTGAACGGACGGTATATCCCCGCGTCGCGCCTGCGCGTGTCGCGGTTGAACCTGCCCCTCTTCGAGTCCGCCGGCGACGGTTGGCACGACCGAACTAAATTCCCTTGGATGGACGGTTGGGCGCCCCTCCCCGCCACGGCGACGGAAGCCACGGCGTATCTTGGGCGGCGCGAACGCGATCCCAAAGTCTGGCGACCCGCGGCCGATCGGCTCGCGGAGTCCCCGGTGTGGACGCCCTTCCCGACTTCCTGGGTGGTGGGGAGCGGTCGCGCGCCCGCCTTGACCGCGCCCGTTCCCCTTGGCGCGCCGCCCGTTTCGGCGGTTCCCGTTCCCGGGAGCCCCATCGATCCTCTTTCGGTGTCCGCTTCCACCGCTCCGCGCCCCGCCGCTCCGGCCCGCGCGGGGGGCCCCGTCGTCCCGGTTGTCTCCACGGGCACGGCGTCCGGTCCCGCGGCTCCCGTCTCTCCGCGCCCCGCCGTTGCGCCCTCCGTCGCGGTTCCTTCCACCGGCACCGCGTCCGGCTCCGCCCCCCTGGCGCCGCCCTCCGCTCCGGCCGCCGCGCCCGCGGCCGCGGTGGCCTCCCCGGCCGTTGCGCCTCCCGCCGAGGCGCCCCGGCCCTCGACCTCCCCGGTGGCCGTTCCGTGACCGTCTTCGAGAATCCTTTTCAGCGGCAATGGATCCTTGTCCGCCGTTGGCTCCGCTCCAGCGGCCGGGACGTCATGGACTCCACCCGGGAATCCGTCGGCTCCCTGGAGGCCAAAACGGGTGCCGCCCTTTTTGGCTTGTTGTGGCTGTGGGGCCGTCTCGGGGGGGGCGGCGGACCGATGCCGTCCCCGGCCGACGCGGAAATATTCCATTGGGCCCGGTCCTCGGCTCCGGGGTGGGCGTGGGCGGGGCAAGGGGTGGCGTTGCTTCTTCATCTGGCCGTCGGTTTAACCTGGGGGGTGGTGTTTCGAAACGCCTGGGATTTCATCGGGGACCTGTGGAAACCCCTTCGGCGGGCCCGGTGGACGATCCCTCGGCAAATCGCCATTGCCGCCCTGGGTGTTTTTTTCTTTCACACGGCCGTTCTGATGCGGGACGCCGCGCGGCACCCGGCCCTCTATCTTCATCTGGCCGAGGGGCGTCGGTTCATCGCCCGCGGCGCCTTCCTTCTTCTGGCCGACGGTCGACCGCTCTGGCTGCGGTGGCCGCTCACGGCGGGGGCCTTTCTGGGCATTTTGTCCGCGGCGCTCAACGTCGTTCGCCGCGTGGGAATGTGGTTTTGGGGGTTCAACCGTCCGACCCGCTTGGCCATCGCCGTCCTCGGTTCGTTCTTGACGCTTTCCGCCGTCGGTTTTCGCGCGGTGTGGGTGGCGCAATTGACCCCGAACACGGGTCCCAACGCCGTCGTGTTGGTTCTCGACGGCCTTCGTTCGGATCGTCTTTTTCGGGCCGACGGCGGAAGCCCGGCGCCCCGTTTGGTTCGATGGATGGCCCGGGGGCGAAGTTTTGCGCGGTGCGTTCCTCCAGCCGCAGAAACGGACTGTTCGTTGATGACGTTCCTGACCGGCCAAACGCCCCTTCGGCATGGGGTCCGGAACCGCTTCGCCTCGGGGGGGGACGCTCGCCTTGGGGCCGAAGCGCTTCCGCTCGTCTTGCGCGCCAACGAATTTCGCACGGGGGCGCTCGCGGACGCGGGGGGCGATTTGTACGGCCGCCTGGAGGAGGATTTCGACGAGGTGCGCGCGCCCGTGCGCAACGCGCGATCGGTCTTGGTCCGACGCGCCCTGGAAGGGTCGCTCCCCCTGTTGCCCTATTTGTCCGGCCGCGGGGGACGCGCGCTGTTTTCACCGCTTCGGGGGTCCGGTCCTTTGGCGGACCCCGACCTCCTGGCCGGGGAAGCGGCGGACTGGCTGCACGCCCACCGGTTTGACTCCCGTTTTTTCCTCGTGGTGCACGCGTCTGTTTTAACGGAAACAGCCGCGCCGGTCAACGCCCGCGCGTGGCGGTACTGGCGGTCCCGGGCCCGGGGCGCCTCTCGGGCCTCGGACACGGGGGGGCGGTTTGATGAACGAACCCTTTACGACGCGAACCTTGCCGCCCTGGACAACGCGCTGGGGTTTCTGGCGGACGCGTTGAAGGCCGACGGGTTCGAGGAAAACACGCTGGTGGCCGTCTGGTCGCCCCGCGGCGCCGCGCTCTCGCCGGTGGAACGGGAGCGGGCCGCCGCGTTGGCCGGGCCCGTTTTCGACGCGGCGCCCTTCGCCCTGATGGAGCCGCACCTCCGGTCGGGCGCCCGTCGTCTCCCCGGGTTTGTGCGCGCCCACGACGTGGCCCCGACCCTCTTGGACGAATTGCGGCTCCCGGTTCCGCAAGCCATGGAGGGCGTCCCCGTGTTCGAAGGCGCCCCCGCGGTGGACGACGCCGCCGTGGCCTACAGCGAAACCGATGGATTGACGGGCGGGCCCTTTTCGTTGCCGCCGGCGAAGGCGCTGACGGTGGAAGACCGGGACGCCCCCGGCCGGTTGATGCTCGACCCCGCTTACGTGGACCGGGTGTTGGTGGGCAAACGCCGGGCGCTCCGGTGGCCCGACGAAACGTTGGTGTACGTCCCCGCCGCGGACGGAGTTCGATTCCAGTATTTTCGAGAGGACGCGGCCTCCCAAGGGGATTTGTCGGGCAACCGACTCTGGACCGCCCGCGTCCGAGATTTGAAAGAGATCTTTTACCGGTATTTGTCCCGCGAGGTGGGCTGGCGTCCGCAAAACGAGTATTGGCTGCCCGAGGCGCTGCTGCGGGAGGAGCCCTTCGACCCCGGGGACCGTCGCCGTGGATCGTAAACCCCCCCGCCCCCGCACCGGCGTGGCCTACTTGGGCAATCGGTTCCTGGGTCACGCGCGGCGCGATTTGGAGGTCATTGCCCGGGTGGCCGACCACGTGGTTCATACGTTCAGCGAAACGGATTTGTATTTTCACAAGGCGGCCCTGGCCCGAATCGTGGAGGCGAGTCGGCGCTTGGGCCTGGAGGTGTGGGCCGACCCCTGGGGGGTGGGGGGGGTCTTCGGGGGCGAGAGTTATTCCAAATTTCTCCTGGAACACCCCGAGACCTGGCAAGTCCTTTCCGACGGCCGCCGGGTGCCCGCGGCCTGCATTAACCGACCGGCGTTTCGGGATTTCGTCAAAGAATGGGTGATCGCCGCAAGCCACCTGGGGGCCCAGGTCGTTTTCTGGGACGAGCCCCACGTGTATTTTCATTGGGATTTGGAATGGGAGGGGGTTTACGCCTGCGTGTGCGAGGGGTGCGCCGCCCTGTTCCGTAAACGTTTCGGCGGCGCGCCGCCGCCCAAACTCAACGAGGACGCCTTCGCCTTCCGCCGGGATTCCTTGGCGGGTTTTCTGGGCGAGCTCATGGCCTATGCACGGCGCAAAGGAATGAAGAACGCCCTGTGCCTTTACGCCTTCGAAGGCTACGCGGAATACGAACGCTTGTGGAACACGCTGGGGTCCCTGCCGGATTTGGACGTGTTCGGGTGCGATCCCTATTGGCGCTGGCGCCCCGCCAAGCAGGACCCGGCCCGGCACGTCCGGCACTACACGGAGCGCGTCGCCGCCGTGGCGGGGCCTCTCAAGAAGGGAAATCAGATCTGGATCCAGGCCATGCGGCTGCCCAAAGGCGCGGAGGGTGAAATCGAGACGGCGTGCCGTGCGGCGGCCGACGCCGGGGCCACGCACATCACGGCCTGGAGTTACGACGGGGGGGCGCTGCTGGACCCCGTGCTGTCGGAGGATCCCGATCGGGTGTGGGCCGCGGTGGCCCGGGCGTTTGAGTCCTTGCGGGAGGGTCGGGGAAAGTTGGAGGGCGGTTAAACGCCCGGGGCGGTCGTCTTCTCGGTGATTTTGATTCCCCGCCGCTGGACGACGTCCAGATAGGTTTTGGGCGGGACCAATTTTTCAATGGGCACGACGCCGGGTTTGGCCACCTCGCCTTGCACCAACATTTCCAAGACGACGGCCGCGGGAAATCCCGTGGTTCGCTGCATGGCCGAGAACCCCGTTTTGACATCCTCATACTCCAAAACGTTGTAGGTGATTTCGGTCGAAGCCCCGCCTTTGGTTCCCCGCACCGCCACCCGCATCACCAACAGATCCCTTTCGCCCGGAAATCGCAATCGTTCCTCCGCGAGTTTGATGAACAATCGCCGCGGCGACACCCATTGCCCGTCCACCCGCACCGGCTCGGCGTCCAGGAGGCCCAAATCCTTGAGGGCCTGGATTTTTTCAAAGTGGCCGGGGTAGCGCAGGGTTTTGTAGCTGTAGGATTGCACCCGCCCTTCGTAGGTCCAGGGGCAGGTCGACGTCGCTCCGCCGGTGACCACCCCTTCCAGGCGGCCCAGGGGCGGTCCGAAATCCAATTCTTCCCGGCGTTCAAAGGAGGGCACCAGGACCACGCGGCCCTCCTGCAGTTCGTAGGACTTCCCGAAATAATTGCCCAGGACCCCCTCCATGCTGAACACCAATTTGTACCCCAGCGGCGGGTGGGGATGTTGGGGAAGACCGCCGCAGTACATGCGCACCTCGTCGGTCCGGTCCAACTGTTCGATGCCCCGGGCGGCCAACACGTTGCACAAGCCGGGGGCCACGCCGCAATCCGGCGTGACGGTCACCCCGGATTTTTGCGCGCTCCGCTCCAACTTCAATATTTCCTGCGTCGTGTCGAAGTGCCCTCCCAAATCGACGTAATGGGCCCCGGAGGCGATGGCCGCCCGGGCGGCGGCGGGGTTGAGAAAATAAGGCAAAGCGCTGAAGGCGCCCCGATGGCCGTCGATGGCTTTGGCCAGGTCGGTGGCGCGGCGGCCGTCCACCCGCCGGGAACGGAGGGCGGTTCCGTTTTGTTGGAGTTCCTTGCCGATGAGGGACTGGAGGCGTTGAACCGCGGCGCGCGCCAGGGGGAGGGACGCGTCGGCCAAAGTGACCGTGGAGGCCCGTCCAAAAAGGGCCAATTCGAAGGCCGCGGCCATGCCTTGTTTGCCGGCGCCGAGCACGATGTAAGCGTAGCCTCGACTCACCCCGTTAGGGTATCCCCGGGTGGGGGCAAAATCAAGGTCGGAGGGGTTTCGGTGCGTTCGACGGAAACGCGGAAATTTAGGCGGGTTTGCCGTTGCGGCGGAGGAGAGGGGCGAGGTCCCGGGCGGGCATGGGTTTTCCGAGAAGGAACCCTTGGCCTTCCTCCACGCCCTGGGATTTGAGGAAATTGAGCTGTTCTTCGTTTTCGACGCCCTCGGCCACGAGGGAAAGCCCCAGGCTGTGGCCGATGCCGATGATGGCGTTGGTGATGGCGGTGTTGTCTTTCAAACCCGGAATGCCTTCGACGAACCCCCGGTCGATTTTCAGCGTGTTCAAAGGGAACAAGCGCAGGCAACTCAGGGAAGAGTAGCCCACGCCGAAATCGTCCATGGAGATGCGGACGCCCATCTCCCGGAGGTTGTTCAAAATCTTGATGGTTTCGTCCACGTCCTGCATGGCGGCGCTTTCGGTGATTTCGATCTCCAGGGGGAACCCGGTGTGTTTGCACCGGCTGAGAATCGTGCCCACCGTCGTCAGAAGGTTTTGCTGTTGGAACTGCTTGGGGGAGAAATTGACCGCGATCGCGATGGGGGCGTAGCCTTCGGCGTGCCAGCGCCGCGTCTGATCGGCGACTTCCTGAAGGACCCAATCGCCGATGTTTAAAATGAGGCCGGTTTCTTCCGCCACGGGGATGAATTCCACGGGCGAAATTTGCCCCCGGCGAGGATGGTTCCATCGGATCAACGCTTCGACCCGGATGATTTCGGTGTCCTTTAAGGAAAAGATCGGCTGGTAGTAGAGTTCCAATTCGCCGCGCTCGGCGGCCTGGCGCAGGTCCGATTCGATTTTCAGTTTAGAGACCAGTCGGCTGTGGGTCTCCCGATCGAAAATCTCGTGGCGGTTCTTTCCGTTTTTCTTGGCGCGTTGCATGGCGCTTTCGGCTTCGTTGAGCAGCATTTCGGCGTTGGCGCTGTCGGGGCCGTTGAGGGCGATGCCGAGGCTGGCCCCCACGTTGACGACCTCGGGGCCGATGTCGCAGGGGGCGCCGATCAGTTCCCGCATGCGATCGGCGAATACCACGGCGGACCGCTCGTTGGCGATGCCGTCCAAGAGCACGGCAAATTCATCGTCGCCCAGGCGGGCCACGGTATCGCCGACGCGGGCGTAAGACCGAAGGCGCGCGGCCACGGCTTGCAACAGTCGGTCGGCGGCTTCGTGGCCCGCGCGTTCGTTGATGGTGCTGAAACGGTCCAGGTCGACGTACAAAACGGCGAACAAATACCCCGGTTGGCGCTTGACGCGGTCCAGGGTGTTCGTCAGGCGGTCCAGGAACAGGGCGCGGTTGGCCAGGCCGGTGACTTTGTCGTGAAAGGCTTCGTGGCGGAGTTGTTCCTCCGCGGATTTTCGGGTGGTGATGTCGGTTTGCGACCCCACCAGGCGGTACGCGGCCCCGGCGTCGTCCCGGACGACGAGCCCCCGGGTCAAGGCCCAATGGTAGGTGTTGTCCCGGTGGCGGATTCGGTATTCGATTTCCAGGGCGTCTTTGCCCGGTTGGCCGGTTTCGGAAAGGGTCCGTTTGACCATCTCGACATCGTCCGGGTGAACCCGGTCGATCCACACGCTGGGGGCGTTGCCCAGCTCGGCGTCGGAATAGCCCAACAGCGCTTTCCAGCGCGGCGAAAAATAGATGCGGTTGTTGGGGAGGTTCCAGTCCCAGAGCCCGTCGTTGGCGGCCCGGGCGGCCAGGGCGTAGCGTTCTTCCGAGGCCTTCAGGGCCTCCAGGGCCGCCTTTCGGCCCGTGATGTCCCGAATCAAAATAATGGCTTGTCCGTCGTCCATCGGTCGAAGACGGGCTTCGTAAAACCCGAGCGAGGCCCCGGCCAGCAGGGCGTATTCCAAGGTGGTCGGTCCCTGGGCGGCTCGGGCCTGGCGCAGGGATTCCCGAAATCGGCGACCCACGTCGGGGTTCGGGAAGGACTCCAAGGGCCGTCCGATCCACCGCCCCGATTCGCCGGTGTCGTCAAAGGACGCCCCGCTGAACTCCACGATTTCTTCCTGCTCGTTGATCACCAAGAAGAGGTCGGGGAAGGTTTGGAAAATGGCCTGCAAATGGGTGTTTCGACGGGCAATTTCCTGACCCCGGAGGTCCAGGGAATGTTCGAGAATCTTTCGGTCCTGTTCGTCCTGGTGGTAGGCTTCGTTGACGGCTTTCAAAAAGGATCGGAACCGCCAGAGGAACGGGCCCCGGCGGTCCTTGAAGAAACGGGCATACTGTTTTTTTAGGAGACCATGAAGACGTGAATTCATCCGACCTCCTTTCGTTCCAACGTCGTCCCCGCTTCCCCGCGCGCCGGTTTTCCCGCCCGCGGTCCATATATACTTAGCCCCCGATTCACCTATAATCAAGGGGCAAAGGGGCCCGGGGGGGCCCCCCGGGGGGGGCAGTGGCGAACAGCGGTGGGACGCGATTGGCGGTGATTCAAACGGAACCTCGAAAGGGCGCCGTGGAAGAGAACCGTGACCGGGCCCTGGCGCGGATGGCGGAGGCCCCGGCCGACGTGTACGTGCTCCCCGAGCTGGCCTTTACCGGGTATCATTTCGACCGCCCAGAGGAAATCGCCGCTCTGGCCGAGCCCGCCGCCGACGGTCCCTCCGGCCGGGCGGTGGGCGATTTCTGCCGGAAGAAAAAAGCGTGGGCCGTTTTCGGGTTGGCCGAGTCCGCCGGCGGGCGGGTCTTTAACGCGGCCGCCCTGTGGGGTCCGACGGGGCTGGTCGGCGTTTACCGGAAAATCCATTTGTTCGGCCGGGAAAAAGGGCTTTTTTCCCCGGGGGACGGCCCGTTCCCCGTTTGGTCCCTCCCGCCCGGGCGGATCGGCCTGATGATTTGTTTCGATTGGTTCTTCCCCGAGTCCATGCGCGCCCTGGCCCTGGCCGGCGCCCAAATCGTTTTGCACCCCGCCAACTTGGTCCTTCCGAATTGTCCCCAGGCCATGATCACCCGTTGTTTGGAAAACCGCGTGTTCGCGGCCACGGCGGATCGGGTGGGCGAGGAGACCTGTGGGGCGGGGACGCTTCGGTTCATCGGCCAAAGCCAGATCCTGTCCCCTCGGGGAGAGGTGCTGCAGCGGTTGGGGACGGCGGAGGGCGCGGCGGTGGTCGACGTTTGTCCGGCCGAGGCCGACGACAAGCGATTGTCCTCGGGAAACGACCTGTTTGCGGAGCGGCGTCCGGAGTTTTATCCCAGGGGTTAGACGGGAATGGCCTAAAAAGAAAAGAGTTGGCTAATCGTAGGTTTCGGGGATGGGAACGTCCACCCAGGCGCCCCGGGCCCGGCCCGGTCCCCGCCAACCCGCCGGCCCCAGGAGCAGGCCCTGGAGTCGCTTCGGAAGGGCCCCGGGCGGTCGGCCGATGGAAAGAACCCGGAACTCCCCGGACACCCGCGGGACCGCGGGGGCGGCCGCCGCCCACCCGAGGGATCGGGGGAAAAAAACGACCGGCACATGGCTTTGTCCGCCCCGCTCCGGGGCGAAAACCAACTCCCAATTCTTTTTCCCCACCCGACGCGCCTGGCACGGCGCCGCCTTTTCCTCCGGCGGCACCGGCGCCCGGGCTTCCGGCGCGCGGGGGTCGGTGACCACGAAGAGGGAGGTTTCCGCGGTGCCGGCCTGGCAGGTCTCCCGGCACTCCAACCATTCCACCCGGGCGCGCACGGTCCACCCCGCGCCCATGGGCACGGCGTCGGCCAGTCGAAGGGGCGTCCAAAGCGTCGCGTCGTCGGGGAGCGTGTGGGCGACCCAACCGTCGGTGATTTTGCGAAGGGGCCAAGGCCACCGAATCGGGGCCGTGGCGGCGTCGGGCGGGGAAAGCCATTGCACTTTGGTCGTCAGCCCCACTTCCCCGGGGTTGTCCCAAAAGACGTGCCATCCGTCCAAGGTGCGCAATCGCACCCCCACCCAGAGCACCTGGCCCGGGGCGGCCGTCGTGGCGACGGTCACCAGTTCCGCTTGGGTGTGCAAGGGCTCCGCGGAGGCCACGCCGCCCAAGAACAGAACAAAGGAATAAACCATGTATTTACATTTCATTTACAATCCTTTAAGGTCCCCGCCGGTCTTCTTCTATTAAACTTAATTTGAGGACGCGGAAGCGCCCCCTCATCAATGAAAATTCGCCGCCGATCCACACGACGTTCCCTCCGAACTTTCGCCCACCGGGCGGGCGGGGCCCTCCTGTCCCTGCTCCTCGGCGGAAACCCCCTGGCCGCCGGTGTGATGGAGGGTCGGCGATTTTGGGACGACCGTCGGGCCGCGGCCGCGCGGCCCAACGCCGAGTCCACCGAATTCACGGCGCTCTTGTCTCAATGGCCCGGCGAAAAGCCCGTGTGGGGAGCAGCGGCGACGATCGAGGGCGGCGGATCGCTGGCGGGGGCCGGCGGTCGGTGGGCCAAACGCGGCCGGGGCGCCGCGCGCTTAACGTCGTTTCGGGCGGGCGACCGGGCCGACGCGCCCGTGGTTCTCTTGGTCCAAGACCTGCACGATGTCGCCGACGCGCAAAAAAACATTTCCATCCTATTGGCGGATTTGTCCGCGGGGGGGGACTTTCCCCTGGTGGCCGTGGAAGGCGCGACGGGCGATTTCCGGCTGGACCCTCTTCGGCGCTTTGTTCCGGCGGACCTGTTGACCTCGGTGGCCGATGGCCTCCTCCAACGCAATATGATCGGCGGGCCGGAGCACGCGGGCCTGGTGGCTCCCGAAGGCCCGAAACTTTTCGGCGCCGAGGACCCAACGCTTTACCACGAAAATTTGGCCGCGGCCCGGGCGGCCCTTCGACGCCAACCGGCCCTCCGCGCGGCCCTGGGGCCCGCGCGCCGCGCCTTGGCCGACGCCCACGCCCGGTGGGATTCGCCGGCCGCCCACGCCCACGCGCTCAAAGCGGCCGACAAAGCCGCCGGTCGTCTCTCCCTGGCCGATTACGCCGTTCATCTTTTGTCCCAACCCGGGGCGGCCGGCGCCGCGGTTCCCAACGTGCGCCGTTTGGCGACCGCCCTGGCCCGGGAGCGCTCCATGGATTTCGCTCGGGTGGAAAGCGAGCGCCGGGATTTCCTGACCCGGCTCGCCAAAACGCTGAGCGCCAGGGAAAACGCGGAACTTCTTCACCGGGTGGTCGAACACCGGGCGGGTCG
This sequence comes from Elusimicrobiota bacterium, assembly GCA_016722575.1. Lineage (NCBI taxonomy): Bacteria > Pseudomonadati > Elusimicrobiota > Elusimicrobiota bacterium. The sequence goes on along the minus strand of JADKIY010000002.1, from coordinate 1,041,643 downwards.
GCTGGGTTACGGAGCGCTCTTCGACGCCCTGGAAGGGCTGGCCCGTCGTCACGGACTCTCGCTCTCGGCCTATCCGGCCCTGACCGGCTACCGTCAATACGCCGAGGCCGCCGAGGGCATCGAACGCGGCCCCCTTTTGACGGAATTGGCGGGGCTGGAACGCCGGGTGGAAGACGCTTTGGCGGCGGGGCCCACGGCCCGGCGGTTGCTGGCCCTGGATCGCCGATGGCGTCTGCTGACCCAAATGGTGGACCTCTCCCTCTCGCCCGACGGATGGTCGGCGTATATCGTCGAACGGAACGCCCTGCGTCGTTGGCCCGTTGATCTCGCCGCCTTGGGAGTCGCCGTTCCCCGTTTCCCTTCGCCCGAAGCCCTCCGCCCCTTTGAGTCTTTCTGCGAACGCGCGTCCCAACGGAACGACGCCTTGGTCGCCAACACCTTGCAACGGATGCGGCAGGACGGCGCCCGGGCGGCCGCGCTGGTCGCCGGGGGCTTTCACACCCCGGGCCTGGAGAACGCCTTGGCCCGCCGGGGCGTCGCCGTGGGCGTGTTCACCCCCCGGGTGGACGTTTTGCCCGCCGGCAACCCGGGTTTGGCGGCTCTCCTGGAGGACCCCCGCCCCTTGGAAAAAATCTTCGTGGGTGAGCCGCTGTCCCTGGTGAGCGAACGGGCCCTGGGCCCGACGGTCAACATCGACGCGCCCCACCAGCGGGCGGTCGAGGGGCTGTTGGCGGCTCAAATCGTCGCGCCCTTGGCCGCCGGAACGGTGGACGTGGCCGCGGCCAACGAACGCCTTCGCGCCCTGGCCCGGGAGGCCCTCGCCACGATCGATCGGGCCGAGGTCGCGGCCCCTCTCCGCGCCGGCGAATCCTATCGATTTGCCTTCGACGGGCCCGGCGGGCCCGCCCGGGTGGCGGTGACGGCGATGTCGGCCGACCCGGGGCGGCCGCCGGATTCCCCCCTGACGCTGGACGTCTCCGTGGACGGCAAACCCATGACCCTGTCCTTCGCGCCCGCCGCCCGGTCCGGACGTTTCCTGGACGTTCTCGAGCCCTGGTCTCGCCTGTCCGCCTTTCGACAGAAAATCCCGGGTTTGTATTACGCCCTCGTGGGACTTTGGGAGACGGCGGCGTTCCGTTACGTCGGCCTGACCGTGATTCCCGGACTTTTGGTGCACGCCGATTTCCCGCTTTGGCTCGCCGCCTCGGCCGGCCTCTTTTGGGCGGTTCCGGGTTTTGTCTTCGCCCACACCCTGGTTCGTTGGGCCTTCCACGCCCCCGAAGACGGTTGGACTTGGACGTCCTTCGCTCGGGAGTGGGCGATCGAATGGGTTCCCAACCGCAAATTGTTCCTGGGGTCCCGACCGTTGCTCGGTCTAACGCTGAGCGGCGTCTATGCCTTGACGGCCCTCCTTCCTTTTGACGGCGCCGCGGTTTGGGCGCTCCTCACCACGGCCGCCCTTCACGGGGATTGGGACATGTCCATCCACCGCCACCGGTCCGATCCGGTGGACCCCCAGGCCGACGGGGAAGCCCGCGTTCGCCGGTCCCTGGCCCGCCCGGTGGACCTCTCGAATCGGTGGTTTCTGTCCGGGGACTTCGATAAGTTGGGGGGCAAAAACGAACTGCTGGGGAAAGACGCCATCGGCGATCTTTTCGAGTGGACCCAAGGCCCCGACATTCTCTTTCTCCGCCGATCGATATTTCGCGAAACCCGAGAAGTGGTGGCCGCGGCGGCCCGAAGCGGGGGCGGGCGGGTTCATCGGGGCGTGGGCGGGGACGAGCTGATTTTTGAATTTAAAGGGACGGAACCCAAGGCCCGGTTTTTCTTAAACCGCGTTGTTTCCGCCGTTGATCAGCATTTCCGGGGGAAATACGCCTTCGTTGCGATTCACCGCCCCTTGTTGGTGGCCAGCGAAATCAACGCGTTAAAGGCCCTCCCCGGGGCCATGGTCCTCGAGCGTTACGGGGCCGGATACCGTCTAATTGTCGAACGAAAGCCGGGCCGTTTTCCTTCGGCCCTGGCCGCCTGGGCCCGACTGTTGGCGGGCCGGGCTCCGCCGTCGCCGCGGACCGACGAATCGCTCTTGGAGGAAATTCAGGGCGCTCTTTTCAGTCAAACGGATTTGTCCCCCCTTCAATTTGAGCGTCCGGGCGCCGGGCCCTTCACCTTGTCCATCGGGGCCGTGAACGCCGCCGACACCCTTCGGGTCCTCGAGGAAACCACCACCGAGGCGGACGGCGATTGGATGAAAGGCGGGCGGTGGCTGTCCGGTCGGCGGGCGGACTTGATCGAATGGGGGTACCGTTTCGCCAACGACGCGTTGAACCAAGCCAAGGAAGAGGGCCGCAACCGGGCCGTTCTTCTGTCCGGTGCCGAAGCCATCCGGGACGCGATTCCGCCGGGCCGCGTGACCCGGGAGAAGATCCTGGCGCTTCGCGCCGAAGTCCAAACGGCGGCCAACACCGCACTGCCCGAGAACATCGACCATTTGACGGGATGGCGCACCCCGGCAGCGTTTCGTTCCGGCCAACGCAAAGTGCGGACGCGCGTCGGCCCCTACCTGAACTACTTTTTTATCGGAAGCTATCGCGAGGGGGCGCCCCTGCAGCGGCGCGGCTTCCACGAAACCCAATCCCTCCCCAACGTCGGCCACCAAGGCGGCAACGCCCTCATTCAATCCGTGTTCGGCTTGGCCGAACGCCTCTTCGCCGTGGCGGGAGAGCCTTCCCCCAAGGAGCGGGGCGCCCGGGCGCCGCCCGACTCCGGTTACGTGGCCGCCGCCACCGATCGCCTGGCCTCGCTCACGGCGGAGGATCTCCGGCGGTTTGAGGAGTCGATCCCGGCCGAAATCCGCTCCAACCCCGTCTTCGGTGTCCGCCCCACGATGTTCGTCATCACCGTGGACGAACGGATTTTAAAAAGCGACCCCACCCTTCCCCAATCGCCCTACTTCGTCACGGAATTAATGGCCAAAGCCGTGGCCGAATTGTTGGTCCGCCATCAAACCCAAGGCGGGCACGATTTTTGGATGAAGGCCCTCCGGTCCATCGGCGACGTCGAGGTCTTGGAAAAGAGGGAGGCCGCCGACGTCGGCGCTCCGCGGCTGGTCCGGGTCACCTTTTCGCCCGCGAAAATGGGCCCGTTGATGAATCATTTCCGCCGGGCCCAGGAAACGGCTTCCCGTCGGGCCCACCGGGAATTGACCGGGGAACCGATGCCCATCGTCGCCGTGACCGGTTCCGAAGGACTGCTGGACAATTGGGCGGAGTCCCGCCGGATTGCGCCGGAGGACCCGGGCCGGGCCTTGGACCGCTTGTTCCCCATCCTTCGCCCATTGGGGATCGAAGCCGCTTTGCGCGAACGATCGACCACGGTGCGCCTCGAGGCCGCCGTTCGAAGCGGTTACGCCCGCTGGTGGGCCCGTCAATTGACGGAAAGCGTCGCCGGGGTGGACACGCCGTCGACCATTGAACGCGCCGCGCGGTGGGACAAACGGGAGCTGTCGCCCGCCGCCCTGGCGGGGGCGGCGGCGGAAGCCTTCGAAAACGGGGACGGAGCGGCCCTCGTGTTGGACGCCGCCCAGCGGTTGCAGGACATCCCCGTTGTCCGGGAAAACGACGATCAAACGGTTGCCTGGATGGAAGCCCTGGCGGACCGCCTGGTCTTATCCTGGTTCGCCCGGCGCGCCGATCTGCGGGACGCCGGCCGGGTGCACGGGGTCAAATGGTTGGTCGCGGCCGCGGGGTTGGCGTCCACCGGTCCCCGGGGATTCGACGCGCCGCTGTTTGAGAAATTGGCGCGCCGTCTGGAGACCCGGCTCAACGACGATCTTCGCGAAATCTCCCGCGTCGAATCCGAACGCACGCGGTTCCAGTCGGCCCTGGCGGAGAACCGAGACGTCGTGATCGACCTGGCCTCGGCGGCCGCCCGGGAAAAGCCGATTCTCGCCACCCTGGAGCGATTGGGGAAGGCCCGGCGGGAATCCTCCCACAGCCGATCGCGCGTCGTTTTCGTGGACCGGGGCGCGTCCACCGACGCCGCGTTGGAAAAAGAGGCCCGCGCCCTGGCGGCCCGGGCCGGGTGGACGTTCGACGCGTCGGCGGATTTTCGCTACTTCGCCAACGAGCCCACCCACCGAATTTTGTTCGCCGACGGTAAAATCCATCTTCGGGAATTGGCCCTCCGCCTTCAGTCCCGCCCCGGCGAATCCCTGCGGCCCCTGGACGTGTTCACCCCCTCGGCCGAGGGCTGGGACCTGGCCGGGGTGGAATCCCTGGTTCAGCTGCTGGTCTTTTTGGCCGGGGATTTGGTTTACAACGCCACCGAACGGATCGGCCAGGACCTCCAGCGGACCAAATTCGTCTCCATCAACGCCTGATCCCCGGCGGTTGTTTCCCGGGAACAACTATCCTATAATCGTTTTCAAGGCGTGGCGCCCTTTTGGATCGGGAGCCGCGTTTGTCGGCGAGGCCCCCAACCCGCGTAGCCGCGGGAAAACGGGGACCACGCCTAACGGCGAGGCCCCCAACCCGCGTAGCCGCGGGAAAACGGGGACCACGCCTAACGGCGAGGCTTTAAGTACCAACTTGCCCCGGCCGGTTTTCACTGAAAAGTGACCTCAACGTTCAACCGTTTGGGGCCGCCCCGACCACGAACTCGTGGGGAGGGCGGGACAGACAGGGCGCTAAAGCGGCCGCAAGTCCCGTGCCGCCGGTTCGCGCACGGGGTTTTTTTTTGAAAGGAACGGAGACCCATGAGCATCGAAGTGCGGGGATTGACCAAAAGGTTCGGCGCTTTCAAGGCGGTGGACGACGTGTCCTTCCGTTTGGACTCCGGTTCCTTGGTCGCTCTCCTGGGTCCCTCGGGGTCCGGCAAAAGCACCCTCCTGCGCATGATCGCGGGGTTGGAGCGGCCGGACGCTGGCGACATCCTCCTGACCGGGGAGGAGGCCACCACCCAATCCGCTCGGGAACGAAACGTCGGCTTCGTTTTCCAGCACTACGCCCTTTTCAAACACATGACCATCTGGGACAACATCGCCTTCGGCTTGGCGGTGCGGCGTACCCCCGTGGAGGAAATTCGGGAACGTGTTCGTGAATTGTTAAAACTCGTTCAATTGGAAGGTTACGAAAAACGGTTTCCGTCCCAACTTTCGGGCGGCCAGCGTCAACGGGTGGCCCTGGCCCGGGCCCTGGCGCCTCGGCCCCGGGTCCTGCTCCTGGACGAACCCTTCGGCGCGCTGGACGCCAAGGTGCGGGACGAACTGCGGGGGTGGATTCGGCGCCTGCACGAGGAGGCCCACGTCACCACCCTTTTTGTGACCCACGACCAGCAGGAGGCCATGGAAATTTCCGGAAAAATCTTGGTGATGGCCCAAGGGCGCATTGAGCAGGAAGGCACGCCCTTCGAAATTTTCGACCATCCGGCCACCCAGTTCGTCGCCCAGTTCGTCGGGGAAACGAATCACGTGGATTCCGTTATCAATCAACCCGAACTGGCCCTTTGGGGCCCTTTTCGATTCACGGTCGCCGGCCCCGCCGTGGGCGCCCAGGTCCGCATCTATTTCCGACCCAACGACGTGTATCTGAGCTCCGCGCCCGAAACTCTCCAGGTGGAAGGCACGATCGTAAAAACGCGGTTTCGGGGGCCATTGATTGAACATTCCGTGGACGTGGGGGCCGACCGGCCCATCGTGGCCCACGTGCCCAAGGGCGTCTCCCTGGCCAGCGGCTTCGACGTGGGCCGGCGGGTCTACGTGGGCATCACGGCGTACCACTCTTTTCCCGTGCCGACGGGGGCCGCGTGACCGGCGGCGCCCGCGTTCACAAAAACTTAACCCGGCACTCCGGGAAGGTCTCCCCGGAGCGCCGGCGGGAGAAATTGGGTCAGCGGGGCTCCGTGATTTGGTTCACGGGCCTCTCCGGGTCCGGCAAGTCCACCGTGGCGCGGGAGGTGGAGGCGCTCCTGGTGGAGAGCGGCCGAAACGCCGCGGTGTTGGACGGCGACAACGTGCGCCTCGGTTTGAACAAAGACGCCGCGCTCCTGGCCGCGGCGGGCTACGGCGAATCGGCGGCCCGGCGGTTCGGACTGGGGTTTTCCGCCGAGGATCGGACGGAGAACATTCGCCGGGTGGGTGAAGTGGCCAAGCTTTTCGCGGAGAACAACGTCGTGGCCTTGACCGCCTTCATTTCGCCCTTTCGGGCCGACCGGGATCTGGTGCGGGCCCTGATGCCGAAAGGGGCTTTTTTTGAAGTGCACGTGGCCGCGCCCCTGGCGGTCTGCGAGGCCCGGGACCCCAAGGGCCTCTACAAAAAAGCCCGGGCCGGCGCGGTGGGGGAATTTACCGGGATCGCCTCGCCTTACGAGCCGCCCCGGTCGCCGGAACTCGTTCTCCACAGCGACCGGGAAACCCCGGCGGAAAGCGCCCATCGGGTCCTGGCGCTTTTAAAACGCAAGGGCGTCCTTTAGGTCCGGGGCGCCCGGTCCGGCGCCCAAATGGTAAAATAGCCTTTGCCTCCCTTCGGTGATAAACCCATGACGCCCATCGCCCCCGCCCTGCTGGAAGAACTCAAAGCCCTGACGGACCCCGTCGCGCTCTTAAAAGAGCTCCACCGCCGTTTCGGCGCGCGCCTCGCGGTCGGCACCAGCGGGCAGTTGAGCGGTTCGGCGATCGTGGCCCTCTGCGTCGACGCCGGTTTCACGCCCCGGGTTTTCACCAACGACACGTTGCGCCTGTTTCCCGAAACCCACGACCTCTTTCGGCGCTTGGAGGAGCGTTACAAGCTGACGATCGAGCGATTCGCTCCCGACCCCAAAATTTTGAACGACATGGTGTCGGCCTACGGCGAGCATCTGTTTTTCGATTCCAAGGAGCGGCAGGAGCTCTGCTGCGAGGTGCGGAAAGTTCTGCCCAACGACCGCGCCTTGGCCACGCTCGACGTCTGGGTCACGGGCCTCCGGGCGGATCAATCCCGGTCCCGGGCCCAAACCCCCCGTTTGCAGATCCTGACGCTCCGGGAACCGCCCGGCGCCCGACCCATTCTAAAGGTCGCGCCCCTGGTGGATTGGACCGAAGAGCGGGTTCGGACTTATTTGAAGGAAAACAAGGTTCCCGTCCACGCCTTGTTGGAAAAAACCCTTCCCGGCGGCTACTTCTACGAATCCCTGGGGTGCGTGATGTGCACGACGCCCATCGGCCCCCACGAGTCCCGCCGCGCCGGGCGGTGGCGATGGTTCAACACCTCCGACGATAAGAAAGAATGCGGCCTGCACTTGCCTCCCCACGACCCGACGTCCCCCGACGTCCCGTGACGGACGCGTCGGAGTTTCTCGGGCCCGCCCGGGACCTGGCCCTCGCCGCGGGCCGTCGGGTGCTCGACCTTTTGAAAGACCCCTTGGTGCGCTCCCGAAAAGCGGATCATTCCCTCGTCACCAACGCCGACCACGCGGCCAACGACATTTTACGGGACGGCCTTCGGTCGCGCTTTCCCGACCATTCCCTTTTGAGCGAGGAGTCCGGCCTGGAGGGCCCCTCCGACGCGGCCTATCGTTGGCTGGTGGATCCCTTGGACGGCACCCGGGCCTACGCCCGGGGGGAACCGGGTTTCAGCGTCATGCTCGGCCTGCTTTACGGTGGGCGCCCGGTGTTGGGCGTGGTCTACGATCCCCTGGGGGACCGCCTCTACGAAGCGTCCGTTGGACACGGCGCTTTTCTGACCGAAGGCGGGCGGCGTTCGCCCTTGCGGGTGACGGAACGGCGGGCGTGGCGGGAGATGCCGGTCATCACGTCCACGGGGTTCCCCGCGCCGCTCCGGGAGCGCCTGGCGGCGGATCCGGGATTGAAATTTTTGGACCCGATCAACAGCGTCGGAATCAAAGTCGGTTACCTGGTGCGGGGGGCGGCCGATCTTTACCTCAATCATCACCCGGTCCATTACTGGGACACGGCGGGCCCCCTGGCGATCCTGGAGGAGGCCGGCGGCCGGATGACCCAATGGGACGGTTCTCCGTTAACGTATAATGAGGGCGGGCGCCACGCCCATTCCCAACCGACGGTGGCCACCAACGGCGTCCGGCACGCGGACGTGGTGGCGCTCGTCCGGGAGGAACGGGAATGAGGCCGCGCCGATTCGTTCCTTGCGAGCAACGACCGAGGCCGCAATGACCTCTTCCCGAAAAGACATCGATTTGCGAAAACACCGGGAGCCCGACCTGGTGGCCGCCTTGTTCCACCCCACCGAAGACCTCCGCCAAGCCGCCTTCCGGGAGATTTGCGCCCGGGGGGAGAAGCGCGGGTGGGAAGCCTTCTCCTTTCTCACCCAGGACCCCGCCCTGGCCGAAGGATTCGCCTCGCTCAAAGACCCCTTCGACGCCGTGGGCATCGCGGTGGCGCCCGAAACCTACGATCAAATCCACGGGGCGTGGCCGAGCGCGGTGGAGCGCTTGGGGGAGGGCGGCCGACGGGAGCTGACGATCGATTTTCGGAACCAACGGTTGGACGTGATGACGATCGCCGCCGGGGCTTGGCCGCCGGGGGAAAAATACCCCGCCGGGCAGGAGGGATTTTGCGAAGTGGAATTTCGGGTCCGCGACGTGGCCGCGTTCGCCCGCCGGCTGGAGGAATTGCCCCCGGAATTAACAAGCCGGTTGGTTCTTCTGCCCGCCGATCCGGCGGCGGCCCAAAGCCCGGGCGCCGGCCGATGGCTTTTGGTGCACGCCCGGGCGGCCCGGGGCGCCCGCACCGTGTTGGTCCAGCTGGTTCCCGCCTAACTTATTTGGCGGCCTGGGCCGCGCTTTCCGCCAGCCTTTTTCGAAATTCTTCCGCCGTCCGCCGCTCGTCTTCCGCCAACGGCAACCCCAAATAACGCTCCACCGCGCCGAAGGCCTTGACCGGTTCCCGCGCCATCATCCAGGCCTGGGTCAACCGCCAATGGTAGGTTTTCTCCGTCGGATACCGATCCCTTAAAACCGCCCATTGCCGCGCCGCGTCCGACGGCCGGGCGTTCTTCTCCCATTCTTCGGCCAGTCGTTCCCGCAACCCCGCGTTGCTTCCGTCCCGGGCCACCCCGCGCGCCAGGGCGTCGAGCCCCTGCGCCGTCCGTCCTTCGGCGAATTCCGCCTCGGCCCGTTCCCCTTCCAACGCCGCCGCGGCGACGTCGTCGGGGGCGTGGTTCACCGCCCGGGCCAACAAGACCGCGGCGCGGCGCCCGTCGTCGGCGTCCCGGTAGAGCCGGCCCAAATCCCGGGCCGCGGCGCCGTCGTCCGGGTTCAACGCCAGGGCCGCCAGAAATTCGGTTTCGGCTTCGTCGATCACCCGATGGCGCGCGAAGGCCCTTGCCAGGCGCGCGTGGGCGGCGCCCACGTCCGCCCCCGCCGTCCCCCCCGAACGGGGCATGAAAAAGAAAAAGGGCACGCGGCCCAACGACAACGACACGGGCGACGAACCGGACCATTCCCCGGCCGGCGCGTAGCGCACCGCCAGGCCCTCCGGCCAACCGTCGGCGGGGTCCGGCGTGGGCAAGGATTCTTCCGATTCGGCGAACAGCCCCTGCCACACCACGTCGGTGGGGTCCAGGTCGACGGGGGGGGATTCCGGCGTCCAGAGTCGAATGTCCGGGCGCCGTCCGAGAACCTTCGTTTGATACGCCCACCCCGATCGGGTGGCCGGGGAGGGGTTCCACAGCACGGCGTTTTCCGGGAGGGACACCAAGAGGTTGGTTCCCCGGTCCAAGGCCGAAAGGTCGCCCCGGGATCCTCCCACGGATTCCACGGACAGGGTCAAGGGCAGTAGCGCCAACAGGGCCGGCAGCCAGCGGGGGCGGCTCTCCAATAGGTCGGCGGCGCCCATTCCCGTCAGAATCAACAGCGGCAACGCCGGCAGGATCAAGGCCGCCGCGCCGACGCCCGGCGGGCCGATGAACCGAGGCCCGAACGCGGTCAGGAGCCAAAAGAATCCGAGGGATTCGAAAAGGGGGCGGTTCCGCCGCCAAAGGGATTGGGCCCCCCACAGGGCCAAGGGCCAGGCGGTCAGCGGCAGGGGCGCCAGAGCCGATCGCAAGAGCGGTCCCGATGGCTTCAATGATCCAACGGCGGGAAGAAAGCCGACGGCCCGGTCCGGAAGGGCTTTCCAAAAAATCGTGAGCGCCTGGTGCGCGGTGGCGCCTTGGAGGGCCGCCCAGACCCCGTCGGCCAGCCCCCACCCGAGGAACGCGGCGGGGAGGGCCAAAAGCAGGGTTCCCCAGGATCGACGGTCTTTGAACCGATGGGTGAACGCAAAAGGGAGAAGGGCCAGGATCCCCCACACGTGGCGAGGGTCTGCGGCCAGGGCCAATCCGCCCAAAAAGCCGCGAATCAAAATCGCCCCGGCCAGGGATCCCGCCGGTCGAAATCCCAGGGACCAAAGAAACGCGAACACAAGAAAGAGCGCCGGCGCCCCGGGACCCCAGGCGGCCGCGGCGGCGCGAACGGGTTCGGAGAAGAGCCATAGGAGGGCGGCCAAAAAGAAACCGGCGTCCCGGGCCCGGGAGCGGTCCAGCGCGTCCAACGACGAGGGCGGCGCGTCCCGATCCTTGGCGCCCCGCAAAAAGCCGAGAAGGAGCGGTGCGGAGGCCGCCACGAGAAGCGCGGCCAGGGCGTTCAGACGAAAAGCCGGGGACCCGAAGGGAAAAAGGATCGTGGCGGCGTTTCCGAGGATCGTGGTGAGCGCGTGGTCCGGCCCGGACCGGGGGTCCAGCACGGCCGCCAGGGCGGCCCAGCGACCCCCGTCCCCGGGCCCGATGGACGGGCGGAGGTGGGACACGAAAAAAGCGAAGGCCGACAGGAAAAGAAGGAGCGCGGCCATCAGTCCAAGTCCTCGGGGTCCACGTTGACGGAAAGATTCACGCCCGTGGGCGTTTCAAAATTTTCCAGGCGCTGAAGAATTTCCGGGAATAGGGCCGGCGGCGCCTTGAGCAGGACCTGCCACTGGGCTTCGTCTTCCCGCCGTTCGTGAAAAGCGGGGGCGGGCCCCAGAAGCGCCGCGCCGTCGGGAAGGGCGGGGGACTCCAGGGTTCGGGTCAAGGCCTCGGCGGCGGACTCCGCCCGATCCGCCCGGGCGGCGCGCACGCGGAAAACGGCGAGCCGCGTGAAGGGGGGATAGCCCGCTTCCCGTCGAAAATTTAATTCTTCTTCCACGAAGGACGCCTGATCCCGGGATTGGACCGACCGCAGGGCGTAATGGTCGGGGTGCCGGGTTTGAACGATCACTTCCCCCGGACGGTCGGCCCGCCCGGCCCGCCCGGCCACCTGGGTGATCAATTGAAAGGTTCGTTCCGCGGCGCGGAAGTCCGGCAGGCGGAGCGCGCTGTCGGCGTCCAGAACCCCGACCAGGGTCAACCGCGGAAAATCGTGGCCCTGGGCCACCATTTGAGTCCCGACGACGATGTCCACCTCGCCCGCCCGGACGGATTCGTAGGCCCGGGTTTGGGACCCGCGGCGGGACATGGCGTCCCGGTCCCATCGGAGGAGCCGCGCCGCGGGGAAAAGCGTGGCCAAATCCTTCAACACTTTTTGGGTGCCCCGGCCGGTGGCTTTGATCATTTCGCCCCGGCATTGGGGGCAGCGGTCCGGCGGGGGCTCCGTGTGTTCGCACAGGTGGCAGCGGAGGGCGTCGGCGGGCGGGTCCCGGTGCAGCACGAGGCTCACGGCGCACCGGGGGCACCGACTTTCCCATTCGCAGGCCCGGCACCGCAGGCGGGTGGCGTAGCCCCGCCGGTTGAGAAAAAGGAGCGACTGTTCTTTTTTGGCCAGACGGTCCCGGACCGCGTTCACCAGTTCGTCGGAGATATACCACCCCGCCTTTCGCGTGTCGACGATGCGGACGGTCGGAAAGGGCCGGTCGTCGACCCGCCGCGGCAGGGCCAGGGATTCCACGCGGCCTTCGCGGGCGGCCTGGAGCGTTTCCAAAGACGGCGTGGCGCTCCCCAGCAGGAGCGCCGCCCCGTGCAACCGGGCCTTTTCCCAGGCGGCGTCCCGGGCGTGATAATGGGGGGCGCTGTCTTGTTTGTAGGAGGCGTCGTGTTCCTCGTCCACGACGATCAGTCCCAGGGGCGTGACGGGAACGAAGAGCGCGGAGCGGGGACCGACCACGAGGCGGCACTCCCCGGACCGGGCCCGGCGCCAGATCCGCCAGCGATCGCCGTCGGCGATGTGGCTGTGCCACACCTCCAGGGCGGCGCCGAACCAGCGACGGAACAAGTCCTCCATCTGGGGCGTCAACCCGATTTCCGGAACGAGAAGGATGGCCCCCCGGCCCCCGTCCAAGGTCGCTTCAATGGCCCGGCGGTAAACCTCGGTTTTTCCGGCGGCCGCCACGCCGTGGATCAGGAAGGGGCGAAAGCCCCCGGCCCGCACGGCGGGAAGCAGGACGTCGACGGCGCCTTGTTGGTCCGGCGTGGGGGCGAACGGGGCGGGGCGCTCCCGGGCTTCGGGGGTCCGGGGCGGAACGGGGCGCTTGGGGGGAAGTTTTCGTCCCAGGGCCGAGACGGTGAACGCGGCTTCGCCCAGGGAGCACCAGTAGCGATCGGCCATCCAACGGGCCAGGGCGATCTCCCGCTCCGGGAGGGCCACGTCGCTTTCGACCAGGGCATCGATGGTTTTGAGGGAGTCCAACGTCCGGGCGGCGCTCTCGGCGGGATGGCGGCGAACAACGATTCCCATTTTCCGGCCCCGGGCCCCGAAGGGCGCCCACACCCGGTGGCCGGGGCGAATCGCCGAGTCCAGGGCCGGGGGAACCCGGTAGTCGAAGGCCCGCCGAAGCGGCAGGGAAAAAACGACCTCCGCCAAAAACGGTTCGGCCATCTTACTTGGCCGAGGCTTTTTCCAGCTCGGCCTTGAGGTTTTTCATGTCCTCCCAAACGTCTTTCTTGAGACCGGGGTTCCGGAGAAGCGCGGCGGGGTGGTAGGTCGGAAGCAGGCGGATCCGAAGGGCGGGATCGCCCTCGGGGGAATAATCGAACCACCGGCCGCGGAATTTGGAAATTCCCTCCTCGGTGCGAAGGAGGGCTTTCCCGGCGGTGGCGCCCAGGGCGACGATGAACAACGGCCGGACGATCCGGATCTGGGCCATGAGAAAAGGCGAACACACGGCCATCTCCTCCGGCGTCGGCGGCCGGTCGTTCCCGCGTTTCGTGTTGTCCGTGGGGTCGATCATGGGGTGGCACTTGACCATGTTGGCGATGTAAATCCATTTCCAGGCGGGCGTCACGGCGTGGCGGGAAAGATCGGTGGCGGCCAAAATCTTGTCCAGCAATTGTCCCGCCGGGCCCACGAAGGGCTCGCCCTTCCGGTCTTCGGCGTAGCCGGGGCCTTCGCCGATGAAGAGCACCCGGGCCTCGGGGTTCCCCACGCCGAAGGCCAATTGAATGCGCGGCGCTCCCAAGGGGCATCGTCGGCAGTCGCCGATCAAATCCCGCAACTTTTGAAGTTTTTGTTCCGCCGGAATCGGATCCGACAGCCAGTCCCAGGACGCCACTTCGGCGGCCGGAGAGACCGGAATCTTGGAAGGGGGCGTCGCCGCCGCCGGGGTCGTCGTGGCGAGTTTTGCGCGCGGCGCGGTTTTCTTCCGCGACCGCAGGGCGGCGGCGGGTTGTGCCTTTAAATGGCGCTTCAATTCCCGGGCCACCCGGGCCAGGTCCCCTCGGGCGTCGTCGGTCACGGGCGGTTCCCCAGGGCGTCCAACAAACGTCCGGCCAGGGCGTCTTTGGTGCCGCGGTGGCGGACGGCCCAGCCCGTGGCGGACAAGATCCAAGCGTCGGACCGCGAAGCGCCCAGGGCCGCGGGGCCGTTGGCGACGATGAAATCCAGTTTTTTTTCGGTCATTTTCTTTCGGGCGTTGTCCAAAAGGCGGTCCGTTTCCAAGGCGAAGCCGGCCAGGCGCGGTTTGCCCTTTCGCCGGCGGTTGGAGAGGGTTTTTAAAATGTCGGGGTTGGGCACAAGGCGGATCGCGAGGGGGCGGCCGCTTTTTTTTATTTTTGATTTTTGAACGACGCCCGGCCGCCAGTCGGCCACGGCGGCGGCGCCGACCACGGCCTCCGCTCCGCGGGCGGCCCGCAGTGTGGCCGCGAGCATTTCCCGGGCCGAGGTCACGGGGATCGAGTGGACGCCCCGGGGCGCGGGCAGCCCCGTGGGGCCGTGCACCAGGGTCACGCGGGCGCCCCGTCGTCGGGCGGCGCGGGCCAAAGCCCAGCCCATGCGGCCGGAGGATTCGTTGGAGAGAAAGCGGACGGGGTCCAGGGCTTCCCGGGTGGGGCCGGCGGTGATCACCAGGCGTTTTCCACGCCAAAATCCGGCGCCCATGGGGTCACGCTTTCTTGGAAAGCGCGGTGGCCAGACGGCGGACCAAATCTTCCGGGTCCGTCATTCGCCCCTGGCCGGAATCGCCCGACGCCAAGGCGCCGCGCTCGGGACCGATGAATTGGTAACCGAGTTCCCGGCAGATTCCGGTGTTGCGGCGGGTGGCGGGGTGGGTCCACATGGGGTCGTGCATGGCGGGCGCCAGAAAAACCGGGGCCCGGGTGGAGAGAACGATGGAGGCCAGGAGCGTGTCCGCCCGCCCCGCCGCCAGGGCACTGAGGAAGTCGGCGGAACAGGGGGCGATCAAGACCGCGTCGGCGGCTTTGGCCAGGGCCAGGTGGGGCATTTGGCCATCGGACAGAAGGAAGGGGTCGGTGGCCGCGGGGCGGCCGGTGACGGCGGTGAGGGTCAGGGCCGTGATGAACCGCTCGCCCCCGGGCGTCAGGACGGCCTTCACGGTGGCGCCGGCGTCCCGCAGGCGGCGCGCCACGTCGGGGGATTTGTACGCCGCGATACTGCCGGTCACCCCGAGGAGGATTTCGCGCCCCGACAAGGACGGCATGGCGGGGGGGCCCCGTTATTCTTTTTCAACGGCCTTGTCGGCCGGTTCGTCGGGAACGTCCTTGAGCGACAGGGTGGGGAGGGTGAACTCGATGTCTTTTTTCTCCACCTTGGGCGGCGGCGGAAGTTTTTCGATGGCGTCCAGGGTCACTTTCTTGAGCATGATCTCCCGGAGGGCGACGTCCAACAGTTCCTGGGGCTGAAGGGTGGATTGGTCCCGGACTTTCACTTCCTGGGCCCAGCGGGTGGCCAGGGAGACCAGGCGGTACTTTTCCTTGGTGCAGTCCAACAAGAGCTGGCTGAGGGGCGCGTCCGGATTGACGGCGGGTTCGGCGGTTTCGACGGCTTTTTTCTTTTCGGTCACGGTGTTCCTCCTGGAATCAAAACGAATCAGTTCCGGGCGCTCTTGGCGAGGCCCCAATGCTCCAACGCGGAGAGTTCTTCCGACAGACGCGGCACCCGGCGGTGTTCGGCCCGGAGGATCACGTCCAACTCCTCCAGCGCGTTTTCCAAATCGTCGTTGATGACCCAGTAATCGTAGCGGGAGGCGTGGGCCAGTTCCGCCCGGGCGTTGGCAAGGCGGCGCTGAATGACCTCGTCCGAATCCTGGTTGCGCCCCCGAAGGCGCCCTTCCAATTCTTTCCAGGAGGGCGGCGTGATGAAAACGCGCACGCTCTCCAAGGGAAAGGTCTTCCGCACCGATTCCGCGCCCTGAATGTCGATGTTGAGCACCACGTCCCGGCCCGCGGCCAGGGCCTGGTCGATCCGGTCCCGGGGGGTGCCGTAAGCGAACCCGTGGACCCGGGCCCATTCCAAAAAGGCGCCCTCGGTCACCCGTTTTTCAAATTCCGTTTCGGACAAAAAGTGGTAATCGACCCCGTTTTTTTCCGTCGGCCGCGGGGGCCGGGTGGTGCAGGACACCGACAACGTCAGGTCCGGTCGGCGTTGCACCAGGGCCTGGCAAAGAGTGGATTTTCCGGCGCCCGAGGGCGCCGACACGACAAGGAGAAGGCCTCGGATCATGGGGTTTTGGGGGACCGTTGGTTATTATAGCTTTTCCATCCGCCGACGGTCAATCGCCGTCGCCGGAATCCGTCATTCCACGGGCCCGTAGGATTCGAAATCGGCCGGCGGAGGGGCTTCGAAGGTCAGGGCCTTCCGGGTCCGGGGATGGAAAAAGGAAAGTTTTCGGGCGTGGAGAAAGGGGCGGGGGCCGTCTTCGGCCGCGCCGTAGGTTTTGTCGCCGACCAGGGGGTGCCCCAGGGCCGCAAGTTGCACGCGAATTTGATGGGTGCGTCCGGTCTTGGGACGAACCTCGAGAAGCGCCGATCCCTTGGGGCCGCGCTCGGCAAAACGCCGAAGCACCGTGAACTCGGTTTCGGACCACCGACCGGGAACCTCCGTGGACATGCGGTGGGGTTCCTTCCGGGATCGGCCCACGGGGGAGGAGACTTTGCCCTCGTTGGCGGAGGGCAGACCCTCGACGACGGCCCAATAAATCTTGGTCACCCGGCGGTCCGCGAATTGCTTGGACAGGGACTCGGCGGCGGCGGGGTTTTTGGCCAGGACCATGACGCCCGAGGTGCCGCGGTCCAGCCGATGGACAACGCCGGGGCGCGTGTCGCCGGAGGCCAGGCCCTTTCCCCAGCCGACCGAGAGCTTGGGCCAGAGCCGTTGAATGAGCGTGTCCTCCCGGTGGGGCCCCGCCGGGTGAACCACCAAGCCCACCGGTTTGTTGACGACGATCACATCGTCGTCCTCGAAAAGCACGGGCACGCTGTCGGCGGCCGAGGGGGGCAGGGAGGAAAATTCGGGCAGTCGGACCACGATGGTCTGGCCCGGGGCGAGCGGGTGACGGGCGGGCGCGGGGGCGCCGTCCACGTCGATCCGGTTTTCCTTAATGAGGCGCTGGATCTGGGTGCGGGAAAGGGATTCGAGGTTCTTGGCCAGAAACACGTCCAGCCGTTGGGGCGCGCCCTTGTAGGTAAAACGGCGTTCCGTCGTCACGAGGCCGGCCGTTTGAGGAGCCACACGCCGACGGTCACGGCCGCAAAAACCGCCAAGGCCTGGGTCGCGGTGATGGGTCCCCACAAGGAGCCCCGGTCGTCCCCCCGGGTGGCTTCCACGGCCCATCGGCCGACGGCCGCCAGGGCCAGGTACAGGGCGGCCAGTCGTCCCCGGCCCGGGTTCCAAAAGGGCCGGCGGGCCAGGCGCCAAAGTCCGAAAAAGAGGAGAACGTTCCAACCCGCGTCGTAAAGCTGCGAGGGGTGGAGGGGAATGCCCAAGGGGGCCAAAGCCGCGGAATCGGTGAAGCGTACGGCCCAGGGAAGATCGCAGGTCCGCCCGTAACAGCACCCGGCGAAGAAACAGCCCACGCGGCCCAGGGCCTGGCCCAGGGCCAAGCCGGGGGAAAACAAATCCGCCCAGGCCCGCACCGGCATTCCCCGTCGATGAAAATGGAGCGCCGCCGCCGTCACGCCGCCGATCACCCCGCCGTGCCACATGAGGCCGCCCTGCCAAATTTTAAGAACATCGACGGGGGCCCCCGCGAATTCGCCCCAATGGACGAGGACGTAAAGCGCGCGCGCGCCCAAAAGGCCGCCCACCACCAGAGCGGGCAGGCTGTCGGACACCGCCGCGGCGTCCCGACCTTGTCCTCGCGCCCAGGCCACCGTGAAGCCGTGCCCGGCCAGGACCGCCAGGGCCGCGAATAGCCCGTAGGTGTGGAGGCTCAAGAATTTCCAGTGGAGGAGGAGGGGGTGCAAGTTATCCCTGGGAAAGGGAACGGGGTACGAAGTGCTGGACGACCAAGCAGGCGATGCCGACGGTAATGGCGCTGTCGGCCACGTTGAAGGCGGGCCAGTGCCAGGCCCCCAGGTGAAAATCGAGGAAATCGGTCACGGCCCCCTGCCAGAGGCGGTCCATTAAATTTCCCAGGGCGCCGCCCCACACCAGAGGAAGAGCGGCCCGGGACCAGGGCCCCTGGGACGCCAACTCCCGGCCGAGCTTCACCAGGACCGCGAGGATGACCAGGGTCACCCCGACGAAAAGGGCGTTGGTTTGGGGAAGGATGCCGAAGGCCGCGCCGGTGTTTTGCACGTGCACCAAGGAGAAAATGGGAAGGAGCGGGATCTCGTGCCCAAAGGGAATCGAGATCCGCAGGGCGGCCTTCACGACTTGGTCCAACACCAGGACACCAAGGGTCAACGCGGCGGCTTTTTTCATCGGGGGGCGGGGGCGGCCGCGGTCTGGGGTTCGGCCGCGTCGCAGCGTTCGCAAAGGCCCCGGCCGCCCAAGGGACGCCAAAGCCAGCAACGCGGACACTTGGCGCCGGGGGCGAGGGACACCGATTCCACGGTGGGTCCGCCGTCTCCTTTTTCAAGTCGGAGGGCGGCCACGCCGAGGACGGAGGCCAGTTCGGCGTCCGATTTGACGTGTTTTTTGAAGTCGGGGCCGGCGTCGCCGATTTTTAAGACGATCAGGGCGTCGTTGGCTCCCTTGAGGGTCCCCGCTTGACGGGCTTTTTCCACCGCTTCATTGATCAAGCGCCGGACCGAGAGAAATTCGGCGATCGTTGGGGTCGGGGAGATTTCGGGGCCGACGGGGAAGGAATTGAGAAAAACGCTTTCGGGATTGTCCGAGGCGTCCAGGAGGTTTTGCTCCCGGAGGGTCTGCCAGGTTTCTTCGGCGGTGAAGGACAGGATGGGGGCCAGCAGTTTGGCCAGGGCGCGGGCGATGTGCCAAAAAGCCGTCTGGGCGCTTCGTCGACGGGGACTGTCGGCTAAGTCGCAATAAAGGATGTCTTTTCTAACGTCCAAATAATACTCCGAAAGGGTGTTGATGCAGAATTGGTCCGCCAGGGCCCCGGCCACCTGGTGAAACTCGCTTTGGTCGTAATGGGCCGTGGTTTGGTCGATCAGTTTCTTGAGGCCCGTGAGCGCCGCCAAATCCAGAGGTTCCATTTTATTGAACGCCACGGCGTGTTGCGCGGGCACGAAGTCGCCGAGGTTGCCAAGGAGAAACCGCAGGGTGTTTCGGATCTTCCGGTAGGTGTCGATGACCCGGTCCAGGATGTCCTGGGAGAGCCGCACGTCCTCCCGGTAATCGGTGACGGCCACCCAGAGGCGGAGCACGTCGGCGCCGTATTTTTCAATCAGCGTTTGGGGGGCGATGACGTTGCCCAGGGATTTGGACATGGCCCGCCCCTGGCCGTCCAGGACGAACCCGTGGGTCAGCACCTGGCCGTAAGGCGGTTCGCCCGTGAGGCGCACCGACGGGAGAAGCGAGGTCTGAAACCACCCGCGATGCTGGTCGGAGCCCTCGAGATACATTACGTCGGCGCGGGGAGTTCCGTGGGTTTCGGGGCGTCCGTTAATCACCGCGGCCCAGGACACGCCGGAGTCGAACCACACGTCCAAAATGTCTTCTTCCTTTTTGAAGGCCGTGCCGCCGCACTTGGCGCAGGGGCCCTGGACGCCGAAGAAAGCGGGGTCTTTTTCGTACCACACGTCGCCGCCCTTTTGACGGAAGGCTTCGACCACGGCGGCGAAGACCTTTTTGTCTTTAAGGGGCTCGTTGCATTTGACGCAGGCGAACATGGGGATGGGCGTGCCCCAGTAGCGCTGGCGGGAGAGGCACCAGTCGGGCCGGGATTTTAACATGCCCAAAATTCGTTCTTTGCCGTAATCGGGAATCCAGCGGACCCGCTCGGTGCTCTCAATCAATTGGGCGCGGAACTCCTCGGTGACTTTGAGGAACCACTGGAGTGCGGCCCGGAAGAGGATCGGGTTTTTGCACCGCCAGCAGTGGGGATAGCTGTGGGCCACCGGGGCGGTTTTCAACAGCAAAAGGGATTTGGTCAGCCGTTCGATGATGAGGGGGTTGGCCTCCCAGACGGTTTTTCCCGCCAAATCGTTGGGGAGGACGTCGGGGGAGAACCGGCCCGCGTCGTCCACGGGGGAGAGCACGGGCAGTCCGTAGGACCGACCCACGACGTAGTCTTCTTCGCCGTGGCCCGGGGCGATGTGCACCACGCCCGAGCCGTCGGTGTTGGAAACGAATTTGGCCAGCACGCCCTGGCTGTCGTTGTTGTTGATGGGGTTTTTGGCCACCAGGCCTTCCAGGGATTCCCCCAAAACTTCCACGGCGACCGCTTTGCCGGGCCCCAGGACTTCCTCCAGGACCGCCAGCCCGGGATCTCCCACCAAAAAGCGCTCCCCGGTTTTGGCCGATTCCCAAAGCCGGTAGGTGTGGTCCGGGTGGAAGGCCAGGGCCACGTTGGCCGGGAGCGTCCAGGGGGTTGTCGTCCAAACCAGGACGGTGGGCTTTTTGCCGGGGGCCTTGGCCAGGGACTGGGCGTCCTCGTTGGCGGGCCACTCGGTGATGGGGAATTTGACGAAGATCGAGGGGGACGTTTTGTTTTCGTATTCGATCTCGGCTTCGGCCAGGGCTGTTTCGCAGGAGGGGCACCAGTGGACCGGTTTCTTGTCCTGGACGACGCCGCCCGCCTCAAAGAGTTTGTAAAAGGTTTCGGCCACGGCCGCTTCGTACTCGGGGGCCAGGGTTTTGTAGGGATGGTCCCAGTCGGCCAAAACCCCCAGGCGCTTAAAGTCCCGGCGTTGGAGGTCGATCCAATGCTCCGCGTAACGCGTGGCTTCCTGGCGGAAAGCCAGGCGGCCCACTTTGCGCTTGTCCCACCCTTTTTCCTTCATCAACTGGTGTTCGATGGGCAGGCCGTGGCAGTCCCAGCCCGGGATGTAGGGGGCGCGGAATCCCTTCATCGCCTTGTATTTCACGATGACGTCTTTCAGGATTTTGTTCAACGCGTGGCCCACGTGGATGGCGCCGTTGGCGTAGGGCGGACCGTCGTGAAGGACAAAGGCCGGGGATTTATTCTCCGTCGACCGGTCCTGCATCTTTTTGTAAAGGTGGATTTTCTCCCAATGGGACTGGGTGGCGGGTTCCCGGAGGGGGAGGTCCGCTTTCATGGGGAAACTCGTTTTGGGAAGATGCACGGAAAACTTCGGGGGTTTCACGGCGACTATTGTAGCTGATCGGCGACGGGAGCGAAACCGCCGGCCTTAGGACGCGGGAAGCTCGGCCAGCCAGCGGCGAACGGATTCCTGTTGCGGGTCCAGGTCCAGCGCCCGGCGAAAAGCCGCGGCGGCCCCGGGCAAATCCCCGGCCAAGCGCCGGGCCAGGCCCAATTTGATCCAGGCCGACGTCCAGTCCGGGCGCAGGCGCGCCGCTTCGGCGAAATCCAGGGCGGCCTCGGCGAACCGCCGCCGGTTCATGAACGCCTGCCCCCGATTGACCCGGGCTTCGGCCATGGCCGGATTCAACGCCAGGGCGCGACTGAAATCCGTCCCGGCGTCTTCCGGCCGGCCGAGGGCAAGCAAGGCTCGGCCCCGGTTGTTGTAGGTGTCGGGCACCTCGGGATGGAGGCGAATGGAAGCGGTCAGAAATGGCAGGGCGTCGGCGGGACGATCTCGTTCCAAGAGGGTCGTTCCCAGATTGTAGTTGCCGAGGTAAGACCAGGGATAGATTTCCAGCTCCCGTCGCCAAAGGCTTTCCGAATCGCGCCAGCACGGGATATACGCCCGAGTGGTTGTGGCCAAGCCTCCGAGCAAGGCGATGGCGGCCAGGACCAAGATCGTGGAGAGTGCCCGGGGCGCCCGGAAGACCCATCGGGCCCCCAGGCCCCCGGCCAATACGGCCCAGCCCAGGCAGGATAAATACGTATACCGATCGGCGGCCCATTGGGGTCCCCTATGCAAGAGGCCGGCGATGGGGGCGAGAAGAGCCAGATACACGATCCCGGCGACAAAAAAGCCCGGCGCCCGCGCCCGCGCCCAAAAAATCAGCGCCATCAAAGCGATTCCCCCCAAAGCGTACCCGCCCGCCGGAAAGGAAAACACGTTCATATCCCAGGCGAATTCATGGACCGGGGCCAAGGAGTTTGGCCAGAAAGTCTTCAGCAGGTAGAAGGGGAGACAGGCCAAGGATTGCGTGAGCCGGGCGTCCCACCCGTAGGTGTCAGCGGAAGGGCGGCCCCCGGTCGCCAGGGCCAGAAGGGCTCCGGCCCCGGCCAAGGCGAAGTGGGGAATTTTTTCACGAACAAGAGCGGGAAGAGAACGGCGGTCCGTCCACCGTTGAAGGGGGAAATAGTCCAACGCCAATAAAATCAAGGGCCCGCCCAGGGCAATGGGTTTGCTCAGGAGCGAAAAAAGATAAGACCCCAACGACAAGGTTCGAAGACCCCGCGCCCGTTTTCCGGCCCGGGGATCGGCCGCGTGAACATAGAGAAGAAGGGAGAGCAAAAAGAAAAATCCGCCCAGCACATCCTTTCGTTCCGTGATCCAGGCCACGGATTCCACTCGGAGCGGGTGGATGGAAAAGAGGAGTGCGGCCAAGGCGGCGGCCACCGCCCCGCGGGGCGAGGGGGGGACGGATTCCGGGTCGTGTCGGAACAAAGCCAAGGACAGAGAGAAAAAAAGGACCGCGTTGACGGCGTGCAGAACCCAGTTGGTCAGATGGAAACCGAAAGGGACGAGACCCCAAAGGGCTTTGTCCAGGCCGAAGCTCATCCAGGTGAGCGGCATGTAGAGTCCGGAATAATAGGTGGTCCACGCCCATCGGAGGGCCCCAACACCCCCCGCCAGAAACGGCTCGTTGAGGAGGAGGTTGTGGTTGTCGTCCCAGTTAAGGAAACCCAGGCCCAGGACCGGGAAATGCACCGCCGCGGTCGCTAAAAAGACCGTGGTCCCCAGGAAAACGGACCAACGGGAATAGAGGGGGAGCTTGACAATCGTGGCGACGACTCCTTGGGATGAAATGCTAAATTGGCTCGGAAACGTCGTGGAGGAACTCGACCCCGCCGTTCATCGTGAACGCTTCCTGGAGCGTTGTGGCCGATGTCCGGCCAAAGGAGATGTCATGCGTTTGGCCCGAGAAGGGGCTCGGACGGTATCGGCGGTTCGCGCCGGAGCCCATTATTTCGTCGCGCTGGGCGCGTTGGTTTTGTTGACGGCGTTCCTCCACCGGGACGTCCTCGCCGCGCCGAGCCGGTTTCTTCTGGGGGGCGACATGGTGGGCCCCGTTTACCTTTGGCTTTCCTGGTGGTGGGACCACGCCTTTCGCACCGGGTCCCCCTTGTTCTTCACCCGAATGTTGATGTACCCCGACGGTCTGCCGGTGTTGACGGTGTCGCCCCTGTGCGAGGCCGCCGGGGTGCTGTTAAGCCGCGGTGGAACCCTCGTGGCCGGGACCAACGCGGTGATGATGGGTTTGTTCGTCCTCAATGGCGCCGCCGCCTATTTCTTGATTTACCATATGACCCGCCATCCGGCGGCGTCGTTTTTCGGCGCTTTTGTTTTCGCGTTCAGCGATTATACCATCGCCCAGCACGCTTTCGGCCAAATAGGGGCCGCGTCGCTTTTCGCCGGTCCGTTGTTCGCCGCCGCGGTTCTCCGCTTCCGGGAGCGGGCGTCGGCGGGACGAGCGATCGGCGTGGTGCTGGGGTGGGGCCTTCTGGGACTCACGGGTCCCTACGCCACGTACACGATGGGGGTGTTGTTCCTTCTGGGGTTGACCGTTTTTGAAGGGGCGCGTGCCCCGGAATTTTTCCGGGGCCGGCCCGTCGGCGCGCCGTGGATCGTTCTTCTCGGCGGTCTGCTGCTTGTGAGCCTCGCCGAGGGATGTCTCTACGCCCCGCTCGTGGCCCATTACGGGCGGTGGAAAGGCGGCGACACACGGCTCAGCATGATCCTGGCGTCGGTGATCGACATGCCTTCCTGGCATCCGAGCGCCTGGGTTCAATTTTTGCGCCCGCTGGGCGGCGTTCCCCATTCGGCCGAGGAAAATACGGCGTTCTTGGGATGGGAAGTCCTCGCGCTCCTCGGGATGGGCGCCGCGGGAATCCGCTTTCGACGAGACGCCCGCTTTCGGTTGTGGGGATTCCTATTTTTGTGGGCCGGTGTGCTGAGCCTGGGCGCTCACTTGAAAATCCGATCCTCCGCCCCCTCTCCCTTTCCCCTCCCGGGCGCTTTTCTCGAAAGGCTTCCCCTCGCTTCGCAATTCCGTGCGGTGTCCCGGACATGGGCCTTGGCGCTCCTGGCGTCGTCGGTCCTGGCGTCGCTGGTTTTGGCGGAGCTCCTAAAAAACCGGTCCCGGTGGTGGGGGGCCGCGGTGGTGGGGGGTCTCTTGGTTTTTCGATTTTGGGAGTTCGATTTGGGGGCCTTGGGCGGATGGAAGGCCCCCGCCGCGGTTCCTTCGGTTTACGAAACCCTCCGCGCCGATCCGGGGGATTTCGCCTTGCTGGAACTCCCCCAGGCTCTTTCGCCGGCCACCCCCGAAACCCCCGTGATCGGGTACACCTATATGCGCTACCAGACCCGGCACGGCCATCCCTTGGTGCTGGGAAGTCCTCCCCGCTACACGGAAGCCTCTCTCCGTTTTACGGAGGAGACCCCCTTGGTGTATGAATTAACCCACCCCGGCGTTATTTCTTCGTTGCGGGAGAGTCCCTGGTTGGCCTCCCGTTTGAAGAGCCTGCGCCGGGATGGCCAGGGGATTTTCACTCGATGGAAAATTAAATACGCCATTTTTCACCCGGGTTTGCCGGGGTTTTCAGCGGCCGCGGCCCGGGACACCCGATGGTTGCTGGAATATGTTTTCGGTCAACCGGCGCGGGTCGATGAAGACGGAAACCGGCTGTACCGGATTTATGACGAGAATTTTTGAAGGCGGCGAAGTCCCGCCCGATTGGGTGGTCGAAGGACCCCCCGGTCGGTGACCAGCGCGGTTACGAGATCCGCCGGGGTGACATCGAACCCCGGGTGGCGGGCCCGCGCGCCCCGGGGGGCGATGGGAATTCCACGGAAGAAGGTGACTTCGGCCACGGACCGTTCCTCGATGGGAATGTCCCGGCCGGTGGCGGTGTTCGGGTCGATGGTGGAAAAGGGCGCGGCCACGTAGAAAGGGACCCCGTGATGCCGGGCCAACACGGCCAGGGGGTAGGTGCCGATTTTGTTGGCGGTGTCGCCGTTGGCGGCGATGCGGTCGGCGCCGACCACCACGGCGTCCACCCGCTCGGTTTTCAGGATGTGGCCCGCCATGTTGTCGGTCAAAATTTCGTAGGGGATGCCTTCCCGGTCGAGCTCCCAGGCCGTGAGGCGCGCCCCTTGGAGGTAGGGCCGTGTTTCATCGACGTAAACTTTTTTTATTTTGCCGGCGGCGTGGGCGGACCGGATCACGCCCAGCGCCGTGCCGTGGCCCGCGGTGGCCAGCGCGCCGGCGTTGCAGTGGGTGAGGACGACGGCGCCCCGGGGCAGGAGCCCGGCGCCCGCGGCGCCGATGCGCCGGCAGCCGGCCAAATCTTCCGCGTGGATGGCCCGGGCCTCCCGTTCGAGGCGCGCGGGGAGCCGGGCGTCCGGGGCGGTTCGCCACAAGCGGGCCATGCGTTCCAGGGCCCAGAATAAATTAACAGCGGTGGGGCGCGTGGCGGCCAGAAGGGCGCGCGCCTTTTCAAGATGGCGGACCAAGTCGCCGGGGCGGCGGAAGACGCGCTCCCGGGCGGCCAAGGCCAGGCCGAAGGCGGCGGCGTTGCCGATGGCGGGAGCGCCCCGGACGGACATGTCGCGGATGGCGCGGGCCACGTCCGCGGCGGTGCGGCAGGCGAAGAAACGCCGACGGCCGGGCAGATCCCGTTGTTCCAGGATCCACAGGCGCCGGCCGGACCAGCGGTAGGGGGACAGGGGCATGAAACGGCGCGGCCCCGCCCCCGCGCACGGCGGGGACGAGGAAGGCCCGCGGCTTAGGGAATGGTCTCCATCACTTCTTCGAGCTCTTCTTCCGCCCGGCCGGAAATCTCCACGGTTTTTTCTTTGCCGTTTTGGCCGCGAACGATCTTGACCCCGCGGTTTTTGACCTCGAAGAACTCGGCGAGGAAGGTGGTCAGCTCGTTGTTGGCTTTGCCGTCGATGGCCGGGGCGGCCACTTTGACGCGGACGGTGGAACCGATGCGCCCGACCACTTCGCTGCGTACCGCGTTGGGTATCACTCGGACACGAATGATCATGGGTTGCTCTCCTTTGGGGCCTGGGGTCCGCGGGCCGACGACGACAATTCGCTCGATCGCCGTCGGGCCGCGTCCAGGGCCTTCTCGAAAATGGGTTTGACGCCCGCCGCCTCGAGCACCTCCAGGGCGGCCTGGGTGGTGCCGCCGGGGCTCGTGACTTTCCGGCGCAGTTCGCCCGGGGCCTCCGACGATTCCGCCAGGAGGCGTCCCGCCCCGTACACCGTCTGCCGGGCCAGGGCCTCGGCCAGCGGGGCCGCCAGGCCCAGGGCCGCGCCGGCGGCGGCCATCGCTTCGGCCAGATAAAAAACGTAGGCGGGGCCGGAGCCCGACAGGGCCGTCACCGCGTCCATGTCTTTCTCGTCCACCTTCCAAAGGGGACCGACGGCCGACAAAATTTTTCGCGCCCGGGTTTCGTGGGCGGCCCGGGCGGACCGGCCCAGGCAATAGACCATGGCGCCCGCCCGAATCAAGGCCGGGGTGTTGGGCATGGCCCGCACCACGGGCACCGCGCCGAGGGCGTTTTCGATGGCCGCGGTGGTCACGCCGGCCGCCACCGAAACCACCACCTGGGACGGCCGGACGGCGCCGGCCAAGGCGCCCAAAAGATCGTTCATTTGCTGGGGCTTGACCGCCAAAACCACGGCGTCGGCCCCTTGAACGGCGGCCCGCGGATCTTCGGTGGTTCCCACGCCCCA
This sequence comes from Elusimicrobiota bacterium, assembly GCA_016722575.1. Classification (NCBI taxonomy): domain Bacteria; kingdom Pseudomonadati; phylum Elusimicrobiota; species Elusimicrobiota bacterium. The sequence goes on along the minus strand of JADKIY010000002.1, from coordinate 1,014,976 downwards.
CTTCTTCTTCAATTCCCGGCGGCGAGCGGCGTCGATTTCAACCACGACGATGTCGGCGGCGCGGCGGCTTCGGGCGGCCAAAAGACCGCCCACGAGGGCCCCGCCCATGTTGCCCCCGCCCATCACGGCGAGGCGCGGGCCGCGGGCGCTCACTCGGGCCGGGGGCCGAAGAGCGCCGTGCCCACGCGGATCATCGTGCTGCCTTCTTCAATGGCCACCTCAAAATCCTGGGACATGCCCATGGAAAGAATGGGTCGCCCTCCGAGGAAATGACTTTGGAGCCGCTCAAACAGCGCGTTCAATCTTCGAAAGGATGGGCGGGCGGATTCGGGGGTTTCGCCCAGGGGCGCCACGCCCATCAAGCCCTCAATGCGCAAAAAGGACAGTCGCGCGGCCTCTTCCAGAAACCGGTCGATCTCCCCGGGGGGAAGACCCTGTTTGGCGGGTTCGTCCGAGATCTTGACTTCCACCAGGCAGGACACGGGTTGAGCCCGGCGTTCGCCTTCCTGATTCAAAAGCCGCGCGAGTTTCAGGCTGTCCACCGATTGCACGCAATCAAAAAGTTCCACCGCCCGGCGGGTTTTGTTGGACTGCAAATGGCCGATCAGGTGCCACCGGACTTCGGGCCCGCCCAAATCCGCCAGGGCGGTTCGTTTGCCGGCCGCTTCCTGGACCCGGCTCTCGCCCAATTGCCGGTAGCCCAACCGGACGGCCTCGGCGGCCCTTTCGGGGGGTTGATTCTTGGTCACGGCCACAAGGTCGATGTCCTCCGGGCGCCGGCCGGCACGGCGGGCGGCGCTTCGGAGGCGTTCCTGAACACGCTCGTGGGCGGTCGACAACGAAAAAAGGTCCACCGGGGAGAACATGGTTTGAGACGTAAAGAATAGCAGATTTTGAACCCGGCCGCAACGCGCTTGCCAGACGGCGCGGGAATATGATTAACTAACCTTGCCCCCACAATTTTGCCATTCACGAAATAAGGAGTCCTTTATATGCGAAATTCCGCTTTTTCTCTTTTCCGGTTGTCGCCTTGGCTGGCGGCCGGAATCCTTCTGACCGGATGCCCCAAGGCCAAGGGCCCCGAACCGGAAACGCCGGCCCCCGAAGCGGCCGTTCCCGTCGCCCCCGAGGCCGCCGCCCCGGCCGTTCCGACCCTTTCGGTGGGAACCGATTGGGCCGCCGCTCCCGGTTTCCTGGACGCCGTCTATTTTGAAGGCATGCGGGCCGAGTTGTCCGATAACGCCCGGGCGTCTCTCAAAAAGAACGCCGCCGTTTTGAAGACGGTCCTTAAAGCGTCCCCCGGGGTTAAAATCCGCGTCGAAGGCCATTGCGACGAGCGGGGAACCTTGGAATACAATCTGGCCCTCGGCCAAAGCCGGGCCAACGCCCTGCAGAATTATTACGCCTCCCTGGGCATTCCCCGGGCCCTCTTGAGCGGCATCTCCTACGGCGAAGAACGGCCCGTCTGCACCCAGTCGGACGAAGATTGCTGGCGCCAAAACCGCCGGGGCGAAACGACCCTCCGGGCCCCCGCCGCCGTCCAGATTCCCCTGCCGAAATGACGACGCATCACGGTCGTTTTGCGGCGCTTCTTTTCGCTTTTCTGCCGTTGGGGGGCTGCTTGGCCACCCGGCAGGAAATGGAGGATCTGCGGGCCGACATCATTCGACTTCAGTCCGCCTTGAACGCCCAGCAAAGCGCCCAGGGGGAATTCCAGACCGCGTTGAAGGAAAACCAGGATGCCCTTCAGGGCAACCAGGCCGATGTGCTCGCCAAAATGGGCGACTTGAACCGCAACCTGGACGTGGTCTCGGCCCATCTGGAGGAAAGCGACGACCGCATGGCCTCCCTGGCCAATCGCTTGGACGATCTGGACAAAAACATCACCAACCGCCTGGACACGGTGGTGAAAACCCTGCAAGGCGTCAAATCCCTTCCCGCCCCGTCGCCCTCGCGTCTCTTCACCGCCGCCCAGAGCGACTACGACCATCGCCGCTACGACCAGGCGCTCACCACCTTCCAAACCTACTTGGACCAATACGGGGACACCGAGCGCGCGCCTTTGGCCCAGTACATGATCGGCGAAATCCACCTCGCCCAAAACGATCTTCCGGACGCTCTGGCGGCCTACGACGCGGTGCTGGCGGACCACGCCAAGAGCCCCTACGTGGCCGCGGCCCTGGTCCGCAAAGGCCAGGTTTTGGAAACCCAGGGTCAGACGGCCGACGCCATCGACGTGTATGAATCGGTGACGAAGACGTACCCCCACCGCAAGGAATCCCAAACGGCGCGTCAACGATTGGCCGCTCTGCGCAGCGAAGAACCCAAGAAAACCCCGGCCAAGCCCAAGCCCGCGGCGAAACCCAAGCCCGCGCCCAAGGCGGCCCCCGCCGCGGCCCCCAAGGCGCCCTAAGGCGTTTCTCTCCCCATGAAGCGTTGGGCCCTCCTGTTCCTTTTCGCGTTGCCCGTCGGCGGTCGAGCCGCCGACTCCCTCTACCTGGAACTTTCCAGCCGGGGCGAAAAAACGGACTTGGGACTCATGGACGTCACCGCCGAGCCGGGCTCCCCGGCCGCGGGCAAGGATTTTTCCGACACCCTGAAACGGGACCTGGAATTCACCGGACTTTTCACTTTAATTGAAGGCGGCCCCGTCGGCGAAGGGTCGACCGTGAATTTGGAAGGTTGGTCGCGCCTGGGCGCCGAGGTCGTGGCGGGCGGCCGGCTCACGGGCGGCGGCTTCGGTCGCCCGACCTTCGAAGGAACGCTTCGGGACGTCGGCACCGGAAAAACGCTTCTGGCCAAATCCCTGCCCCAGGACGAGGACGGCCGTCGCACCGCCCACCGGTGGGCGGACGAAATCATCAAATATTTCACCGGCCAAGCCGGCGTCGCTTCCACCCGCATCGTTTTCGCCAACGACGCCACCGGCAAGAAGGAAATCTGCGCGGTCGATTACGACGGTTCCCATTTTGAACGCCTGACCAACGACCGCTCCATCGCCCTGTTCCCCAAATTTTCGCCGGACGGCGAATGGATCGTTTTCACCTCCTACAAAAACGGCGGGCCCGAAATCCACGTCATGCGGTCCAACGGCAAGGACCGCCGCGTGGTGTGCCGCTACGACGGGCTGAACAGCGCGGCCGCCTGGACCCCGGACGGGAAATCCCTGATCGCCACCCTGTCCCTGGGCCGGGAGCCCAATTTGCACCAAGTGGACTTGGAGGGCCGGGTGATCAAGACCCTCACGAACTCCTCCGCCGCGGACACGGCGCCCACGCTCTCCCCCGACGGGCTGCGCCTGGCTTTCACCTCGGACCGCCCGGGGCCGCCCCAGATTTACGCCATGGACACCAGCGGCGCGAACCTCCAGCGCCTGACCACCGAGGGGCAGTGCGATTCCCCCGGGTGGTCGCCCCTGGGCCACCTGCTGGCCTTCACCATGAGCCTGAAAGGCAACTACGACATTTACACCCTGGAGGTCGCCACCGGGCGTTCCACCCGGCTGACGTTCGGGGAAGGCAACAACGAAAACGCGGCCTGGTCGCCCAACGGCCGGCACCTGGTGTTCACCAGTTCCCGCCGTGGACGGCCCGAGCTCTGGGTGATGAACGCCGACGGGTCCAACCCCCGGCGATTGAGCAACATTCCGGGCCGTTCCTTTTCCCCCGACTGGGGCCGCTGACGATCTCAAGAAGGATTTTTCCATGACCAACCTCAAACACGATTTACTTTCCATGGCCGAACTTTCCGCCCGGGACATCGACGGGCTGTTGACCGAGGCCCGACGCCTCAAGGCCCGGCGTCGCCCCGACCGGCGACTCGCCGGGAAAACCCTGGGCATGATTTTTGAGAAACCGTCGACGCGCACCTCCGTGTCTTTCGCGGTCGCCATGGTGGAATTGGGCGGCCACGCCCTGACGCTGGACGCGCGCAATTTGCAAATCGGCCGGGGGGAAACCATGGCCGACACGGCCCGCACCCTGTCCCGCTATCTGTCCGGTCTCCTGATGCGGGCCAACCGCCACGTCGACGTGGAAGAATTGGCGCGCCACGCCGACATCCCGGTCATCAACGGCCTGACCGACAAAGAGCACCCCTGCCAGGTGCTGGCGGACCTTCAAACGGCCCTGGAAGCCTTCCGGCTCAAAAAGACCGGCGATCTGCGTCGACTCCGGTTCGCCTACGTGGGCGACGGCAACAACATGACCCATTCCTGGATGCTCGCGGCCGGCGTTCTGGGCCTCCAATTTGTCGCGGCGACGCCCGCCGGTTACGCCCCCGACGCCGCGGTGCAGCAAAAGGCGGCCGAATTGTCCCGCGCCTCCGGCGGGTCGGTGGACCTGACCCGGGATCCCGCCGCCGCGGTTCGCGGCGCCGACGTGGTCTACACCGACGTGTGGACCTCCATGGGGCAGGAAACCGAGGCCGAAAAAAGGCGTACGGTCTTCCGCCCCTATCAAATCAACGATCAACTGCTTTCCCTGGCCGCTCCGCGAGCCGTGGTGATGCATTGCCTGCCCGCGCATCGCGGCGAGGAAATCACGGCCGCCGTTTTGGAAGGACCCCGGTCCGTGGTCTTCGACCAGGCGGAGAACCGGTTGCACGTGCAAAAAGCCGTCTTGCTTCACTGTCTGGGCGGCGGACGGGCCCGGTGATCCGCGCCCTGGGTCTCGACACGCCCGTCGTTCACCCCACCGCCTACGTGGATCCGGCGGCCACCGTGATCGGCCGGGTGCGCATCGGTCCCCACGCCTCCGTTTGGCCGGGCGCTGTGCTCCGGGGCGACATCGAGCCCATCGTCCTGGGCGAAAGCACGAACGTCCAAGACAACGCGGTGATTCACACCGACCACGGCGTCCCGACCGTTTTGGGAAACGGCATCACCGTCGGCCACGGGGCGATCCTGCACTCCTGCACCGTCGAAGACGACGCGTTGATCGGCATGGGCGCGATCGTCCTGGGCCGGGCCGTCGTTCAAAAAGGCGCCCTGGTGGGCGCCGGGGCCCTGGTCCCGCCGGGGGCCCACGTGGACGCGGGCCGCTTGGCCCTCGGATCCCCCGCGCGCACGGTCCGCAAGCTCACCGACGGCGAGGCCCGGGAAATTCGCGAAAACGCCCGCCGGTACGTCGCTTTGGCCGAACGTTACGCCCGGTCCCCCCGACGACGCCCCGCCCGAAAAAAATAATTCCCGCCACGCCCGCCTGGGCGATCGGCCGTTTGCTCGCGCGTTACGGCCCCCAGGGCTGGTGGCCGGTGGCGCCGGCCCCGGGCCGGCCCGCGCGCTACGATCCCCGCTGGACCCAAAAACCCCTGACGCCGACTCAGCAATACGAAGTCGCCGTCGGCGCGGTCCTCACCCAAAACACCGCCTGGACCAACGTGGAGAAAGCCCTCGACGCCCTCCGGCGGGCCCGGGCGCTCCGGCCCGAACGATGGCTCGCGGTTCGTCCCGTCCGGCTTGAGGAATGGATTCGCCCCTCGGGCTTTTTCCGTCAAAAAACGAAGGCCCTGCGCGGGCTGGCCGCCCATCTGCGGGACCGTTGGAGCGGCCGCCTCGACCGTTTGTTGGCGCGTCCAATGCCCGAGGCCCGATCCGCGCTCTTGGCCTTGAACGGGTTCGGCCCGGAAACCGCCGATTCCATTTTGCTTTACGCCGGGCGCCATCCGGTTTTTGTGGTGGACGCCTACACCCGCCGTGTGGCACACCGCCTTCGACTTTTTCGCTACAATAACACCGACATGATCCAAGCCTATTTTTACCGCCAACTCCCCCGGCGCGTTCCGTTCTGCCGCGAGGCCCACGCCCTCTTTGTGGCCCACGCCAAGGCCCACTGCCGGGCCGTTCCCCGTTGCGGCGACTGCCCGCTCCGCGTCCGATGTCCCGAGGCGCCCCGTGGCTAAGGGCGCTCGGGACGTTTATTTCGACACCGTCAAAGCCCTCGAACGCCGGGCCGCGGCCTTGGAGCACATCGCCCTTTTTGCCCGGTCCTCGGCCAAACTCGAATCGGTGCTTTCGGAGATTTTGGAGAGCGTCATGGAGTTGGTCGGGGCCGACGCGGGCACCGTTTTCCTGGCGAACCCCGCCACCGGACAGTTTGATTTCGCCGCGGCCCGCTGGGTTTCTCTCTCTCCCGCGGAATCGGCCGATCGCGAAAAAGCCTTGAAAGCCTCGCCCGTCAAGTTGAACGAGGGCGTTGTGGGGCAGGTGTTTCAAAACCGGGAACCGGTGACGGTTCCCGACGTGACCAAGAGCGCCGTGTTCCGCAAAGACGTGGCCGACGCGGCCCGCTACGAAATACGAAATCTCCTGGCCGTGCCCCTCCAATTGGACGAAACACCCCTCGGCGTCCTGGAACTCTTCAACAAAACTCCCAAAGGCGTGTTCGCCTCCAGCGATTTGGAATTGGCCGTGTCGTTGGCCCACTTGACGGCCCTGGTGATTGATCTTCACCGTCAACGGGCGGCGGTGGCGAAAAGCGTTCCCGCCCCGGCGCCGAAGGCGGTCGAACCCGAGGCGCCCAAGCCCAATCCGGCCGCGGCGGCCGAACTTCAAGAAGCCCGGCGGGCGGTCCGGGACGCCCAGGCCCAACTGGACGAAACCCGCAAACTGCTGGACGCGGCCCTCCAGGTGCAGGATCAAAACACGCGCCGCGTGAAGGACCTGGGCGACGAGAACGAACGCCTGAAAGCCATGGCCGAGGCGGCCACGCCGCCGCAGCAAATGACCCGGCTCCTCAAATCCGTCGAGCCCTTCGCCTTCACCTTGTCGGCGGACCGGGTGCTGAAGAATTTCATGGAGTTGGCGGCCCGTCTGGTGAACGCCCAGGCGGTGCAGGTGTTCTTGTGGGACGCTCGGACGGAGCGGTTGGCCCTGGCCGCCTCCACCGCGGTGGCGGCCGGCAAAGGCGTTTCCCTGGCTTTCAAGAAGGGCGAAGGGATCGCCGGCGCCGTGGCCGAAAGTTTGGAAATTCTTCGCGTCACGGACGTCACCAAGGAAGACCGTTTTTCGAAAACCATTGACGAGGCCCCGGGAATTCTGACCCGAACGCTCTTGGTCGCCCCTTTGGCCGCTCAAGGCCGACTGTTGGGCGTCATTGAATTGATAAATAAAAGGAACAGCGGTTCGTTTTTGGAGGAGGACGTGGTCGGCCTGGGCGGTTTGGCTCTCATGGGGTCCGCCGCTCTGGAAAAAACCCTCCTGCATCGGGATTTGTTGGACGCCCACCGGTCCGTGCTGGGACTGGTCGCCGATTTGATCGAAACCCGGACGGCCCTGGACCAAGGCCGACACGAGCGGATCCGCGCCCTTTCCCACGTTCTCGCCGAAACCTTGGGTTTTCGGGAACAGGAATTGCGGGAACTGGAATGGGCGGCCTTGCTTTTTAACATCGGCTTGGCCACTTTGCCGGCGGAGCTGATCACGAAAAAAGCCGATCTCACGGCGGCGGAACGGGACGCCCTGTCCAAAGTATCCCGGGTGAGCGCGGCGGTCCTCAACCCCGTTCCGGCCCTGTCCGAGGCGGCGCGCCTGGTGAAGCACGTGACCGAACGGTGGGACGGCTTGGGCGATCCGGACCGATTGTCCGCGGGGGAGATACCCTACGGATCCCGGGTACTGGCCGTGGTGGATGCTTTTGACGCCCTGACCAACGGCGGTGGGGGCCGAAAAGTGCTGCCGCCCGACGTCGCCTTGAAGGAACTCGAGAGCGGCGCCGGCAAATTATTCGATCCCGCCTGCGTGGAATCCTTCGCCCGGCTTTACAAATCGGGCCGCCTCAAGAACGCGCTCAACCGCCCGAAGTGAAAACGGTTGTCCTCTTGGTGTCGGCGCCGAACGCCCGCACCGCCCGCCGCCTGGCCGAGGCGCTGGTCGAAGAACGGCTGGCGGCCTGCGTAACCGATGTTCCCGGGGCCGTTTCCGTTTACCGTTGGAAGGGAAAAGTGGAACGGACGTCGGAACATTTGCTTTTAATCAAAACCCGTCGGCCCCGCCTAACGGATCTGGTCCGGCGAATTAAAACCCTTCACCCCGACGACGTGCCCGAAATCCTGGCCCTGCCGGTGGTCGGGGGAAATTCGGATTATCTGGATTGGCTTCGAACTTCCACCGCGTCCCCGCCCCGTTCCCGTGCCCGTTAACCCCCGCGGTTCCCGCCGCAGGGCCCCCCGCTCCCCGACGCTTCCCGGCCGCGTTCCGCTCGTTTTAGCGTCCGCGTCGCCCCGGCGCCGCCGACTTTTGTCGGCGGGTCCCTGGAAAATTCGGGTGCGCCCCAGCGGAGCGGTGGAGCCTCCGCGGCGGCGCGGGGAACGGGCGGACCGTTACGTCCGGCGGCTGGCTCTGTTGAAGGCCCGGGCGGTGGCCCGGGAAATTCCCGAAGGCTTGGTTTTGGGGGCCGACACGGTGGTGGTGTTTCGGGGAAAAATATTCGGAAAGCCGGCCTCCCCCGGCCACGCGCGCCGGATGTTGGAGGCGCTCTCGGGACGCTGGCATCGTGTCTACACCGGATTGGCGCTGGTGGCGCGGCCGGGACGGCGCGCCTGGCAGGGGGTGTGGCGGACGGAGGTTAAAGTGCGGCGGCTCGACCGGGCCGCCATCGCCCGACACTCCCACCGCCATTTGGACAAAGCGGGGGCCTACGCGGCCCAGGCCCGGGGGAATCCCTTTGTGGAGAAACACCGGGGGCCCTTCGATAACGTGGTGGGACTGCCGATGGCGGGGGTGCGGGAGCTGCTGGGGAAAGCGCGCGCGGCGGGCCGCCGGCCCGCAAAGCGGTAATTATCCGACGGGGGATTTTCCTTCGAGTTTGTCGATTTGAACGCGGACTTTCATTTGGGGGCTGACCGCGTTGTACCACTCCTGAAGGGAGGCCTGAATTTGCCGGCCGCGCCATTGTTGGCGGAGGGCGTCCGGGTTCTCCAAAATCTTTTTGCGGTCTTCGGGTTTGGCCTCGGCCAGGGCTTGGCGAATCGCCCGGTCGAACTCCCGGGGCGTGATCTTGACGCCCGAAGCCATCAGAAATTGGGTTTTCTGAATCCGCACCTGGCGGCGCTGCTCGTCCTCGAAGTCGGGAATCGACAGACGCATTTGGGCCAACACCTGCTGGTAGCGCGACGGGTCGAAGCGCCCCTGGGTTTGAAATTCCGGTACGGATTGAATCATCTGGGCCAATTCCTGGTCGGTGACCACCACCCCGTAACGGTCCGCCTCATCCAAGAAAATCGATTCCTGAACCAGCGCCTGCACCATTTCCCGCTTCAGCATATCCCGTTGCTGGTCCGTGGGCGAACCGCCCTGGGCTCGCTGTTGTTCCAAGGCCCGCTCGTAAATGGCTTGGAAGCGTTTATAGGGGATTTTGCGCTGGCCCACGACGACCGCCGCGTCCAGGGGGGAACCGGTGAGAAAATAGCCACCGAAGCCCGCGAAGGAGCCCAGAATGAGCACCCCGGCGATCAATAAATAGATTTGTTTTTGTCTTTTATGGAACCACTTCACGGGAGGGGCGTTAGGAGGCGGAGGCTTTTTCGAGGAGCCGGTCGATGTCGACGGCCCCGACTTTGTCGGCGGCCATGACGCATTGCCCTTCGAAAACGGCCCCGTCGGCGATGGACAACTGGGCGGTGCGGATGTCGCCGCGGATCTGGCCTTTGGGCTGAAGCTCGAGGGCGGCGGCGGCGGTCACGTTGCCCGTCACTTTGCCGCCCACAAAAACCATTTTGGCGGTGATGTCGCCGGTGACGACGGCTTTTTCGCCGATGATCACGCCCTCCGCCGACACGCTGCCATCCACTTCCCCGTCCACGCGCACGTAGCCTTTGGAGCGGACGTTGCCCTGAAATCGGGTGTCCGGACCAATGACGGTCTCCATCTTGGCGGGGTCGATGTCTTTTTTGCCGAACATCAGGAGCTCGGTCGTTTGAGGAATTTTCCGGGATTCACGGCCCGGCCATTATACCAAACTTCGTAATGGCAATGGGGTCCGGTGGCGTTGCCCGTTTCGCCCATCAAAGCAACGATCTGTCCTCGGCGGACCCGCTCGCCGGCTTGGACCAGGAGTTGTCGGTTGTGCCCGTAGCGGGTGGAATAGCCGAAACCGTGGTCGATGACCACGACTTTCCCGTAACCGCCGGCCCAGCGGGCCAGCTTCACCACGCCGTCGGCCGTGACGCGGACGGGCGAACCGGCCGGGCCCGCGATGTCCATGCCCTTGTGGTTTTCTTCAAAGCCGTGGGTGGGGGAAAGTCGGGGACCGAAGTGCGACGTCAAGTAGCCGTTGGTGGGCCAAATGTTGGGGGTCGACCGGAAAAGAGCCCGTTCCTCGGTGATGCGCTGGCTCAGGGATTGAACGCTGGCCAAGCGCACTTCGGCCTCGGCCCGCAAGTCCTGGATTTCCTTGGAGATTTCCTCAAAGCTCATGTCCCGGGTTTTGCCTTCCAAAAGGCTCTGGAGGGCCTGGGCGTCGGCGAGGCTCGGGCCCCCCGTTCCTTGGTTCGAGGCGCCTTCCAGGGGTTGGGGGCTGTTTTCGGCTTGAATGATGGCGTCCCGGCTGCCGAGGCCAATCAAGGTGCGGAGCTCCCCTTCCAGCTGTTTCACCTCGTCCAGCATGGCCCGGGACTGGGTCAATTGGCCGCTGAAATAGTCGACTTTGAGACGGAGGAAATGGGCGTTGGCCTTGGCCCGCCAATAATCGAATTGCTGGGAAGCCAAAAAGCCGGCCCAGCTCGTCAATCCTGTCCAAAGGGTGAATAAAAACACCATGAACGGAACGGAAAAGGAGATTTGTCGCGGTCGGGCGATCCCGTGGGGGACCACCATGATGGTCAGGCGGCGGCCGAATTCCTTCCGCCATCGGCGCCAAAGGCGGTACATCGTAAACCTCCACAGGGGGTTGGCAAGTTGTTTCACATTCTTATGTAACAGAAATGCCCATTTCTGTCAAGGTTAAATAAAAACGGGTTTGTTTCGGCAAAATAGGTCTTGAAAGCGGCTTGTTCGCCCCTTACACTTACTTCCGTAGCAACGGGAGGACCATTTTGAACCGGAAAGCCGATCCCCCGCGCCTGTTGAACGCCCAGCGGACCGACGTCCGCCTTCGGGCCACGCTTCTGGCGCGCCTTCAAACCATTCAGCTCTTGACCTTGGCGGAGCCCGAAATCGCGGACCTCATTCGCCAGGTGGAGAACGACCCCCTGTTCTCCCGGCTGGTCTACCCCCAGGAAATCGCCTGGAAAATCGTTCGATTTCAACCCCATCCCCGCACGCGGCTGTCGCCGTCTTTTTACGAGGCGAAGGAAGACGCACTCCCCGCCGGCGCTCCGGCCGAGGCCGTCCAGCTTTTGGGCGATCGGCGGGACGTGCTGGCCCTGATTCAGCGGATGGGTCAGGAGAATTTTGAAAAGCATTTCCTCCGGGCGGAATCGGACGCTCCTTTGGACGCCGTGGCCCGGACGGTGGGACTGGCTCCGGCGGAGGCCCAGAAAGTGCGGGATTTCCTCCTGGCTTATTCCGTCCAGGCCGAATTTTTCGACCCCTCCGCTCGGTCTCAGCCCCTGGGCCAACGCATCGTTCGGGTCGCCCAATTGGGGGTGGATGAAAAGGAGGAGCCGGTTTTCGAGTTCCGTTCGCCTGTTTTGGCTCGGGGGCGGTACGACATTCAATACGAGCGGTTGCAGACTCTTTTACGGACCTCGCGACTGACTCCCCAGGAACGGCGCCATCTGAAGGCCTTCGTGCGGCGGCTGGAATTGATCAATTGGCGGCAGAACACGCTGTATCGGATTTTGGATTTCGTCTGCCACACCCAGCGGCATTTCCTGGCGCACCGCGACGCCCTGAAGAAAATCCCCATCACCCAGCGGCAGTTGGCCAAAAAATTGGCCGTGGCCCCCTCCACCATCAATCGAGCCATCCAGGGCCGGAGCCTGGTGCTTCCCTGGGGGGAGGAAGTCTTGCTGGAGGAAATGTTTTGTTCCCGCAAATCCCTGTGCGTGGAAGCCCTCGGAAGCCTGGAGGCGGAAGACCAGCAATTCGACCATCGCACCGACCAGGAGCTTCAGGAGCGGCTTCAGGCGCGCCTGGGTTTCCCGGTTCCCCGACGAACCCTGAACAGCTACCGGCGGGTGCTCGAATCCGACCACGACGCCCACGCCGCTTGACGCCCCGAAATCCCCATTGATTTTTGTATCCAAAGCGGTTATTCTTTTGCGGTCATGACACGCCGTTCGTCTCCCGCCGGATTCACTCTCATCGAATTGATGATTGTTGTGGCCGTCTTGGCCATTCTGGCCGCGATCGCGGTTCCGAAGTTCGCCGGTTTGATCAACAAATCCCGGGAGGCCCAGACGAAATACGGTCTCGGCTCCGTCCGCTCCTCCCTAAGCCTGTATTACGCGGACAACCAATTTTTCCCGTCGGCCGGAGGGTTTGCCGCCGCTGTTTTGGGCCGCTACATCGATAAAATTCCGGCCGTTCTCATCCCTCCGCCCGGGGACCATCCGCGCTCCGAGACCGTGGGAGACTACACGGGCACCATCAACGACACCGGCGGCTGGTTGTACGACATCACCGGGACGGCCGGGCGGATTTTAATCGATTGTTCCCACCAAGACCAACAAGGCCGCACCTGGAGCGCCTGGTAGGCCTTTTGAAGCCCGGCGCCCCGCGTCCCTTGCCTTCCAACGGCCAAATAGTGTAAAATAACCACACTTTGGTTCCGGTCGGTCGTTGAGCCCGGAGCCCGACTCCTGCAGGGAATTTGACCGCATCGCGGTCGCCTGCGGTCCCCGCGCTCGCGGGGCAAGGGAGAGCCCACAAAGGAGGCTGAATTGCTACTGTACGAAACCGTGTTCGTTGTGCCCGCCGATCTCTCGCCCCAAAAAACGGACGAGTATGTCGAAAAAATCAAAAACATGATCACCGCCAAAGGCGGGGAAGTGGTCCTCGTGGATAAATGGGGCCGCCGCCGTCTGTCCTACCCGATCCGCCGCCACCGGGAAGGGTTCTACACCTTTCTCCAATTCAAGGCGCCCTCGGCCTTTATCGCCGAGCTCAACCAGTTCTTCCGCGTGTCGGAAGAAGTCATCCGTCAAGTGATTTGCAAAGCGCTGAAGGGCAAACCGGCTTCGCCGACCATGTCGTTGCCGCCGGTGGCCCCGGGCTCCCACGGTTTCGGCGGCCACAGCTCCCACGGCCCCCGTCCCCACGGCGCCCCGGCGATGACCGCCGCGCCCGCCGTCCCGGCCGCGGCCGCGCCCACGCCCACGGAGGAATCCCATGGCCAACCCGCTCCGGCTGCTCCAGCTCAATAACGTCACCCTGGTCGGCCGTCTGACCCGGGACCCCGAGCTCCGCTTCACCACCTCGGGCGCCCCCGTCTGCCGTTTCGACCTGGCCGTCAACCGCCGCTACAAAGACAAGGCGGGAGAATGGAAGGACGACACGTCCTTCGTTCCCGTCGTCGTCTGGCGCGAAGCCGGCCAACGTTGCGGGGAAAAACTTAAGAAGGGCAGCCCCGTGTTCGTGGAAGGACGCCTCAAGAGCAAGTCCTGGGAAACCAAGGACGGCCAGAAGCGCTCCGGACTCGAAGTGGACGCCTTGCGCGTGCAGTTTTTGGAGAAAGCCGAAGGGGCCCCGACCACCGACGAAGAACCGTCGGCCCCCGACGCGGAGAGCGGCGCCGAAGCACCGGCCGCCGCGGGCGCTGAAGAAGTGCCCTTTTAAGAACCCTTTAGGAGAACGAAAATGACCGAATCCCTGCCCCCCACGACCCCCGCGGCCCCCACGGCCGGCGCGGGCGATAAAGCCCCGGTTTCGACCGGTCCCAAACCCCTGGGCGCCCCCATGGGCGCGCGTCCCGGTGGACGTCCCTCTTTCGGCGGCCCCCGTTCCGGCCCCGGCGGTCCCCGCTCGGGTCCCGGCGGCCGTCCCACCGGTCCCGGCGGCCGCGGCCGCCGTCCGCCCCCGCGCCGCAAGGTGTGCCGCTTCTGTGCGGAGAAGATCTCCGAAGTCGACTACAAAGCCATTCCCATTCTCCGGGGCTTTTTGACCGCCCGGGGCAAAATCCTTTCGGGACGCACCACGGGCAACTGCGCCGGCCATCAGCGTCAATTGACGCAGGCCATCAAGCGCGCCCAGACCCTGGCGCTCCTGCCCTACACGGGGGAATAACATGAAAACGAAAGTCATTCTCCAAAAAGACATTCCCAACCTGGGCATCGCCGGCGACGCGAAAGACGTCGCTCCCGGCTACGCCCGGAACTACCTGATTCCGCGGAAGCTCGCGGTGCCTTCCACCCCCCGGGCCCGGGAATACTGGGAAACCCAGAAGGAAAAAGTGGAAGCCGATCGCGAGTCGAAGCTGACTGCGTCCCAGGAACGGGCCAAGCAGATCCAGGACGTGGTCCTGACCCTGAGCTCCCGCGCCGGCCAAGACGGGAAGCTCTACGGCTCCATCACCACGGGCGACGTGGCCCGGGCCTTCGCCGAAAAGGGCGTGACCTTGGACCGCCGTTGGATCGAGCTCAAAGACCAGATCCGCACCACGGGCGAATTTCAGGGCGCCGTGCGCCTGCACCCGCAGGTTCGCGCGACCTTCAAGATCCAGGTCCAGCCCCAGGCGTAAGTCCGCCGGGGCGCCCGGAGGTCCCATGCCGGAATCCATTCGGGAAGTCCTGGGTTTGGGCAAAGTCCCTCCCCAAAACACGGAGGCCGAAATGGCCGTCCTGGGGAGCATGTTGATTGAAAAAGAGGCCGCTCTTAAGGCCTTCGACATGCTCCGGGAGGGGGATTTCTATTCCCCCACCCATCAGATCGTTTTCGAAGCCATTCGAACCCTCCACGATCAAAACGTGGCCGCCGACATTATCACTGTCGGCGACTACCTCCAGCACAACAACAAACTGAACGAGTCGGTCAGCCGGGCGACCCTGATCCAGCTGACGAACCTCGTTCCCTCCGCCCTCAACGTCGAGCACTACGCCCGCATCGTTCGGGAAAAGTCGATTCTCCGCAGCATGATCGACATCGCCAAAAAGGTGTCGGGCAATTGCTTCGAGTCCGGCGACGAGGCCCAGAAGTTGTTGGACGAAGCCCAGCAGATGTTTTTCGAGCTGGCCCAGGCCCGGTCCACCAAGGGCATGACGGCGGCCAGCGTTCTGATGCAGGGCGCCATTTCCACCCTGGAGAAAATGGCGGAGTCCAGCAAGCTGGTGACCGGCGTGGCCACGGGGTTTGCGGAGCTGGACAAGATGACCTCGGGCCTTCAGGCGGCCAACCTGGTCATCATCGCGGGCCGGCCCTCCATGGGCAAAACGGCTTTCTGCCTGAACATCGCCGAGCACGTGGCGTTGAAAGAAAAACGGCCGGTGGTGTTCTTCTCCCTGGAAATGAGCGAGCAGGAAATCGGGCTCCGCCTCCTCTCCAGCCAGGCGCGCATCAATTTGCGGAGCGTGCGGGAGGGCTTTTTGTCCCGGAAAAGTTGGCCCAACATCACCAACGTGGCCAGCCAAATCGCCGGAGCGCCGTTGTATTTCGATTTTTCCACCAGCCCCTCCATTTTGGACATCCGCAGTTCCGCCCGCCGCTGGGCCCACGAACTCCGCCACCGGGGCAATCCCCTGTCTTTGATCGTCATCGACTACATTCAACTGCTTCACGCTGGGGGCGCCGTGGAAAGCCGCCAGCAGGAAATTTCCGAAATTTCCCGGTCCATTAAGGCCCTGGCACGGGAATTGCAAGTTCCCGTGATCGCCCTCTCCCAGCTGAACCGCCGTCCCGAGGACAAGGGGCGCGAAGGCCGGCCCCAACTGTCGGATTTGCGCGAATCGGGGGCCCTGGAACAGGACGCCGACGTCGTGGCCGCCATTTTCCGGGAGGAAGTCTACCGGCGGGACGATCCGGACCTCAAGGGGAAAGCCAAATTGTTCGTGCTCAAACAGCGCAACGGCCCCATCGGCGACATCGATTTGAATTTCCTTTCCGATTACACCAAGTTTGTCGATCCCGCCCGCGAGGGCGAGGAGTTTTAGTGTCGTCTCCGTCGCGGGGCGCCCCCGCGGCGCTGCCCGTCCTTCCGTCCTACGCCGCCGGTTCCCTCCGTCCCACCTGGGCGGAAATCGATCTCAACGCCTTCCGATTCAATCTCAAATCCCTGGCGCGTTTTTTGCCCCGGCGGGTGTCGATCATGGCCGTTCTGAAAGCGGATGGGTACGGCCACGGGGCCCTTCCCCTGGCCCGGGCCGCGGCCCGGCTGGGCCAGAAAATCCGCCTTTGGGGGTTCGGGGTGTCCAGCGTGGAGGAAGGGTTGGCCCTTCGCGCCGGGGGCCTTCGGGAACGAATTCTGATTCTGGGAAGCCTTTATCCCTTCGAAAGTTTGGACGCGGCCCTGGCCGGCCGCTTGACGCCCACGATTGGTAGCCGCGGCGCTGCCCAGGCCTTGGCCTACCGGGCCCGGCGGCTCGGCCGCCCCGCGGAATGCCACGTGAAAATCGATACGGGCATGGGGCGGATCGGCATGGCCCCGGCCACCGCCCGGGAAGCCCTCGGTCTTTTTCAAGCGAACCCGTTTTTGCGCGTGGAAGGCGTCTACACCCATTTGGCCTGCGGGGATTCCGCCCCCGAAACGGCCCAGCAGCTGCGGGCTTTTGAAGAGGCGCTCGGCGGCCTTCCGAGCCGCCCCCCCTGGGTCCACGCCGCCAATTCCGCCGGGGCCCTGGGCCGGCCCGCCGCCCGCTACGATTTGGTCCGGCCGGGAATCGCGCTCTTCGGCGTGCCTCCGTCGCCGTCCTTGGGGAAAATCCTTTCCCTTCGGCCCGTTTTGTCCTGGAAGACCCGCGTCGTTTTTGTGAAAATGATTCCCAAGGGCACCCCGGTCAGTTACGGGTGGACTTGGCGGGCCCGACGGCGGTCGCGGATCGCGACCCTCCCCGTGGGTTACGCGGACGGCTACCCCCGGAATCTCTCCAACCGGGGGGAAGTCCTGATCAAGGGCCGGCGCTGCGCCGTGGTGGGGCGCGTGACCATGGACCAGATTTTGGTGGACGTCACGGGGCTGCGGGGCGTGGACGTGGGCGAGGAGGTCGTTTTGATCGGCCAGCAAGGCGGGCAAAACATATCGGCGGCGGACGTGGCCCAATCCGCCGGAACGATCCCCTACGAAATTCTTTGCGGCGTGTCCAAGCGCGTGCCGCGCCTTTACCGGGAGACCCCGTGAAACCGATCCGCGTCACCTTTCAGATTTTCTCCCGGCAGGTCGTGGATCTTTCCGAGACCGTGGGGAGCGTCATCGTGTTGCTGCGGAAAACCGTGCGGACGATTTTCACGACCCGCCTGGACACCAAAAACGTCGTCGCCCAGATGTACGAAATCGGCTACCAATCCTTCGCGGTCACCAGCCTCACCGCGCTGTTTACGGGCATGGTGCTCGCCCTTCAAACCGGATTTTCCTTCAAAAAAGTCTTCAACGAACCCCTCTACGTGGGGACCGTGGTGGGGTTGTCGCTCTTAAAGGAACTGGGCCCCGTCTTAACCGCCGTGGTGGTGGCGGGCCGGGTGGGGGCCGCCATCGCGGCCGAAATCGGGACCATGAACGTGACCGAGCAGGTGGACGCCCTTTTCACCCTGGGCACCAACCCCGTGCGTTATCTGGTCGTGCCGCGCTTCCTGGCGTGCCTTTTGATGGTGCCGCTCCTCACCGTGTTCGCCGATTTGATCGGCATCGGGGGCGGGTATCTGGTCGCCCATTTCCGTCTGGGGATTCCCTCCTCCACCTTTTGGGACGAAATCAACGCCATCGAATTGGAGGACGCGTTTCACGGGTTGATCAAGTCCCTGGCTTATGCTCTCATAATAGTCACGACGTCCTGTTACAAAGGGCTCAAAACCTCCGGCGGCGCCGAAGGGGTGGGCCGGGCCACGACCAGCGCGGTGGTGGTCAGCATGGTTTTTATTTTGGTCAGCGATTACTTCCTGTCGGCGCTCCTGGTGTCCCTGGGCATCGGCTGATGATTCGGCTGGACAACGTCCACAAGGCCTTCGGGGCCAACCGCGTCCTGCGCGGCCTCTCCCTGGAAATCCGGGACGGGGAGACCCTGACCATCATCGGGGGCTCGGGCACCGGAAAAAGCGTGACGCTCAAGCTCATGGTGGGTCTGTTGCGGCCGGACCAGGGCCGGGTGATCGTCGAC
Organism: Elusimicrobiota bacterium; assembly: GCA_016722575.1. Lineage (NCBI taxonomy): Bacteria > Pseudomonadati > Elusimicrobiota > Elusimicrobiota bacterium. The sequence goes on along the minus strand of JADKIY010000002.1, from coordinate 996,796 downwards.
GGCCAGGACATCGCCGGGATCGGCGAAGACGCCCTGGCCGAGGTTCAGAAGAAATTCGGCTTTCTTTTTCAGGGCGCGGCCCTGTTCGATTCGCTCACCGTGGCCGAAAATGTACTTTTCGGGGTCCGGAACCTGAACCGCAAATCCCTGGGCCGGGCGGACGAACTGGTGGAGCGGAGCCTGGGTTTGGTGGGGCTCAAGCCGGAAGTGGCGCGGCTGAAACCCGCGGAGCTTTCCGGCGGGATGAAAAAGCGCGTGGGATTGGCCCGGGCCATCGCCCACGAGCCGGAATACATTTTGTACGACGAGCCGACCACGGGGCTGGACCCCATCATGTCGGACGTCATCAACGATTTGATCGTCAACATTCGGGAGAAGCTTAAAATCACCTCCATCGCCGTGACCCACGATATGAAATCCGCCTACAAGATCTCGAACCGCATCGCCATGATTTACGAGGGGCGCCTGGTCTCCGTGGGCACCCCCGCGGAAATTCAGGCGACGACGGACCCCGTGCTCCGCCAGTTCATCACGGGCTCCTCCCACGGCCCCATTCAGATGCCCGTCAAGGCCTACGTCTGATGGCCCTCACCTCCGAATCCAAAGTCGGGTTGTTCACCCTGGCGGGGCTTTTTGTCTTCGCCGCGGGCATCTTGATCCTGGGGGATTTCCACGTTCGAAGCCGCTACCCCCTTTACGTCTATTTCGACGACGCGGGGGGCCTGCCGAAAAAAGGACCGGTCAAAATCGCGGGCGTCGAAGTGGGACAGGTGGACACCATCGATCTCGTGGGGCCCCGGGCCCGCGTGCGCATCGAACTTCGGGAAGACGTGTCGATTCACCAAGGCGCCCGGGCCCACGTGTCCTCGACCGGGTTGATCGGGAGCAAATTCCTGGACCTCAATTTAGGGGATCCCGCCGCCCCGGTCCTTCAACCGGGCGACACCTTGGAAGGCGACCCCTCCTTGACCTTTGATGAAATCATGACCAAACTGGGGGATTTCCTCAAGGAAGACCCCAAAACCGGCGCCGTGGGGGAAAACCTCAAGGCCACCCTCGCGAATTTCCGAAAAGTTTCCCAGGCGCTGGCGGACTCCCTGGGCGAACAGCGGGCCGAAATGACCGAAATCGTCCAAAACATCCGGGACGTTTCGGCCCACGCCAAGCGCGTGGCCGCGGACATGGCCGAAATCACCACGGACCACAAAGAGGACATCAAGGTCGCCTTGGCCAAATTCCGATCCGTTTCCGAACGGTTGGACGATTTGACCGCCCGGGTGCAGAGCGGCCAAGGCCTTCTGGGCAAGCTGGTCACCGATGAAAAGATGGGCGACGAATTGAAGCAGACCATGGCCAGCGTCAAGCAGGCGACGAAAGATATGGAGACTTTCACCGGCCGGGTGTCCCGCATCGAGGTCTACTGGGATTACCGTCATCGTTACGATTTTGAGGACGACAAGTTCCGGGCGGATTTGGGATTGCGCTGGGTTCCGCGGCCGGGCAAGTTTTACTACATCGCCGGCAACAACCTGGGCCGCCGGGAAGACCGGAAGGCCGATCCCAACGCCGATTTGGAGCGACGCAACACCGTCACCGCCGTCATGGGCAAGGATTTCGGTCCCCTGACGCTTTACGCCGGCGCCATCCGCTCGGCGGGGGGCGTGGGCGCCCGGTTCCGCCCGTTGCCCGCTTCCTCGGCCTGGAACCGCCGCGTCGAAGTGGAAGGCGAAGCCTACAATTTCGGACGGGACGAAACGGTTCGCGGGGTCAAAATGGACAAGCCGGTCTACAACGCCGGCCTGCGGGTGAACGCGATCGCCCCCTGGGTGTGGGTCGGCGGGGGGGTGGAGGATTTGGCGGTGCGCAAAAACGTCAACGCCAACGTGAACGTTCTCTTTAAGGACGAAGACATCGCGTTTCTCTTCGGCCTCGTCAACATCGCGCGATAAGAAAGGCGATCATGCTGCACGAAGCCCGCATCTATTCTTTGGCCAACGTGGGTGGCCAGTGCGTTTTGGTGTTGGAGGAAACCGAAGGCCCCCGACTTCTCCCGGTGTGGATCGGGTTGTACGAAGGGGGGTCCATCGGAATGGCGCTGGCCGGCCAAAAATTTCCCCGGCCCCTGACCCACGACCTTTTTCTGGACGCCCTGGAGCGTCTGGGGACGACCCTCGAGAAGGTCGTGGTGACGGACCTGCGCGACAGCACTTTTTTTGCGGAAATCCATTTGAAACGGGACGAGGAGCGGCTGGTGGTGGACGCCCGCCCGTCGGATTCCATCGCCTTGGCGGTCCGGCGCAATTGCCCCATCTTCGTGGCCGACGAGGTGTTCGAGGCGTGTCCGGAACTCCTGAAGCCCATTTCCGAGGAGGAAGTGCAGGAGTTCAAGAAAAGCCTTCAAACCATGAAGCCCGAAGATTTTTTTAAAGATTTAAAAAAACCCCAGGACCCCGAGGCGGGCGGCGAAGAGCCGAAAAAATGACCCCCCGCGCGCGGTCGGCCCGCCGGTGAAAACGAAAACGCGGGTTCTGTTCGTCTGCGGCGATTGCGGGGCCGACACGCCCAAGTGGGCCGGACAATGCCCCGCCTGCGGGCAATGGAACACCTTGGTGCAACGGAAGGACGCGCCGCCGGCGGCGGCGCCCCGCCGACTCACGGAGTTTTCGTCCCCGGTGATGTCCCTGGCCGACACGGCCGTCCTCACGGCGGAGCGGCGGTTGACCGGCATCGGCGAATTCGACCGAATTTTGGGCGGCGGGTTGTGGCCCGGCTCCCTGGTTTTGCTCGGGGGCGCTCCGGGGATCGGCAAATCGACGCTGATGCTCCAGGTGGCGAATCAATTGGCCCGGCCGGATTTTCCGGTTCTCTATGTTTCGGGGGAAGAGTCGCCGGATCAAGTGAAAGGGCGGGCGGCGCGTTTGGGCGTCCGCAACCCGGCCCTCTTTTTGGTGGCCGAAACGGACCTCACCAAGATTCTCGAAGCCGTGGAGGAAACGCGGCCCGGCGTGTTGGTCGTCGATTCCGTCCAAACCGTTCACAAGCCCGACGTGGCCGGCGCCCCGGGCGCCGTGGCTCAAATCCGGGAATGCGCGGCGGAGCTGCTTCACCTGGCCAAGGGCCGGGGCATCGGTGTTTTCCTCCTGGGCCACGTGACCAAGGAAGGGGATTTGGCGGGGCCCCGGGTGTTGGAACACATGGTGGACACGGTCCTTTATTTTGAAACCGAGCGGCAGGACATTCACCGGATTTTGCGGGCCGTCAAAAATCGGTTCGGCCCCACCAACGAGATCGGCGTGTTTGAGATGACGGGAACGGGGTTGGCCGAAGTCAAAAATCCCTCGGCGCTCTTCTTGGGGGACCACGCGGGGGCCGCCCCGGCGGGCACGGCGGTCTTGGCCGCCCTGGAAGGCACCCGGCCGCTCTTGGTGGAGGTTCAGGCCCTCACCTCTCGAACCCTTTTCGGCATGCCCCGACGCCAGATGTCCGGGGTCGACTACAACCGGACGTTGCTCCTGGTGGCGGTGTTGGACAAACGGTGCGGTTTTCACCTGGATTCCCAGGACGTCTACGTGAACGCCACCGGCGGTCTGGACGTGCGCGAACCCGCCGCCGATTTGGCCATTTCGGCGGCCATCGCCAGTTCTTTTTTGGATCGTTCCATCCCGGCCAAGACGCTTTGGCTGGGCGAAGTGGGGTTGAGCGGCGAATTGCGCCCCGTCGCCCAGACCGCGGAACGGTTGAGCGAGGCCGCGCAGTTGGGATTCTCCCGCGTGATCATGCCCAAAGCGCGGGGGCGCGCCCTGGAAGCGCCCAAAGGGTTGGACGTGCGGGCCGTGGCGACCTTGTCGGAAGCCTTGGCGCAGGCCGGTCTTTCGGCCCAATGATTTTATTATCCTAATCGGGGGGGGTACTCCGTGCTTATCAACATCATAAGGGGCTTGGTCATCGTGATCGGGCCCATCATCAGTTACACTCAGATTTCCCATGATTCCAAGGGAATTCTGATCGGCGTCGGCGTCGCGCTCTTGGTCATCGGCGCCGAAATTATCATTGAACGGGTGGCGTTGGACGCGCTTATTTCGGCGGTGATCGGCGCGGTGTTGGGGTTGGTGACCGCGCAACTGCTCAATTGGGTGACGTTTCAACTGGGGAGCGACAAGGTGTTCGCCTTCGCGCAGAAGGGGTCCCTGATTTCCCACTTGGTGCTGTCGTATCTCGGCATGGTGTTGTTCGTTCGGAAACGGTCGGAATTGGAACTGTTGGACCGGGATCTGATCGTCAAAGGGGCGAAGAAAAAAGCGCTGGCCACCCACTTGGTGGACACGTCGGTCCTCATCGACGGCCGCATCGCCGACATCTGCGAGACGAAATTTATTTACGGGACGCTGGTGGTTCCGCGCTTCATTCTGCAGGAACTTCAGGCGGTGGCGGATTCCTCCGACGGGGCCAAGCGGGCCCGGGGGCGGCGCGGCATGGACATTCTCGCGCGGCTTCAGGAAAACCCGGAGGTGCCGGTCCGCATTTTTGATAAAGATTATCCCGACATCAAGGAAGCCGATTCCAAGTTGGTGGCCCTGGCCAAAGACCTGGGCGCCAAGGTGTTGACGACGGACTTCAACCTCAACAAAATCGCGAGCCTCCAGGGCGTCACGGTGTTGAACGTCAACGATCTGGCCAACGCCTTGAAGCCCGTGGTGCTCCCCGGCGAAGTCATGAACGTCTTCGTGCTCAAAGAAGGCAAGGAACGGGACCAGGGCGTCGCCTATTTGGACGACGGGACCATGGTGGTCGTGGAGGAAGGCCGTCGCGCCATCGGGCAAAAGGTTCACGCCACGGTGACGTCCATTCTTCAAACCTCCGCCGGGCGGATGATTTTCACCAAAATGTCCCGGGGCCACGCCGAGCCGGCCGCCGCCGCGGAACGGCCGGCCACGCCGGCCCACCCGGATCTGTAAAGCCCCATGCCGGTTGGCGCGGTCCTCGTGGCCGCGGGCCGCGGTCGCCGCTTCGGCGGCGGCGGTCCGCCCAAGCAATTTCGCTCCCTGAACGGGCGGCCGCTGTTTCATTGGCCGCTCCGGGCCCTGGAGCGTACCCCGGCGGTGACCGCCATCGTGATGGTGGTCCCCCAGGACCGCCGGCTCTGGACCGACCGCTATCTTCGCCGCGCCGGGTTCAAAAAAGTGATCGCGGTCGTGCCGGGCGGCGCCGAACGGGCGGATTCCGTTCGGGCCGGTCTCCGGGCGCTGCCGGGCCCCTGCGACCTCGTTTTGGTTCACGACGCGGCCCGGGCCCTGGTCACGCGCCCCGTGATCGACCGCGTCATCCGCGCCGCGCGCCGCACCGGGGCCGCGTTGGCCGCCTGGCCGGTGCCGGACACGATCAAAGAGGGCGTTCAACGCGCCGGGCGCTGGTCCGTGCGTCGCACGGTGCCCCGCACGGGCCTCTGGCTGGCCCAAACCCCCCAGGGATTTCGCCGCGCCGAAACCCGCGCGTTTTTTGAGGTGACCGGCCCCCTGACCGACGACGTTCAAGCCGTGGAGCGGGCGGGGCGCCCGGTGGAAATCGTTTTGGGGTCGGCCGATAATTTCAAAGTGACGTTGCCCGAGGATTTCGATCTTTGCCGCCGGGTCTTGATCGCCCGGAAGGACCGGTGAGTCCCGTGCCGGCCCGGTCCGCGGTCCCGACCGCCGTGGGATTCGGCTACGACAGCCACCGTTTCAAAAAAGGCCGGCCGCTGATCCTGGGCGGCGTGCGCATTCCCCACGACCGCGGGTTGGACGGACACTCCGACGCGGACGTCCTGACCCACGCCGTGATCGACGCCTTGATCGGCGCCGCCGGCCGGGGCGACATCGGAACGTGGTATTCGGACCGGGACCCGCGCTTCAAGAACGCCGACAGTTTGAAGTTGCTGGCGGACGCCCGCCGGCGCACCGTCCGTTCCCACCACGTCGTGAACGTTGACGCCACGCTGCTCGCCGAAACGCCCCGTTTGGGTCCCTACAAAAATCGCATCCGCGCCCGTCTGGCCCGGGCCCTGGGCGTGCCGCCGTCCCGCGTGAACGTCAAAGCCAAGACCAACGAGGGGATGGGCTTTGTCGGCCGCCGGGAGGGGTTGGCGGCCCTGGCGGTCGTCGCCTTGGCCCCCCGGTCCCGCCCGTGACTCCCCGTCCGCTCCGCTTCCACAACACCCTCACGGGCCGCGAGGAAAATTTCGAGCCGCTGACGCCGGGGCGGGTTTCCCTGTACGTCTGCGGCGTCACGCCCTACGACGAGTGCCACCTGGGCCACGCCCGTTGCTACGTCACTTTCGATTTTGTCCGCCGTTGCCTCGAGCGCTTGGGCTACGCCGTGACCCACGTCCAGAATTTTACCGACGTGGACGACAAGATCATCCGCCGCGCCGCCGAGCGGGGCGAGACGCCCGAGGCTCTGGCGGAGCGATACATCGCCGACTACTTCGACAAAATGGACCGCCTCCGGGTTCAACGGGCCGCGATTTACCCCCGGGTGACCACGCACGTTCCGGCCATCGTCGCTTTCATCGAGCGGCTGGTCGCCAAGGGCCTGGCCTACCCCCGGGACGGCGACGTTTACTACGCCGTCCGGAAATTTCCCGCCTACGGCCGGCTGGCCAAACGCTCGCCGGACGATCTTTTGTCGGGGGCGCGGGTCGAGGTGGACGCCCGGAAGGACGATCCCCTGGATTTCGCCCTCTGGAAGGCGGCCAAACCCGGGGAACCGTCGTGGCCCTCTCCCTGGGGGCCTGGGCGCCCGGGATGGCACATCGAATGCTCCGTCATGAGCCTGGCCAATCTCCAAACGGAAACCTTCGACATTCACGGCGGCGGACAGGATTTGATTTTTCCGCACCACGAAAACGAAATCGCCCAATCCGAAGGCGCCACGGGAAAAACCTTCGCCCGCTACTGGATCCACAACGGGTTCGTCACGGTCCATAAAGAGAAAATGTCCAAGTCCCTCGGCAATTTTTTCACCCTGACGGACATTTTCAAGCTTCACGCTCCCCGGGTTGTCCGCTTTTTCCTGCTGAGCCACCACTACCGGGGCCCCTTGGAGTTTTCCGACGATTTATTGAAGCAGGCGGCGGAACGCCTGGCCGAAATCGACGAAGATTTCCGGCGGCTGGAAGCGGGGCTCAAGACCCCGCTGACGGACAAACCCAAGAACGGCAAAACGTTGGAAAAAACCCTGGCGGAATTTCCCGAACGGCTGAACGACGCCTTGGCCGACAATTTTAATTCGCCCCGAGCCCTCGCGGTGGTGCACGACCTGTTGGGCGAGCTGAAAACGCGGTTGGAGACGCCGAAGGCCCTTTCCACCGAGGGGCTCCGCCGGGGCGTCGCCCTGTTGCGGGACGCCTTTGAACAGGTGTTGGGGATCGAATTGTCGGCGGCGGCGGGGGAAGCCGACGGGGACATTCAAGCCCTCGTGAACCAACGAACCGCCGCCCGCAAAAGCAAAAATTGGCCGGAAGCCGATCGCCTGCGCGACGAGCTCGCGCGCCGGCGCATCGTCGTGGAAGACACGCCCCAGGGACCTCGCTGGTGGAAAACGAACTGACGTCGGATTTGGTGTGGGGTCGTCACCCGGTGGCCGCCGCGCTCACGGCGGGTCGGGTGAACAAGCTGTGGATCCTCCGGGGCGCCTCGGGGTTGGAGGAAGTGCTTCAAGCCGCCCGGGATTCCCGGGTCGTTTTTCAATGGGTGGACCGGCAGCGCCTGGACGGTTTGACCGCCGGGGCCGTGCACCAGGGGGTGGCCGCCCGGGTCTCCGCCCACGAATACAAAACCCTGGACGATTTGTTCGCGGCGGGGCGGCCCTCGCCCCTGTTGTTGTTGGACGGCGTGACGGATCCCCACAACCTGGGAGCGATTCTTCGAAACGCCGCTTTTTTCGGGGCGCGCGGGGTGGTGATTCCCCGCTGGCGCTCGGCCGGCATGACGGGGGCCGTGGACAAGGCTTCGGCGGGCGCCGCGGGCCTGGTGCCCCTCGTTCAGGTCGCCAACATCGGGCAGACGATTCTGGAGCTCAAGAAAAAAGAGTATTGGGTGTACGGCGCCGACGCCGCCGGCCGTTCCTGCGCCACCTTTGATTTCGCCCAACCGGTCGCTTTGGTCATCGGAGCCGAAGGAACCGGATTGCACCGATTGGTGCGCGAGCGCTGCGACGATCTGATCGCCGTCCCGGGGGAGGCCAAAGTGCCTTCCCTGAACGCCTCCTGCGCCTCGGCGGCCCTCCTGTACGAGCTTTATCGTCGGCGGGGAGCCGGGGCGTGACCGTTCCACCGGCGGCGCCGGCCCCGCGTCGACGCGGGGTTTTCTTTTTGGCCGCCGTGTTGTTGGCGGGGATTCAAGCGGCGGTCCTCTGGTCCTGGTTGCGGTGGGACACCCGTCTTCCCGAGGAAAGCGCCGCGGGCCTTTTGTTGGAAGCCCGCCGGGTGGAAACCGATCTGCGGGCCGGCCGGCTGTTCGATTGGTTGGAAGCTCGCCCCGGGGGCGCGTCGTGGCTTTCCCCGCCGTTGGTGCCCGCCCTTCTGTCGGTCGGATTGTCGCTCGGGCGATGGCTCGGGGTGGACGCCGCCGACGCCGCCGTGTTCGTCGTTGGATTCCTCTCGATCGTTTTCCTTTCCGTCGGCGCCTACCGATTCGCTTTTCCGGTCGGGGGGACGGAAGCGGGTCTCGCGGCCGCCGTCCTCGCCTCCACCTTTCCGCTTTTTTTGATCGGGACCCGTCGTCCGGCCCCGGACGCGGCCCTGGCCGCCGCCGTCGTATACGCGCACGGTCTTTGGGTGGCGAGCGACGGGTTTTCCCGCTTTCGCCGCACCGTGGCTCTCGGAGTCGCCCTCGGGGTGGGGGTCCTCGTCCGCTGGACTTTTTTAATATATGTTTTTCCCATACTGGCCGCGGCGGCCGGAACGTTTTTTCTCCAGCGAAAAAACAAACGGCGCCTTCTCCTGGGCTTTCTGGCGGCGGCGGCGGTGGGCGGCCCTTGGTATGTTTTAAACGCCACCGTCCTGATCCCCGCCGGGATTTCCTTTTTCCGGAAAGGGGGCGCGTCCGGGATTTCCCCGTCGGTTTGGTTCCTATCGCCCTCCCTTTGGCCCGGCGCCTTCGCGTGGTTCCTCGCCGGCGGGGCCGGTTTGGCCTGGGCTCTTTTTCGAAAACGTCGATTTGCGGGCCGGCCCCTGGCGTGGCTTTTGACCGGTCTGGGCGCGGCCGTCGTGTGCCCTTTCCGGGAGGCGCGCGTTCTCGTTCCGGTGGCGCTGGTGCTTCCGGTGGCCGCCGCGGCGCTGCCCTTTCACGTCCCCGCCGTTTTGGCGGCGGGCGCCCTGTCCGCCACCGCGTGGACAACGTGGGGACCGGCGTCCCCTCTTCGCGCTTCCCCGGAGGCCTCGGCCCTGGATTCCATCGTGGACCGCCTGCGGGAACGTTTGCCGTCCGGCGATACGCCCCCGGTTTTAACCTTGGTCGCCCGCGACGCCCTCTTGAACGAACGCTCCCTGGCGTGGCTCCTGGAGGAGCGCGGCTTAACCAATCGGATTGAAATACAGACCCGCCTGGACCGGCTGGGCCAATTCGCCGAATTTCTCCTTGTGAAAACCGCCACCGCCCCGGCGGTGGGAAAGCGGGAACCCTGGGAGGTCGCCCGGGACGAAGTCCTCAACCCCGTCGGTTGGTTTCGCCGGGGTTTCAACGAAACGGGTCGCTGGCCTCTGTCGGAGGGCGCGTCGGCGGTTTTGTTTCAACGGTCGACCCAAAGCGTTTTCCTGGAAGGCCCGTCGGGCCTGGCCGGAATCCTTCCCACGCTGGCCGACGGCATTTCTCTGGAAGGGTTCCAGGGGTCCCTGGAGCCCAGTCTGCGTTATCCCGGCCAAACCATGTGCCGTTTGTCCACGGACCGCCTGACCGTCGGGGCGTGGTCCATCGGCGGGGTTCAATTGCTTTTGGACGGCCTTGTTTTGGCGCGGGACGACGCGGGGCAGCCGCGCCTCCTGGACCTTCGCCGATTGGAATTGGTGTCCGCGCGTTGGTCCGCGGCCGACGCGGAGCGCCTTCTGGCGTCCCAGGCACCGGTCCTGCGCGACGCCCGGGTTCGATTTTTGGCCGACAACCGCGTCGAAGTGAGCGGGCGCTGTTGGGGGGTTCCGCTTCACCTTCGGGCGGCGGTGGAGGCGACGTCGGTCCCGGGTCCGGCCCTGGAGGCCCGGGTGGAACGCCTGGAATTGGCCGGGGTTCGTCTCCCCGTTTTGGCCCTGGGGCCCTGGCGTCGGCGCCGTTTGGCTCTGACGCCCGGGGGACGGTTGCCGGTCCGCGTTCGGTTTCCCGCGTTGCGCACCGTCCCCGCCGACGAATCGGGCGGAGGCTATTTGGAATGGGGGGCTCCATGACGTCAGCGGAATTGTCGGTGATTGTTCCGGTGTTTAACGAAGAACGGGTCGTCGATGTGTTTCATCGGGCCCTGGCCGAGGCGCTGAACGGCCTGGGCATCGCGACCGAAATCGTTTACGTCAACGACGGGAGCGTTGATGGAACCGCCGCCCGGCTGGACGCCTTGCGGGCGGCCGATGGCCGGGTGCGGATTGTGGAACTTTCGCGAAATTTCGGCCACCAGAGCGCGCTGGCCGCGGGACTGTCGCGGGCCACCGGCCGGGCGTGCGTTTTTATGGACGCCGATCTTCAAGACCCGCCCGCCCTATTGCCGCGGATGGTCGAGCGTTGGCGCGCCGGCGTCGAGGTGGTGTACGCCGTGCGCCGCGACCGTCCGGGCGATTCCTTTTTCAAGCGATGGACCGCGCGGCTTTTTTACCGGGGACTGGGTTTAATCGCCGGGGTGCCTCTCCCGGCGGACGCGGGGGATTTTCGCCTATTGGATCGACGGGTGGTGGACGCCTTGAACGCTTTGCCCGAGCGCCATCGCTACTTCCGGGGTTTGGTGAGCTGGGTCGGGTTCCGGCAGGAGGGGGTTCCCTTCGACCGCCCGGCCCGGGCCGCCGGAGAGACCAAATTCACGCTGTGGAAAATGATCCGGTTCGCGGTCGACGGCGTGACGTCGTTTTCCCATTTCCCGCTCCGGTTGGTGACGGTGGCGGGGTTCGCCGCCTCGGGCGGAAGCGCGGTCCTCCTGGGCTGGGCGTTTTACGTTAAATTCGTCGCGCACCGGACGGTTCAGGGGTGGACCTCCTTGATCGCCGTCGTCCTTTTATTGGGCGGGGCGCAGTTTTTGGCATTGGGAATCCTCGGGGAATATCTCGCCCGGGTGCTGGACGAAGCCAAGGGACGTCCCCTCTTCCTCGTGCGACGCGCCGTGGGGTTCGGCGAGGATTCGACAGACGCCGCGCCCCGGTCTTGACCCGGGGCGGAACTCCCCCTACACTTGGGGGGAACCGATCGGGGTCGCCCCCGGAACATCGATGGAGGAGTTCTCGTGCCGCTTCAGTTGACCACGTCGTCGCCCCAGGAATTGTCGCCCGAAGATCTCGCCCCCTTTAAAGAAACATTGCTGGCGTATCTTCGGGCCCGCAACGCCCAAACTCGCCAACAAGTGGATTCCAACCTGCACATCACGGTGGGCGAGAAGATTCCCCTCTACACCTTCACCCTTCAGGTCCTGTTGGAATCCCGCGGGCCCAAACCCGAAAACGTGACCAAGGCCCTCCGGCAGGTGCCCGAAAAAGACCGGCCGGCGGAAAACGTGCTCCCGCCGGCGCCCCCCAAGGACACCAACGACCTCTGGCAATTTTCGACCGAACCGCGCCCGGATTTTTCGGCCTACGAAAACACCTACTTCGTTCCGAACACGTTGCAGGTACGAGAATGCAACGATTGTTTTCAGCGGGGCGAAACGGGATGCAAGCAATGTTTCGGCAAAGGGGAGGAGGCCTGTCAAAACTGCCTGGGCTCCGGCACCCAATCCTGCTTGTATTGCAAAGGGCTGGAAAAAGTCACCTGCATCCGCTGCGGGGGCGAAGGCCGAATGACGGCGGGCGGCGTCCAGGGCGTGACCCGGGCGGCCCGGTGCGACGCGTGCAGCGGCACGGGCAAATTCCCCTGCACCCACTGCAAAGAGGGCAAGGTGCCTTGCGCGGTCTGCAACGGGGGGGGGAAAGGGCCCTGCAAAAAATGCAACGGCCAGGGAAAAATGGCCTGTCCGACGTGCCTGGGCGACAAGAAAATCGTGGTGGGATTGGCTTTCCAAGCCGATTTCAAACCGTTTCAGGTTTCCGTCAAGGGGCTGGCGGTGCCCGGCCCCCGGGAAGCCATGGAGCTGGCGGCCCCCACCGTCCAGCCCGTGGGGGAAATTGCGGTCTCGGCGGACGAGCCCTTTGAAAAACAAGTCCAAAATTTGGAAGCGGGGGTCCACGGCCGGGCCACGTTGCAGCAATTGTCGGAGAAACTTCGGGCGCGGTTGTCGTCGAACACCCGCGCCGTGAAATACCGTTTGGAGGTGGCCGAAGGCAGCGTCGTTCGCGTGAGCGGTTACTGCGCCGGGCAGGAATTTTCTTTTTGGATGGCGGCGGGCCGCCCGGAGATCATCGCCGAGAAAGACCCCCTGTCGTCCCTCAGCAATTCCGTCGCCGTGGCGGCGGAGGAGGCTCTCGGGACCGGCGACTGGAAAAAAGCCGCCGATCTCGCCCGGGAAACGTTGTCCTATTCGCCGGGGCACCTCACCGCGTTGGCGATTTTATCGGATTGGCGGAAAAAAGTGTTTCGGGAGTGCCTGGTCGCGGTTTGCGTTTCGGCGGCCTTCGGCGCCGTTTTTTTCTCCTCGTTGATCCTCCGCGCGGAGAAGGGCCTGCACAAAACCGGCGCCTTGTTCCAGGTGTCGGCTCTTCAGTTCGCCGTGGCCTTGGCCGTGGGCGTTGTGGCGTTCCCTTTTCTGCTTCGCCTTTACACGATCAAAGTCCGTTGGCCGGCTTTGGTCGGGGTTCTGGCGGCCGGGCACTTCGCCTACTGGATCGCCGTTCAATGGGTGTTGGGCTGGAACCCCGTTCGAACGGCGGACCAGGCGTCCCTCAACCGCGAATTGGCGGAACATTTTAAATTCGGGGTGGCCAAGGTGTTTTACGAACCCGACTTGCTCTATCTGCAGGGGTTGTACAAGACCTACAAGGGCAGCGAAGCGGACTTGTCGGATCTTCAGGCCAATTTGGACAAGCAGTTGGATTTAAAAAAAGCGCACGAGCACGACCAGAAGATGTTCAACGCCAAAATCGCCGAGGTCGCCTCCTCGGGCTTGCCGGCGGCGAAGAAACAGGAACGGTTGCAGGAATTGAAGACCTACTACAAGCTGTTGAACGTGGATCTTTCCGCCGCGGACGACGCCTTGGACTCGGTGGGCGAGGACGTGCGGCGGGCCACCACGGCCAGCAACACCAAGAGAACCCGGATCACGATCATCGCCCACCCCAAGCGGCGGGCCGCCGTGGGGTCCAATTTGCGGGCGCGGCCGGCGTCCAAACCACCGGCCAAGAGCCCCCCCCCGGCCAAACCGGCGAAAAAAAACGCCGTTCGGGGGGACCGGCGTCTCGAATTTTAACTTCGTTCCGAACCGAAATCAGGAATCGGCGGACGGGGCCGCCGCGCCCAGGGACGGGATCGCCACGTTCGGGTCCGCGTCCGCCCCGTAATCCACGCCCGGAAAACCGAAGCCGAACAACTTAAAGAAATCTTCCCGGTAACCCGCCAAATCCGCCAGTTGTTCCACGTTGTCCGCCGCGGCTTTTTCCCAGAGGGCCGCGACCTCGGCCTGGACGTCGGCCCGCATTTCCCAATCGTCCACCCGGATGCGCTCGACTTCGTCGGTGGGCGGCGGGTCCGCGGCGTAGAGATGTTCCGTGAACAGCCGGCGCATTTGCTCGATGCAGCCTTCGTGCAGGCCCTTGTTTTTCATCACCCGGAACAACAGCGAAATGTAAAGCGGCATGGCCGGAATGGCGGCGCTGGCCTGGGTGACCAGGGCTTTGTTGACCGAGACCACCGCGCGGCCGCCGATCAAGCCCAGCCGTTCTTCCAGCCGGTGGGCCGTCAATTCCAGGTGTTCCTTGGCCCGTCCGATGGTCCCTTGGCGGTAAATGGGGGCGGTGATCTCGGGGCCCGCGTAGGAGTAGGCGACCGTGACGGCGCCCCGGGCCAGGACGCCCCCGTGTTGAAGGGCGTCGATCCAAAAGGCCCAGTCTTCGCCGCCCATGACGTGGACGGTGTTTTCAATGTCCGCCACGGTGGCGGGATCCAGGGTGACTTCGGACATTTGGCCGTTTTGGAAATTGACGGTTTTGGAGGTGTAGGCCCGGCCGATGGGTTTGAGGGCCGAGGTGAAGACGACGCCTTCCCGGGGGTGCGTTCGTCGGGGAGAGGCCAGGCTGTAGATCACGAGGTCCACGGGGCCGAAATCTTTTTTAAGGGCCGCGACGGTCTGCGCTTTTAGCTCGTCCGAAAAGGCGTCGCCGTTCAAGCTCACGGCCTTGAGCCCCGCGGCGTGGGCGGCGGTTTCAAAAGCGGCGGTGTTGTACCACCCCGGCGTCGCGGTGCGCTTCCCCTCGGCCGGCTTTTCGAAGAACACCCCGAGGGTGTTGGCCCCGTAGCCGAAGGCCGCGGCGATCCGGCTGGCCAATCCGTACCCCGTGGAGGCGCCGATGACCAGCACGTTTTTCGGGCCCGCCAAGCGGCCGCCCCGGGACACGTGCTCGATTTGAAGCGCGACGTTTTTCGCGCAGCCCGCGGGGTGCGCCGTGAGGCAGATGAAGCCCTTGGATTGGGGCTCGATGATCATGGGTCTTAGCCTTCCTCTTCTTCCTTCTCGGTTTTTCGCCGACGGCTGTGGTCCAGCTCTTTTTTCCGAAGGCGGATGTTTTTGGGCGTGATTTCAGCCAATTCGTCCTCTTCGATGTACGCCATGGCCTGTTCCAAGCTGAAGATCCGCGGGGGGATCAGCTGGATCAAATCGTCGGACCCCGCGGCGCGCATGTTCGTGAGGGCCTTCTTTTTGCAGGGATTGACGACCATGTCGTTTTCCCGGGCGTTCTGGCCCACGATCATGCCGGCGTAGATGTCGGTGCCCGGGGCGACGAACAGCACGGACCGCGCCTGAAGGCTTTCCAGGGCGTAGGACGTGCCCAACCCGGTTTCTTTGGCGATCAACACGCCGGCCAGGCGCCGGGTCACGACGTTGGATCGCGGAATGTAGCCGTGAAAACTGTGGTGCATCAAGCCCGTGCCCTTGGTCTGGGCCAGGAATTCGGATTTGAAGCCGATGAGCGCCCGGGCGGCGATGACGCCTTCGATGCGCAGGCGCGTGCCCCCGCCTTCGGCGTGCATGTTTTTGATGTCCAATCCGCGCTTGCCCAGATTCTCCATGACCGCGCCCTGGTAGGATTGCTCAATGTCCACCACCAGATATTCCGCGGGTTCCAGGGTCTTGCCGTTCTCGGTTTTCAAAATAACCTGGGGCCGGGACACGGCGAGTTCGAAGCCTTCCCGCCGCATGGTTTCAATCAAGACCGACAAGTGCAGTTCGCCCCGGCCGGACACTTTAAAGGTGTTTTGCGTCAGTTCTTCGACGCGGAGGCCGACGTTGGTTTTGACTTCCTGTTCCAATCGCTCGCGCAGGTGGCGCGAGGTGAGAAACTTGCCGTCCCGGCCCGAGAAGGGGCTGTCGTTCACCATGAATTCGATGGAAAGCGTGGGTTCGTCGATCATCATGGGGGGAAGCGCCACGGGGTTTTCCGCGTCGGCCACCGTGTCGCCCACCCGGGCTTCTTCCATGCCGGCGATGGCCACGATGTCGCCCGCGTAGGCTTTTTCGATTTCCCGGCGTTCCAGGCCGAAAAAGCCGTAGATCCGGGTGGCCCGCATGGGAAGGGCGCGGCCGTCGTTTTTCATCAACATCACGGGCTGGTTGCGGGACACCGTCCCGGCCAGAATCCGGCCGATGGCGATGCGCCCCACGTAAGAACTGTAATCCACCATGGTGGTCAGCATCTGCAGGGGGCTGTTGGGGTCGGCCACGGGCCCCGGCACGTGCCGGAGAATGGTTTCGAACAGGGGCTTGAGGTCCGTGGTGGGGTGTTTTAGATCCAGGGTGGCCCAGCCGTTTTTCCCCGAGGCGTAGACGATGGGGAAATCCAACTGATCTTCGGAGGCGCCCAGGTCGACGAAAAGATCAAAGGTGTTGTTCAGGGCTTTGGCCGGATCGGCGAAGGGGCGGTCGACTTTATTGATGACCACCACGGGTCGAAGGCCGAGTTCCAGGGACTTCCGGAGCACGAACCGGGTTTGGGGCATGGGGCCGTCCAGGGCGTCGATCAAGAGCAGCACCCCGTCCACCATGGTCAAAATGCGTTCGACTTCCGATCCGAAATCCGCGTGGCCGGGCGTGTCCACGATGTTGATGCGGGTTTCGCCGTATTGCACGGAGGTGCACTTGGCCAAAATCGTGATGCCCCGCTCCCGCTCCTGGGGGTTGGAGTCCATGAGGCATTCCTGGGCCTGGTCGGCCTTCACCTTGAACTCGCCCGTCTGACGGAACAGCGCGTCCACCAAGGTCGTTTTCCCGTGGTCGACGTGGGCGATGATGGCGATGTTTCGCACGTCGGGGCGTCGAGGCGCGCCGGTGTCCTTCGGTGTGACGGTTTCCATTTTTTCCATAAGTGTGGTTTCCATATAGGCAAAATCCGACCCCGGGGTCCGATGCGTGGACCGCTTCAACCCTGTGCTTCGATGAGGGGAAAAGGGGGAGGGTAAACTCCGAACAACGAGGTCATATTATACCACAAGTCCTTGTTTTTTCGTTTAATTATCTTCCACCCATGGCCAACGTCTTCCATTTGATGAACCCGTCCCTGCGCAATTTGCCCCGGGTGAAGCTCGTGACCAAAGTCACGCGCGGCATGGCCCCCTGGGCGTTGGTGGCGCGCCAACACCCCCACCACACGGAAACGTTGTTGGATTGGGCGGTCAAAACGGGCGTCACCCGGTTGGTGGTTTGGGGCGGCGACGGGACGTTCCACCGGGTCGTCCGGGGCCTTCGGGACCGGGACGCCTTGGGCAAAATGGAATTGGGCTTGGTCCCCATGGGCACCTGCAACGACCTCGCGCGCCGGTTGGGCCTTTCCTGGGAATGCTGGGGGCGATGGGAAACCCAATCGCCCCAGGGCCGGCTGGCCTCTTTGAGCCTCGGCCAAATGTCCTGGCGCGCCCAGGCCGACGCGGCTCATCCGGACGGAACGGAAATTTTCATCAACAACGCCGGTTTCGGTCGGCCGCGGAGTTCCTTTAAGCGTAAGGACACCCCCTGGCGGGTGCTTCGATCGTTCAAACCTCTCGCCGTCACCGTGCGGTGGGGCGACGGTCATTTGAGCGCCCGGGCTTACTTCGGATTGGCCGCCCTGGGGCCCTATTTCTCCGGCGGGCTTCATTTCGAAAAGGATCTGTCGCCCGAGGACGGCGTCCTGCGTTTCTATTTGGTGCCGGCCCGTTCCAAAATCCGCCTGGCTCTGCGTTTGGCGCGGGGGCGCATGGGCGCGCCGTTGTTCGACGACAAAGTGACCAAGATCACCGCCTCCCGCCTCACGATCGAGTCCGAATCGCCCCTGTGGCCCCAGTCGGACGGCGAGCCTCCCGCGGCCAAGGCCGCCCGCCGGGTGGATTTTGAATTGCTGAAACCCCGGGTGAAGTTGTGGGTCACCCATTAAGAGAGCGCCGTGATCCGCGCCTATCTGGACGTTGAGACCGACGAGCGCCACGCGCTCACGGTTCTGGGCGTTTTCCGACCCGATCGGGGGCACCGGCAGTGGATTCGTCCGAATTTTTCGCGGACGGAATTGCTGAATTATTTGACCGACGTGGAGCTGCTCATGACCTACAACGGGGCCCGGTTTGATTTGCCCCTGGTCCGGGATCAATTGGGAGCGGATTTGGTGAGGCTGTTTCGGCACCGGGATTTAATGCTGGACTGTTGGGCCCAAAATCTGTACGGTGGACTCAAGAAAGTGGAACAACGACTGGGCATTCACCGGGACACCGAAGGGGTGGACGGCTGGGCGGCGATTCGTTTGTGGCACGCCCACCGGACCGGGGACGCCGACGCGTTGGATTTGCTGTTGCGCTACAATCGGGAAGACGTTGAAAATCTGGAAGCGCTGGCGCGGAAGCTCGGGGTTCTCCCCGCGCCCGCCGCCGCGGGAGGACGATCGTGACCGCCACACTCTTGGATGGAAAAGCCGCCGCCGCGCGCGTGTTGGAGCGCGTGACGGAAAAAGCCCAGGCCCTCAAAGCCCGGGGCCTCCCCGCGGGGATGGCCACGGTGCTCGTGGGGGACGACCCCGCGTCCCATATTTACGTGGGTCAAAAAATCAAGAAGTGCGAGGCCGCCGGGATGGCCTCGATTCACGTGCCGTTGCCATCGACGGTGAGCGAAACCGATTTGCTGGCCCAGGTGGACAAACTCAACCGGGATCCCCGGGTGCACGGCATCATCGTTCAATTGCCCCTGCCCAAAGGCCTGAACGCCGAACGGGTGCTGCTGGCCTTGGATCCGTCCAAAGACGCGGACGGACTCCACCCGTCGAATCAGGGCCGCTGGGCCCAGTTGAAATCCTGGAAGGACGTGCTGGCCTCGGGCATTCCGCTCCCCTGCACGCCGGCGGGCGTCATGGAGTTGCTCCGCCAAAACGACGTGTCCGTCGCCGGGAAACGCGCCGTCGTGGTGGGCCGCTCCACCTTGGTGGGCAAGCCCATCGCCTTGATGCTCTTGGCCGCGGACGCCACGGTGACGATGGCCCATTCCCGCACCGCCAATTTGCCCGAAGTGTGCCGCTCGGCGGATATTTTGATCGCCGCCATCGGGCAGGACCGGATGATCAAAGGCGATTGGGTGAAGCCGGGCGCCGTGGTGGTGGACGTCGGCATGAACCGTACCGCCGCGGGGCTTTTCGGCGACGTGGATTTCGCCGCGGCCCGGGACCACGCGGGCGCGTTGACGCCGGTGCCGGGCGGCGTGGGCCCCATGACGGTGGCCCTGTTGCTCTGGAACACGGTTTTGGCCGCGGAGCGCGCGGCCCGCTGATTTCGGGAACGAATTTTTCTTCGGAGAGTTCCCTGGAGAGAGGAGAGGTTCCATGAAAGGTAAAGTCAAGTGGTACAACCGCGTGAAAGGCTACGGGTTCATCGTCCCGGAGGACGGCAGCGCGGAAGTGTTCGTGCATCATTCGGCCATCCAAGCCAAGGGGAAAGACAAAGTCCTGGTGGACGGTCAAGCCGTTGAGTTCGAAGTCACCCAAGGGTCCAAGGGCCCGGCCGCGGCGAACGTGAAGCCCGAGGCCAAGCCCGCGCCGGCCGCCTGACCGCCGCCCGGCGATCCGCCGGGAACCGACCCATGCCGCGCCTTTCGTCGCGCTGGAGAGCCTTCGCGGGGATCGAAGGCCTTCCTCTCATTATTGTTTCCTCCAACGCCCTGGTCTTCCTGTTCGATCTGGTCCAGCCGGGGCTGACCGCTTTTTTGCGGTTGTCGTCCCCCGCGTTGGCCGCGGGGGAGTACTGGCGCCTGGTCACGTTTCTTTTCGTGCCGCCCCCGATGAACCCGTTGTTCATGGCGTTTTGGCTCTATTTGGTTTTTCTTTACGCCAACGCCCTGGAACGGGCCTGGGGCACCTTCCGGTTCACCGTTTATTACCTGGTCGGTTCCCTGGCCACCGCGGCGGTGGGGTTTTATCCCTCCCCGGAACCCGTGCCCAACGCCTATTTGAACGCGAGCCTATTTCTCGCTTTTACGGCGCTTTTCCCCGACATGGAATTGCTGTTGTTTTTTGTTTTGCCCGTGAAGGTCAAATACCTGGGATACTTGACCTGGGTTTGGCTGGCGTGGGATTTTGGGACGATGGGGCCGACGACCCGGCTGGCGATCGCCGCGGCGGTGCTCAGCTATTTGGTTTTGTTGGGGCCGGCGCTCCGGGAGCGGGCGCTTCTCCGCTGGCAGGTTTTCCGGAACCGGCGTCGGTGGAAAAATTGAGGGCCGCCCCCAGGTCCGGGGCGGCCACTACCCGGGGAAACCGTTCCCAAGCGGCAAATTTTCGTTTTCGCTCCGCAAACGTGTCGGAGGCGCGGCGCAATCCCTGACGCCGGTTCGCCGCGCGCCGATCGGCGCCTTCCCGTCGTTCTTTTCCGCCGCCCATTTTCTGGAGACGACGGCGCCGCGACCGTCGATCGGTTTGCCGTCGGTCTTCCGAACGGCGATCCTGTGACGCGGCGGGGCTGCCCATTGGCGGAATTTTAACATGCCCGTTACAATAAAAACTACGCACTTTTGCGAGGAAATTTTTTTTTCAATTCTGTTACGTCGGTCCAGCGGCGGGCCGGTTTGACACTCCCCGGAGCCTTTGCTAACATTCGCCCGACGTCGTGGGTCTCTCCGTCTCATCCGATCACCATCGTGGGTTCAAACGTGGCGCGCTCGCCCGTGGAGGTTTGTTGAAAACACCGCCGCCGGGATCCGAACCGCCCCCAAAAACGGTGGCCGGCCTGTTTCACGGCTTTCAATTCGCCCTCACGATTTTGCTGGGCTTGGCCCTGGGCCATTGGTTGGATCTCCGACGGGGGTGGACGCCCTTCGGTACCCTGGGCGGTTTTTTCGGCGGCGCCGTCGTGGGTTTTTATCAGTTGGCCCGGGCGTTCCGTTAAGCCGTGGGCCAGGCCCTTTGGAGCGCCGCGGCGGTGGCGGCCGTCAACGTCGGGTTGACTTGGGCGGCGGGACGTCTGGGGCGCCGCTTCCCCGGCCGTGAAGTTTTGGTCCAACTTTCGTGTTTTTCCTTGCGGTTTGTCATTCTCTTCGGGACCGCCCAATTTCTGTGGACGGCGAACCGGCGGCCCGGCGACGTGGTGGTCTTCATTCTGGCCGCCGCGGTGCTTCAAACCATTGGACAAGCGTGGGTCACTCTTAAAAAACAATAATGGATTTTTCCTCCCTCATCGTTCATCACTTGGCCGACGCGCCCTTGGCGCGGTGGGGCGCCTTCGTCTACACCAAACACATGTTCATGATGATCTTCGCCGCCGCCCTGTCGATTGGGATCTTCGTGCCGGCGGCCCGAGGCCGGGGCGCCGTCGCGCGGGGGCTGCGGTCCATGGCCGAAGCCCTGGTCGAGTTTCTTTGGAAGGACATCGTCGAGCCGGCCATGGGGCCCAGCGGCTGGCGGTTCATGCCCTACTTCCTCACGCTCTTCGTTTTCATTCTGCTGATGAATCTGCTGGGTCTCGTGCCTTTCGGCGCCTCCGCCACGGGCAATATTTCCGTGACGGCGTCCCTGAGCCTCCTCACGTTCTTTTTGATCCACTTCTCCGGCATTCGGGAACACGGGTTCTTCCACCATTTCGGCAACTTGATTCCCCACGGCGTGCCCTGGGTTCTGGCCCCGGCCGTCTTCGTGCTCGAATTCGTCGGTTACCTCACCAAAACCCTCGCCCTCTGCATCCGGTTGTTCGCCAACATGACGGCCGGCCACTTGGTGATCCTCTTGTTCCTGGGGCTCATCCTGCTCTTCGGGCAGGGCAGCGTCGCGGCGGGTCTGGCGGTCTCGCCGGTCTTGGTCGGCCTCACGCTGGGGCTTTACCTGCTGGAATTGATCGTCGCGCTGGTGCAGGCCTACGTCTTTACGATGTTGACGGCGATTTTTGTCGGCGGGGCGTTGCACCCCGAACACTGATTTACTTTTTAAACCATCAAAGGAGCGGAAATCATGTCTGAGCAATTCTTCTTGGGTCTGGGTTACATCTCGGCCGGTTTGGGCGCGGGGTTGGTGGTCTTGGGCGCGGCGGGCGCCATCGCAAAAGTGGTCAGCGCCGCCGTCGAAGGCACCGCCCGTCAACCGGAAGCGGCCAACGCGATCAAGGGCAACATGCAGCTCTTCATCTTCTTGATCGAAGGCTTGGGCATCGTCGGGTTGGGCGTGGCCTACGTCATCGCCTTGAACCTCGGTTTGAAGGCCATCCCGCTGCCGGGCGCCGCCGCGGAACCCGCCGCGCACCACGACACGGTGAAATAAGCGCCGCCCCAGGACAACGTCCGTGGAGCAACTCTTCACGCCCCACACGGGGCTGATGGTCTGGACGGCCCTGACCTTCCTGTTGTTGGTCGGGGTCCTGGCCCGGTTCGCCTGGAAGCCTATTTTGGAGGCTCTCCGGGCCCGGGAAGAATCCATCAAAAACAACATCCAGGCGGCCGAACGGTCCAAGGCCGAAGCGGAAAAATTGCGCCAGGACTACGAGGCGCAGATCGCGCGGATGGACGCGAAGGCCCGGGACATCCTGGCCGAGGCGGAAGCCGCCGGCCGCCGCGCCAAAGACGAAATCCTTCGCGCCGCCCAGACGGAGAACGAGCGCCTGCTCGACGCCGCCCGGAAGAAAATGGCCGACGAGGAGCGCCGGCTCCTGCGCGAGATCCGCACGGAAGTGGCCGAAATGTCCCTCCGCGCGGCGGAAAAAATTCTCCGCCAGGGGTTGGACAAGTCCGCCCAGGACCGGTTGCTCAAGGAAGCCCTGGGCGACATGGAAGGGTCCGCGGGGAAATAATGCTCAAGGCCGCCGACCGCGCCGTCATCGACCGTTACGCCCGGGCCCTCTTCGAGGCCGCCCAAAGCGGAAAAGCCGTCGACGCGGTGCGCGTCGATCTGGCCCGGTGGCTCGAGGTCGCGGCGGCGGTGCCCGAATGGGCCGCGGCCCTGCAGCACCCCCGGGTGGCGCCCGCCGTCAAAGGCGAGCTGTTGGCCCGGGCCTTGGGAAAACCGACGGCCCTCACGGGGCGGTTGTTGGACCTCCTGATGGAAAAAAAACGGTTGGACGCCCTGGCGGACATCGCCCGCCGCTTCAACGCCTTGGCGGACGAAGCCCGGGGCGTGGTCGCGGTGTCGGTCGGCACGGCCCAGCCGCTCACCGCCGAGCAAACCGCGGCGCTTAAGAAATCGCTGTCCAAGATTTTCGGCGAGGTGGCGCTCCACCCCCGCACGGACCCCGCGCTCCTGGGCGGTTTGGTCGTCCAGGTGGGCGACCGTCTCTGGGACGGCAGCGTGGCCGCGCAATTGGCCCGATTGAAAGACGCGTGGCTCAGTTCGGCCACGAATTAAAGGAAAACCCATGGCAATCCAACCCGAAGAAATCACCCGCGTTTTGAAAGAACGCCTCGAAGGCTTCCAGCTCACGGCGGAAATGAAAGAGGTCGGCACCGTCCTCCAGGTGGGCGACGGCATCGCCCGCGTCTGGGGCCTGGCCAACGCCCTGGCCGGCGAGATGTTGAAGTTCCCCCACGGCGTGGTCGGCATCGTTTTAAACCTGGAACGGGAAAGCGTCGGCGCGGTGCTGCTGGGCGAATCGGAAAAAATCAAAGAAGGCGACACGGTGGAGCGCACGGGGCGCATCATGGAAGTGCCCGTGGGCGAGGCCCTGATCGGTCGCGTGGTCAACGCCCTCGGCCAGCCCATCGACGGCAAGGGTCCGCTCAACACGAAAAAAGCCCGGCCCATCGAAGTCGTGGCCCCCGGCGTCGTGGAGCGGCAGCCCGTGCGGGAGCCGCTTCAGACCGGCATCAAGGCCATCGACGCCATGATCCCCATCGGCCGGGGCCAGCGGGAGCTCATCATCGGCGACCGGCAGACCGGCAAAACCGCCATCGCCATCGACACCATCGTAAACCAAAAGAACGATCCCAACCGCCCCGTCTGCATTTACGTGGCCATTGGGCAAAAGCAATCCACCGTGGCCCAGGTGGTGCAAAAACTCACGGATTTGGGCGCCATGGACTATTCCATCGTCGTGAGCGCCTCGGCGTCGGAAGCGGCGCCCCTGCAGTTCATCGCCCCCTACGCCGGATGCGCCATCGGCGAGGAGTTCATGTGGAACGGCCGCGCCGTGCTCTGCGTCTACGACGATCTGTCCAAGCACGCCGTCGCCTACCGGCAATTGTCCCTTCTCCTGCGCCGTCCGCCGGGACGCGAGGCGTTCCCCGGCGACGTCTTCTATCTGCACTCCCGGCTGTTGGAGCGGGCCTGCAAATTGTCGGACAAAAACGGCGGCGGGTCCCTCACGGCCCTGCCCGTCATCGAAACCCAGGCCGGCGACGTCTCGGCCTACATTCCGACGAACGTGATTTCCATCACCGACGGACAGATTTACCTGGAGTCGAACCTGTTCTTCTCCGGCGTGCGACCCGCGGTCAACGTGGGTCTATCCGTCAGTCGCGTGGGCGGAAGCGCCCAGATGAAGGCCATGAAGCAGGTGGCCGGCAAGCTCCGTTTGGACTTGGCCCAATACAACGAGCTGGCGGCTTTCGCCCAGTTCGGCTCGGACCTCGACAAGGCGTCCCAGGCCCAACTGGCCCGGGGGCAGCGCATCGTCGAAATCCTGAAACAGGACCAATACCAGCCCCAGTCGGTGCCGCGCCAGGTGGCCCTCATTTTCGCCGCCACCAACGGGTTCCTGGACGATCTGCCCGTGGAAACCCTGCGCCGTTTCGAGGCCGATCTTTTGAATTGGCTGGAAAAAGACCGGGCCGACCTGTTGAAGACCCTGGCCGACAAGAAAACCCTGGACGACGACCTCAAGGCCAAGCTGTCCGCCGCCGTCGGGGAATTTAAGGCGCGGTTCAAGGTTTAACGATTTCCCATGGCGTCCCTCCGGGAGCTCCGGCGCAAGGTCAAAAGCGTCAAGTCGACGCAGCAGATCACCAAGGCCATGAAGATGGTGGCCGCGGCCCGTCTGCGCCGGGGGCAGGCCCGCATCCTGGGAGCCCGTCCCTTCGCCAACAAGATGGCGGGGATGCTGGCCGACGTCCTGTGGCAGGTGGCCGACGTGAATCAGGACGGCGTGCTCACGGCCGACGAATTGACGCACCCGCTCTTAAAGGGCGCCCCCGCCGGACCCCGGGGGGTTTTGTTGATCTCGGCGGACCGGGGGCTTTGCGGCGCCTTCAACACGAATTTGATCAAGAAAACCTTGGAGTTTTTGCGAAACAACGACGGGCGGGAGGTGCGCCTTTTTTGCGTGGGCCGAAAGGGCCGGGATTATTTCCGCCGGGTCGGCGTGGCCCTGGGGGGAGAGTACGTCGGGGTGTTCAGCCAATTGGGTTACGCCACGGCGGAAGTCATCGGCCAGGACCTCATTAAGTTTTTCACGGAGGGGGGCGCGGCGGACGTGACTCTCCTCTACACGGAATTCAAATCCGCCATTCAGCAAAACGTGGTCGTATCGCCGCTTCTCCCCCTGGCACCGCCGGCGCGGCCCATGGCGACCCGCTGGGAGGCGCCTTTCATCTATGAGCCGGAGCGGTCGCGCCTTCTGGAGTCCCTCTTTCCCCGGGTGCTTAAAGCTCAGATTTTCCGGGCCCTCCTGGAATCCTACGCGTCCGAAATGGGCGCCCGCATGACCGCCATGGAAAACGCGTCCAAAAACGCGAAAGAATTGATCGCCGGGCTGACGCTCACGGCCAACAAAATCCGCCAAGCGGCCATCACCAAGGAAATTTCAGAATTGGTGGGCGGCGCGGAAGCGTTGAACTAGGGGACGCCATGAACAAAAACGACCGCTGGATTTCAAAGAACTTCGGCAAACTGGTGGACCTGTACGGAGGCCGTTACGTGGCCGTGGCCGACGAGAGGGTGGTGGCGGTGGGCGCCCGCCCCGAGTCGGTGGAACGGAAAGCGGCGCGCCGGCCGGGTCTTCCGGCGTCGGTGGTGCGCGTTCCGTCGTTGGGCCGGGGACCGGCGCTTGATCCGCTTCGACTATTCCGTCTTTCGTGAGGGCAAGGCCCCCGTCATCCCGGTCGAGTTTTGGGGGCGGGGCCGGTGGCACAACCTGTGGGTCTACGTGGATTCGGGGGCCAGTTTCACCATCCTCCACACCTACGAGGCGAGCCGCCTCGGGGTGGATCTGCGGAAATGCCCCAAGTTTTACATCGTCGTGGCGGGGGACCGTCGCATTCCCGTCTTCACCCGCACGTTGAAGCTGCGGCTGGACCGGACCGTGGTCCCCGTGGAAGTGGGATTTTGCAGCGCGTTGGGCGGCGCCTTCAATTTGTTGGGCCGCAAGGGCGTGTTCGACCGATTTAAGGTATGTTTTGACGACCGGAACGAAACCGTGTCGTTCAACAAAGGGGGCCGACGAAGATGAAAAAATGGATTTTGATGGCAACGGTGTTGGCGGGAACCACCGCCCAGGCGGCGTGGTTCGGGCAAATCGGCCGGGCCAACGGGCGGGACGAACATTCGATCGAATTCATCTACGACACCGGCGACCGGGACATTCGGGTCAAAGGAACCAACGGCCCGGACGTGCAACTGGACGCCCACCGCTTCACGGTTCAATACGCCCGGGGGTTGGGCCAGGGATTTGAGCTTTTCGCCCGGGGCGTCCCCTTCACCGGCCGCATCAATTTGGAGAACTCCTCCTTCAATCCCGACCTGTGGGGACTGGGGGGCGGGCTTCACTGGTCGCCGCCGGAACCCATCGGCCCGGTGCGCCTGGGGTTTGTGGCCGGGGTCGACTTTTTCCAGGGCGCCAAATCCAGCCGGGACAACTTGAATTGGTTGGAGTTGTCCCTGGCGGGGGGCGCGACGGTTCCGCTGGTGGAGCACGTGGATCTTTTCGGCGGGGTGAGTTTCGTGCGCCCCGACCTGCGATTTGAACTTTCCAACGTGGTCACGAAGTTCGACACCGATCAACGTTTCGGCGGGTTCGGCGGGATCGGTTACTCCCCCAACGACGCTTGGACCTTGACGGCGTCGGTGGAGCTGGGCGCCGAGGCCGTCGTCGGCCTATCGGCCCGGTATCATTTTCAATAACAAGAGGAGCGCCTCATGAGTACGGGAAAAGTCGTACAAGTCATCGGTCCGGTGGTGGACATGGAGTTCCCCGCGGGCCAACTGCCGGCGATTCACAACGCCGTTAAAATCGACGTGGAAGCGGCCGGCGGGGAACCCCGCGTTTTGACCGCCGAAGTGGCCCAGCATTTGGGCGACAACACCGTGCGCGCCGTCACCCTGGGCCCCACCGACGGCCTCCGGCGCGGCATGGCGGCCGTGGACTCCGGCGCCCCCATTTTGGTGCCCGTGGGCCCGGCGTGCCTCGGACGCCTCATGGACGTGCTGGGGGAACCCAAGGACTACCGCGGCCCCATCGAGGCCAAGGAAAAATTCCCCATTCACCGCCCCACCCCGGCCTTCACGGACCAAGAAACCACCCCCCAAATCTTCGAAACGGGCATCAAGGTCATCGATCTTCTCGAGCCCTACATGAAGGGCGGCAAAGTGGGCCTCTTCGGCGGCGCCGGTGTGGGAAAAACCGTCGTCATCATGGAGCTCATCAACAACGTGGCCAAGCAGCACGGCGGCGTCTCCGTTTTCGGCGGCGTGGGCGAACGAACCCGCGAAGGGAACGATCTCTGGTTGGAAATGCAGCAGTCCAAGCTCTCCGGCGGGGAAAGCGTGTTGTCCAAAACCGTTCTGGTTTACGGTCAAATGAACGAACCCCCCGGGTCCCGACTCCGGGTGGCCTTGACCGCTTTGACCCAGGCCGAATATTTCCGCGACAAAGCGGGTCAGGACGTGCTGCTCTTCATCGACAACATTTTCCGTTTTACCCAGGCCGGGTCCGAAGTGTCTGCCCTCCTGGGTCGGATGCCCTCGGCCGTGGGTTACCAGCCCACCCTGTCGACGGAAATGGGGGAACTCCAGGAGCGCATCACCTCCACCAAGAAAGGGTCCGTCACCTCCGTCCAGGCCATCTACGTGCCCGCCGACGACTTGACCGACCCGGCGCCGGCCACGGCCTTCGCCCACTTGGACGCCACCACCGTTCTTTCCCGACAAATCGCGGAACTCGGCATCTACCCCGCCGTGGACCCGCTGGATTCCACCAGCCGCATTCTGGACCCCAAGATCGTCGGCCAGGAACACTACGACACGGCCCGGGCCGTGCAGCGCGTGTTGCAGCGCTACCGGGACTTGCAGGACATCATCGCGATTTTGGGCATCGACGAATTGTCGGAAGAGGACAAATTGTTGGTGGGCCGAGCCCGGAAGATCCAAAAATTCCTGTCCCAGCCCTTCCACGTGGCCGAGCAGTTCACCGGCATTCCCGGCCGCTACGTGACTCTCAAAGACACCATCCGAGGGTTCCGCGAATTGGTGGACGGCAAGTGGGACCACTTGCCGGAACAGGCGTTTTTTATGGTCGGCGGCATTGAAGAAGCGGCGGAAAAGGCCAAAGGCCTGACCCAGTAGCCCGGGCCTTCGAGGAGGATCCATGGAACGAACGATTGGTCAACGCTTAACCCCCGCGTCCTTTTTTCAGTGGGCGGGCCAGATGGCGCGGCACCCCTGGCAATTTTTCCGGGAGGTGTCGACGGACGGGGGCTACGCGACGCCGATTTACTACGCGATCTTCTGGCAATTGATGGCCGGTGCGATCGGATTCGCCGTGGGGTTCGTCCCCGGGGCGACTTCGCTTTCGGTGGGCGGACGATTGATGTGGCTGGTGTTCGGTCCGCCCCTGACGTTGGGGGTTGGTTTTTTCCTCTCGGCGATCTTTTTCGTGATTTGGCACTTGATGGGATCTCCCCACCCTTTCCGCACGGCGTTCCGGTGTTGGGCGTTGCTGACGCCCCTCAGCGCCTTGAGCGCCGTGTCGCGTCTGGTCCCCTTCCTGTTTCTCGCCGTCATGATCTACGGTTTTTTCCTGTTGATCGTGGCCACCGTGGAAGTGCACGGGGTGTCCCTCAAGAAAGCCCTCATCGTTTGGGTGGGGGTGTTGGTGATTTCTTTGGCGCTTCAAGTTGCGGCCATGGTTTTCCGCGCCGTTCGAACCCGCCTAATGAACGGCGGCGAAATGATGCCGGGCGCCTACCGCCAGGGCGACGCGCCGCGTTTGCCGGGCCAGGGCATGCTGCCCGCCGACCTGCAAAAACAGGTGGAAGCCGAGATGGCCAAACACCGGGCCGAAGTGGAAAAGCAGTTGAAAGAGAGCGTGCCGGCCAAGCGCTGAATTATGGTCTCCCGCATTTCCGTCAGCATCGTCACGCCCGAGCGGCCCACCTGGGAGGGGGAAGTGGACTCCCTGGTCCTGCCGGCCTTTGAGGGGCAGTTGGGCATACTGCCCGGCCACGCGCCCCTGCTGGCCGAGCTGACCCCGGGCACCGTGGTCATGCGGGACGGCGCGGAAACAAAGCTTTTGGCGGTGTCCGGCGGTTTCGTGGAGGTTCACGGCGGCCGGGTGTCCGTTTTTGCGGAGACCGCCGAAATGGCCGACGAAATTGACGCGGAACGGGCCCGACAGGCGGCCGAACGCGCCCGGGCCAAAATCAAGTCCACCCCGGCCGAGAAGTTAGACGCCCAAGCCGTCGCGGCTTTGGAGCGGGCCTTGGCCCGTCTCAGGGCTCAGGAATTGGCCGCGCGACGCGGATTTCAGCGCGGATCTCCTCCCAACACGCCCCCCGCCCAATAAATTGGTGATTCGAGCTCTTTTGGGCTCAATCTGTTACTTGTTTGTTACTTACTGTTAATCCCATCTCCGTCTCCTCCTTTGTATTCTAAATCCATGGAAAAGACCGACGTCGTCCAAAAGAAAATTCTCGTCATCGAGAACGACCTGGAGGAGGCCGCCCGGTTGGCGGGGGCTTGCCAAGGGGTGGGGTTTGACGTCCGGGTGGAAAGCGATCGAGGGCAGGCGGCCCTCCGGGCCTTCGAATGGCGACCGGATGTCATTGCATTGGATTTGGAAGCTCCGGGATTGGATGGGCGCGAGGTGATTCGCCAGCTTCAAAGCCGGCCCCAGACAAGCCGGATCCCCGTGTTGGTCCTGTCCGGCGGCGGCGTACCCATTGAGCTGTTGACGGGGGAGAAAGACCGTTTTATTCAAAAGCCCCGGGTTTTGGAGGGGGTCGTGGACAGCCTCCGCCGATTGACGTCCGAGCGCCCCCGCTAAATTTCCCCCACCTAAAAAGGCGACCCCCCGCGACGGGGGTCGCCTTTTTTTTTGGAAAAGGTTAAAAGAGCGTGTCGACTTCTTCCGGCGGCCGGGCCACCAGGGCGCGGGTTTCCGTTTCAACGATGGGACGCTGAATCAAAAACGGGTTTTCGGACAGAATTTTCAACCACGCCTCGGGTTTTAAGGCGGACGGGTCGATCCGCTGTTCCTGCCAATAGGGCTCCTTGAAGCGGGTGATGGCCGCGGGCGCGGCTCCCATCTTTTCCAGAAGCCTTTTCAGGGTCGCCACCGACGGCGCTTCCTTTAAATATTCAATCACTCGGGGTTTCACGCCTCGGGCTTCCAGGCGTTCTTTGACTTTCACGCAAGTCCCACAGCGGGGGTTGTAATAAAGAGACCATTCGCTCACGGAATCCTCCCGGTGTTGAGTTTGAGAAGGGCGTCGCGGCTGTGGGGGCACCGGGCGCCCGCTTCTTTCATTCGACGGGCCAAGGCCGAAACGTCCGAGGGGTCGTCGATGTCGTCCAACACGTCCAGCCGCTCGTGGGAAAGCCGCGCCGCGTCGAGCCGACGGATCGTTTCCGCCAAGACCCGGTCCGAGGACCAGGGCATTTCGGCGAAAAGGGCCGGGCAGGGCCGCCGGAGGCCCAAAAGGTAATACCCGCCGTCCCGGGCCGGTCCCAGAACGGCGTCGTGACGGTCCAGGGACCGGAAGGCTTCCGTCAATCGATCGACCGAAATCTCCGGGGCGTCCGTCCCCAGGGCCACGGCTTGTTGGTGGCCCTCCTCGAACACGCGTCGGAACGCGTGGTCCAGCCGATCGCCCAACGTCGTGCCTTCCTGCTCAAAAAAAGAACCCGCGAAGCCGGTCCACCGAAGGTCCGGAAAGCGGGCATGGGATTGGTAAGCCACCCGGGGGAAGTGGCCGTCGCTCAGTTCGGCCCAATCGCGGACGACGTCCAGCGTGTCCCGGGCCAGGGCACGGTAAAACCCGGCCGCCTCGTCGGGGGAGAGCACCGGGGTGAGTCGGGTTTTCACGAGGCCGGGGACGGGGGCTTTTAAAAAAACAACGAGAGCCCGCCGAAAGGGACTCACGGGCTCTCGCGTCCCGCCGGGTTTCGACGAGGGATCAAAAGAAAAAGGGGAGATGAAAGCACTCTTTCATCTCCCCTTTTAACTAGCAACCACAGCCGGGTCCGAACATGGCGTCCTCCCTTTCGCGAAAAATTCTCACTTTCTGGAACGCGCCGGAACGAAAAGAGTTCCCCGATTCGGCGACCTTTTCTGGCTTCTATTTTACCATTTTTCGGGTTCCTCGGGCCCGGGGGCCAGGGCGAACCGGGCGATGGTCCAAAGAATTTTAACCCCGGCCGACACCGTGCCCTTGACCGTACCTGAGATTTTCGACACCCCGATGCGTCGGCGGTAACGCACGGGCACCTCCGTCACCCGGGCCCCGGCGCGCAGGGCTTTGATCTGCATTTCCACGTTCCAGCCGTAGGTCGGATCGGCCAGGCGAAGGCGTACGAAGAGGTCCCGCCGAAGGGCCCGAAAAGGCCCCAAGTCCGTGAAGGATTGGCCGAAGAGGGCCGCGATCAACCGACAGGAAAGCCAATTGCCGAAACGCTGTTGGGGCGTCAGGGAATCCCGGGGCGCGCCGCCGAGGACGCGGGAACCGATGACGAAATCGGCTTCGCCCCGTTCCAGGGGACCCAGAAGGACCGGAAGATCCCCGGGGAAATCCGAGTGGTCGCCGTCCAGAACGACGAGGACGTCCCGGTCGGGCGACGCGGCGCGGGCCCCGGCCTGGACGGCGCGGCCGTACCCCCGGCGGGGTTCGGCCACCACCGTGGCGCCCCCCTTCCGGGCGGCCCCCGCGGTCCCATCGGTCGATCCATTGTCCACGACGATGATCTGGGGGTTTTGATCCCGGGGAATTTCCGCCAGAACCGCCGAAATCGCTTTTTCCTCATTGAACGCCGGGATGACCACGACCGGACGGCACGGCCGGGGCCCGACGGCGGGTCGTGGAACCGGGGCGGCGGGGCGGGGCGAACCGAGGAACAAAAGGCCGTAGGCGGTTCCGTACTCCACGACCGGCACCCAGGGGGGGAGGGCCCAGACGCCGGTTCGATCGTAAACCGCGAGGACCGCGTAGGAAAGGGCCACCAGCCCCGTGAAGGCCAGTCCCGCGGGGTGGGGGAAGAAGCAAAGGAACGGCAAAAGCCACAGGGCGTACCAGGGGTGAACCACGGGGCTCAACGCCAGAGCCAGGGCAACGGCCCCCGCCGCGTAGGTCAGGGGGTCTTTGAACCGACGGGCCAGGACCAGCGCGGCCGCGACCCAAAGAACCCCCGCGCCGAGACGCAGCCAAAGTCCCGGCGCTCCGGTCACGGCGGACATTAGCGCGTAAATCCCGGCGTTAAACGACCAGTCCCGGGCGTAGGTCCGGGTTCCCGCGAAAAGGGACCGGAACGTTTCGGCCAAAGGCGGCGTGAGGAAAAAGGCGTAGCCCACGACGATTAACGACACAAAGGCGGCCACGGCCCGACGTCCTTCTCGACGTAAAATCAGCCAGGGGAGGAGAACCGCGGACCCCAATTTTCCGAGAAAGGAAAGGGCCCAGAGGACGCCGGATCGGACGGGCTTTTGTTGGTGGAAGGTCCAGAGGCCGGCCAAGAGAAAGAAAAGCCCCAGGCTGTCCACGTGGCCCGAGGAGGCGAATTCCGCCACCGCCAGGGGGTGCCAAGCGTAGATCAGGCACCGCTCCGGAGGAAGGCCCCGGGATCGAAGGAACGCCGGCAGGAGAAACATCAAAGCCAAATCAAAAAAAAGGAAGGCGACCCGCTGGGCGGTCAGGGTCGGCGACGCCGCGGCGGCGAGGCGAAACACCGCTTGGGCCATCGGCGGGTAAATCGTCGGGATCGACGGGTGGTTGATGCCGGGGAAGTCGGCGTTTTGAAGAAAGGCCAACGCCGGCGCGTTCGGGGGGAATCGATAGGGATTGATCCCGGCTTCCTGCACGCGCCCGTCCCAGGCATAGCGGTAAATGTCGTCGGACAGGCTGGGGGGGGAGAGGAAAGCGGTGAGGCGAAAAAGGACCCCCGCGGCCAAGACGAGCCCCACGGTCCCCGGCCGACGCAACACCCGCCGGACCGCCAGGAGGTAAACCACAAAGGCGGCGGCGAAGAGGGCCAGGAACGGGACGGGGTGCGCGCGCCAGGGGCGGAGGGTCAGCGAAGAGATCCAAGCGCCCTCGAGGGCCAAGGCGAAGGCGAGAAGCGGGGGCACGCGGGGGTTCAGGCCCGCTGAAGGGCGTGGCGCAGGCTGAGGTAGCCGACGTAGAGGTAGCCGGCCAAGAAGATCGAAAGGAAAGGGAGAGACCAATAATACCCCGCCCGGAGGGTCCAGCCCATGGCGGCCGCCAGGTAGGTCCCGACCGCCAACTCCAAGGCGCCGACGGGACGGGCGGAGCGATATTTCTTGGCGCGCCACTCTTGGCCGGGCCTCCGAATGTCGAATTTGGCCGTGCGGCGAAATTCCGTTGGAATGTTCAACAGGGCTTCCAGAACCGCGCGGCCGTTGTTGACGCACATGCCCACGCCGAAGGCCATGAGCGCCGGCAAATCCTTGCCGCGCAGGCGCAGGGGGCCCCCGAAGGCCTCCCGTTGGGCCACGGTGTAAAAAAGGAGAATGGACGCCGTGGTCAGCCCGAAGGCCGCCAATTCCACCACCCCGACCCAAAGGGGCCACCCCAACGCGCGTCGGGCCACGAGGCTGGGAAAAAGCAGGAGGGAAAACAGGAGCACCATGGGGTAAGCGAGGTTCGAGGTCAAGTGGACGGTGCTCTCCAGCTTCACAAAAAACGGGGCGGGGCTTCGCCAAAGGGCCGGGAGAATTTTTTTCGCCACTTGAAGGGCGCCCTTGGCCCAGCGGTGTTGTTGGTTTCGGAACGCTCCCATGTCGACGGGCAGTTCCGCCGGGCACACCAGCTCCGGCAAAAAGAGAAATCGCCAGCCGTTCATTTGGGCCCGGTAGGAAATGTCCAGATCTTCGGTGAGGGTGTCGTCGGCCCATCCGCCCGCTTCTTCGATGGTCCGCCGGCGCCAGACCCCCGCGGTCCCGTTGAAGTTGAAAAAAGCCCCCGAGCGGTTCCGGGCCGTGTGTTCGAGCAGGAAATGGCCGTCCAGGAGGAGGGCCTGAAGGCGGGTCAGAAGGGAATAGCCGGTGTTGACGTGCCCCCATCGGGCTTGGACCATGCCGAGGCCCGCGTCGCCGAACCAGGGAATCGTGCGCCGGAGAAAATCCGGGGGGGGGAGAAAGTCCGCGTCGAAGATGGCCACGAATTCCCCGGTGGCGGTTTGGAGCCCGTTGGCCAGGGCCCCGGCCTTGAACCCCCGCCGATCGGACCGCGCCACGCGCTCCATCGCGAGGCCCCGCTCCCGGTGTTCGGCCACCAGTCGTTCCGCCAGGGCGCCGCTCTCATCGGTGGAATCGTCCAGGACTTGGATCTGAATTTTTTCCGCCGGGTAATCCAACGCGGCCACGGACTCCAAAAGACGCTCGACGACGTACATCTCGTTGTACAGGGGGAGTTGCACCGTCACCCGGGGCCACTCGGCGGGCTCCGGTGGGGTCGCCAGGGGGGCGCGGGATTTGTAGTGCCGCCAATACAGAAATAAAATCCAATACCGGTGGAGACCGTAGAGGGAAAGGACGACGAGGATGCCCAAATAAACGGCGAGAGCCGCGGCGGGGGCCACGGAACTAGGGCATCCGTTCCAAAAGCGATTTCACCCGGGCTTTCAACCCCTCGGGGCATTGGCATCCGCCGGCGGCTTTCAGCCGCAGCAGCAATTTCCGCTCAAACTCGAACTTGTCGCCGCAGGGGGGACAGTCGTTCAGATGTTTCCGAAAGGCGGCGTCCTCGGCGGGAGTCACGTCCCGGCGATTGAGGAATTCGTAGGCGTGGTCCAGAATTTTATCGCAGTCGTGGTCGGTCATCGTTGAGCTCCCACCAGTCCGGCGTCCACCGCGTGGCGGTAGAGCGCCGCTTGAAGTTGCCGCCGCCCGCGGGCCAATCGGGAACGCACCGTGCCGATCGGGACGTCCAGGGCCTTGGCCACGTCGTCGTAGGAAAGCCCCTGGAGATCGTAAAGCACAATGGCGGTTCGAAACTCTTCCGGCAGGGCGTCCAACGCCGTGCGAAAATCGTCGTTGGTCAACCGGGCGATCACGTCGCGGACGGGGTCGGGCGCGGCCGGCGCCTCGGTCGACAACCGGTTGTACAGGTGGAACTCGTCGAGTTTCTCGTAAGCGTCCACGGACACTTTTTCCGGCTCCCGGTTTTTCTTCCGGAAATCGTTGATGTACGCGTTCGTCATGATGCGGTACAGCCAGGCCCGGAGGTTTGTCCCCGGCTGAAACTGCTCGAGGCTTTTCCAGCCCCGGGCGAAGGCCTCGGCGACGAGGTCCTCGGCCACCTGGGGATGGCGGGTCATGCGCAGGGCGACCCCGTACATCTCGTCCAACAAGGGGAGCGCTTTGCTTTTGAATTCCTGTGGCCGTGCCTCGTTCATTCTAAACCCCGACGGGAAAAAAAGTTCCCGTGCCGCTTCCTAGGTTATCAATTCTCGACGGAACCCGCAAACCGCCCGCGGGAGGCCCCTCCGGGTCGTTCGCCGCGCGATCGGGATCCGGTCGATTCGGAAAGAACGGGGCCCGGGGGGGGCGTGTCGATCGTTCCAACGGCGGTGTTCAGAGTTCCCTCGCGCCCAGGACGGGTTGACGGAAGCGGCGCCAAATTCCCATGACGACGAGTCCGAGGGTTGATTTTCCCGAAGCATCGGCGATTGAAAAGGACGTCCCGGCATTTTTTCTTTCATTTCGCGGTTGCCCCAGGGTCATAACCGAAGGTCGTCTCCCCCCGTTCGAGGCCAACGTGGCGAGGCAAAAAGAGACGATCCCACGGGGGGTTTTGACCCCCGACCGAATAACTTGGTAACGATTGTTCGACCACTATTTTGGTTCCAAGGGTGCCGCGAAAAGTGGCGCGAAAGGCCGAAATAAACATTGAAATGTGACCATTTTAGTAACACACTTAAATGGCATCCAACCGGAGGGGACACATGCGTTTCGGCAAACCATCCCATCGAGGAGCGACCATGATTGAGTTGGTCGTGGCCGCCCTTTTGGTGGGCGTCGGGGTGTTCGTTTCCATCAAAGTTTTCAACGGGGTCGCCAAGTCTGTTTTTATCAGCCAAACGAAACAGGTCGCCACCGCGTTGGCCCGGGAAAAACTGGAAGCCCTCCAGGTGCTTGCCTACTACCGGCTGCGAGCGGCCGGGGCTCCCACCTATTACCAGCCGGGCGGAAGCGGCGCCCCTTTTTTCTACTACGATCCTTACTACACCCCCGGTCCCGAGCGGATTCAAGTGGGCAACGTGACGTACTTCCGGGGGGCGTACATTGAACGGGTTTACCGCGATCCATCGACGGGGAATCTGGCGGCGATGGCCGCCGCCACGCCCTACCAGACCGAAGCCGGCATGAAACGGATCAAATCTTCCGTGATGTGGAAAGACGGGTCGTCGTGGCGGGTGGCGGACGTGACCGGCCTGAAGGAGAATCCCAACCGCACGCGGGGCGAGGTTAAATTTGTCGGCGTGATTACCGATACCAACAGCGTCCCGTTGAGCGGGGGGCTCGGGATTCGCGTGGACACCGTTGAAACCTTGGGGCAAATGGTGAACGCTTCGCCCAACGCCTCGGGCTACTACGAATTTTCCATTCGGCCCGGGACCTACACCCTCCGCGTTCGGGACACGAGCAGCGCCTGGAATTACTTCTCGGCCAAGCAGTCGGCCTACGTCGGGTACGAAACGGGCGTGACGACGGTGAACTTTCAACTGTCGCGTTTTAGTTACGGCCGCGTGGACGCCGCCTTTTGGTGGAACTCCAGCCCGGTGATCAGCCGCGTGGTCGGAAGCTCCGCCAGTTTTTCAAACCCCGCGTTTGCGCAGGAATGGGTGGAAATATTCAACCCCACGACCTGGACCTGGGACGCGACCAAGCTCAATCTGCACTTTTACATGACCCACAACAGCTCCGAACCCGCCGCGGGCGCTCTTCCCAACACCACCGCCGATTACGACCTGCATAAGATCGACGTCGGCTACGTCAACACTTCCATTCCCCCGGGCGGCTACTTCCTGTTCGCCAACACCCCCACGATCGATTTGGGGGAGGGGTCCGTGACCGCGGACGCGGTGTGGGAAACGGTCGATCCGTCGGCGAACGCCTGGTGGCGCGTGGACCGACCGGCGGGGGCCGTGGGTCGTTTCGATCCGGCGGGCCTTCTCTCGGCCGGGGCGCCCAATCCCGACATTATTACAACGGCGGAAACGGCGAATTTCCTGCCCAGTCAATCCACCTGGAACTTCGTCCTGGGTGTTCCGGCGGTTCAATACAACGGGGGGGGCGGCGCCTTGCGTTTGAGCTACAGCCGGCAATCCTCCACCGACTACATCTACTTGGACGGGGTCGGTTGGCGCGGGGGTTTGGACGCGGGATGCGTCGGAGGGGGGCGGGACCCCGTCGTTGCCGAGGAAAACTTCCGATTGGTGGATAAGGCGGGGGCCATTGAAGACTGCGCGGGTCTGCAGGCGGGCGAGCAATACCTGCGTTACGCGAGCACCATGGCCTGGCAGGAAACCCGGGACGTCGGGCCGGCCTACGACTCGAATTGCAACGTCCGGGATTGGTCCAAATACACGCCCTCGGCTCCGGGGTATTTTGCCCGGTTTCTCCCCCGCAACAGCGCGGCCGCCCCCGTGCCCGTCGTGGCGGGCCGGGACGATTGGACGCGAGCCAGCAACCGCTTGGCGGGGGGGAACGAGGCGGGGTACGTCAACGCTTTTGTGAACGACGGTTTGACCCCGACCCTGGACGGGTTGAAACCGACCTATTACACCGGGTGGACCCCGAGCAGCGTCGGGTTTTGCACGACGTGCCCGCGGTCCAATATGTTCAACTACACCACCTCCGACATCCCCTGGTGGGGCCGTTACGAATTTACCCGGGTTTCCACCGGAAACTGGACCCTGGGCTTGTACGTCCGCCGCATCACCGGCGGAAGCGGAACGGGCGGCACCCCCGGCCAAACGCCCTACGACTACCACGCATCGTCCCAAATCACCGTCAACGTCACCCCGGGCAGTTACAACTTCTGGCAGGGGGTCATCGGCGAAACGACGGATAAAGTGTTTCTGTTTGGGTCCGCCCGGGACGTTTACGATGTGCCCTTGGAAGACCTGCGGGTGGAATACAAATTCCCGTCCGGGTTCGTCGGCGCCTACACGCACTCCCGCGTCGGCGGGGCCTACAGCCTTGAATATTCGTCGTCGGTCAATCAAGCCTACGTGGGGGTGCATCTCAATAATCCGGCGTCCGGGGATTATGCCGCGGCCTTGAACGACGTGTATTGGTCCCCCGGGTCCCCCCCCATCGGACACGAATTTTGGGGCGGGGAGGGGTACTACGTCAATTCGTGCGCCTGCCCGAACACGCGTTTGCCCTACACGGGTTTTTTGGCCGGTTTCGTCCAGGACAATTTGGGCGCGGGCATCCCCGACGTCGTCGTGAGCGCCATCAACGCGGCGACCAAAGAGGAGCGAGCCTCGGCCACGACCTATTCCACCGTTACGAACGGCCGGCCCGTGGGCTGGTTCCGCATCAACGTGTCCTCGGGCGATTACCAGGTCCGGGTGATGGCGGAGCGTGGGGAAACCGTGACTCCGGACATTTCGGGAATCGTGAACATCGCGACCTCGGTGGCGACGGCGGGCGGAATCGTGGTGGGGACGTTCACCATCACCAACGCCTACGGGAACCGATCCGGATCGGTGGTGGCGTCGGGCGCCCCCATCCAAACCGGCGTTTTGTTGGTTTTGACCACCACCACCATCGCCGGGTCCACGCCGACGGCCCTCACGGCGCAATTCCGCGCCGGGGCGGTTGAATATTACATGACCGCGGCCAACGCGACCGGCCGTTACACCTTTGACGTCAAAATGGGGACGTACAACGTGTACGGCTTTTACCCCTATTTCAGTCCGACCGGCGACGTGGTCTGGGTGAAACGATCTCTTTCGGCCTACATCAATTCGGGCAGCAACAGCGCGGACTTTCCCGTTTTGGATCTGACCCCGTGATCGCCCAACGAAGAAAGGACCGTCGGTCCGCGGGATTCACCTTCGTGGAAATCTTGGTGACCTTGGCCATCCTCGCCGTGATGGTCTCGTTCCTGCCCGGATTGTTGGACAAGGTGGTTCGCTTCTATTACGTGACGACCGACCGACTGGCCCTTCAGCGGGACGCGCGCAACGCCACCGAAATCGTGATCACGAATTTGCGAAAAGCCGTGTCCACCACGATCAGCGTGGACCAAGTCGACGCTCCCGTCCCCCAGCCGCCCTATTCGCGGATCCGGTTTGAAACCGTGCGGGGGTCCACCGTCACGGTCTGGCAGGAAGGCCACAACTTGTACGTCACGGACTCCGTCTCGTCGCCCGTGCCCCGGGTCGTCACGCCGTACCTGCGTTTTCTGGCTTTTTCGTACGTGGGGTCCATGGACGACAGCGTCATGTCCGTTAACCTGTCGCTGGAAAAAGAGTCCTTCCGGCGGAAAAGAATTTTTTATGTCACCAACGACCGCGTCCGGATCCTCAATGAATAGCGACCGAACCCGCCGGGCCCAACGGAAGTCCCAACGGGGGTTCATCCTCCCCTTGGTGATTTTGATTTTGGCCCTTCTCGCCATTTTCCTGCCGAGCTTGATCCAAATGAGCAAAGACGATTCCCGGTGGTCCACGCGCAAGCTGCACATCGATGAGATCGTGACCATCGCGGAATCCGGCCTGGACCGGGGGTCCTGGACCTTGGGCGATTCCGAGTCCAATTGGCAAAACGCCAAAACGGGCGTCCCGATCCCGGAATTCAACTACGATCGAGTGTGGACCGATTTGGACCCCGCGTACCAATACAAAATAAAATTCTCGTCGGGCCCCGGTCCCGAGGAAGTCACGGTGCGATGCAAAGTCCGATCGGTCCGGAACGCCCAAACGGTGCGCACGTTGATGGCCGTCTACACGCGCAATTTTGTTGAAGCCCTGGTCATGAAAAACGATTTGAACCCGGCGTCCGATGTCTACCCCCGCGTTCATTGGGGCCCGATTAAAAGCTACGCCGGTCTCGGGTTGGCCCCCGCGTTCCTGACGGCCGACGTTCCCCATTTTCCCCGAAAATACGCGCGGAACGGCGTGTTCGCCCGCGACACCACCCGGGACGAACACAATTCCGACGGCCAGGAATATTGGGCCTTCGACAAAAACATCGGCGACCCGCCCGCGATCGACTATCCCTATTACCGCAGCAAAGCGGCCGCGTCGTCTTTGCCCCGGTGGACGGCCGGCCTGGGGACCCTGGTCCTGCGGGACGGCGCGACGGCCGCCGTTTCGAACGGGGGCGCGGCCACGGGGCTGTTTTTGTGCGCGGACAATTGGGACGGGTCCAACCGGGGGGTTCGGTTTCGGACGGACGTGGGGCAAAACTACGTGTTCTCCAATTCAACGTCGGTGTTCTTTATCGAGAATTCAACGAACGCTAATTGCGGCGCCGTCATCGAAGGGAAGGTCCTGTTGGACCTGGAGGCGTTCATCGTCGCGGGGCCGAGCAACGACCTCTGGATGCACCCCCACTGGGCCAGCTACAACGCCACGATCCCGGTGAACGCCGACATGGAATACCGCCAAACCGATGCCTCGACGACGTGGACGACTTCCGGGATGGGGGCGGTGTGGGCGTCCGGGCGTTATCCCTATCTTTTGCCCGACAAAGTGGGTTTCCATGGGTTTTTGCACGTTCAGGACGGTTTGTGCACGATCGAGGACAACAACGACGACGTTCGCTTGGTGGGCGTGGTCTACGTTAAAACCCTCAAAACCGATTTTGATCCCCCGGGGCAGGGATTGGACATCTATTTTGACGAGGCCGTGGCATCGCGGATGAAGGTGATTTACACCCCCGTTCGCCGACGCTATTACAACGAAGACAAATCCGATATGGTATGGCCTTAGCGCCCGGGGTCTCCCCCCGGCGCTTCTGTTTCATCGAGCCCGAATCAAAATAACCCGGTCCGACCCTTTCGAAAAGCCGGGGGAATCGAATTCCGTTGGAATCCTTCCCGGTGCCCCAGGGCTTTTAATCCCGATGGAGGATTTCGTGTCCTCCGGGGAAGGGACGGACATCCTTCGGGCGATTTTTAATCAACGAGGGAGAGCCGCGGCCGGCCTCCAAGCCATTCGAAGTCAATCCGCTCGAAGGATTTGTTTTATTAAAACCGACCACCCGCCTCGACGATTCCAGGTTCCATGCTGACCATGAATAAATTAGCGACAGAAAAAAGCCCGTATTTGCTTCAGCACGCCACCAACCCCGTGCATTGGCTCCCCTGGGGGGACGAGGCTTTTGAAAAAGCCCTTCGGGAGGACAAACCGATCCTTGTTTCCATCGGCTACGCCACGTGCCACTGGTGCCATGTGATGGAGCGGGAATCATTCGAAAACCCCGACATCGCCGAGGTCATGAACGAACATCTGGTGTGTGTGAAGGTGGACCGGGAGGAGCGTCCCGACGTGGACCGCCAATACATGGCGGCGATCCAGGCCATGACGGGCCAGGGCGGTTGGCCCCTGAACGTTTTTTTGACGCCGACCGGAAAAATTTTCATGGGGGGAACGTATTTCCCGCCCGCGGACCGGGGCGGGCGCCCCGGCTGGCCCCGATTGGTTCAACGCCTCGGTGCCGCCTGGAAAAATCCCCAGGAGCGGGCCGCGATCGAACGCCGGGGGGACGAATTAAACCGGGTCGTGGCCGGCTTTTTGGCGGGGGCTCC
Organism: Elusimicrobiota bacterium; assembly: GCA_016722575.1. Taxonomy (NCBI): domain Bacteria; kingdom Pseudomonadati; phylum Elusimicrobiota; species Elusimicrobiota bacterium. Next base: position 954,859 of record JADKIY010000002.1, on the reverse strand, counting down.
CACGGCGGTGGAGGCCGACGCCGAGGAGGCGGTGACGGCCGCTTTTGAGGCTTTCCGGGAATCCTTCGACGCCGAAAACGGAGGTTTTTCGGGGGCGCCCAAATTTCCCCTTCCGGTCAATCAGCAATTTCTCCTTCGATTCGCCGCGCGGGCCGAGGCCCGGGCGGACCCACGGGGTTCGCCGGCCCGGGACATGGCGGTTCGCACCCTCGCCGCCATGGCGGCGGGGGGGATTTGCGATGCGTTGGGCGGGGGGTTCCACCGTTATTCCACGGACGACCGTTGGCACGTCCCCCATTTTGAAAAAATGCTTTACGACAACGCCCAATTGGCGGTCAATTTCTTGGAAGCCCATCAGCTCACGGGCGACGCGTCTTTCGCGGACACGGCCCGCGTCACCTTGAATTATCTGATGCGGGATTTGGGGAATCCCCAGGGCGGGTTTTTCTCCGCGGAGGACGCCGACAGCCTTCCTCCAGGAAGCCCTCCCGGGGCCGATAAGAAGGAAGGGGCCTTTTACACGTGGACCTCTTCGGCGTTGGCCGAGGCCCTCGGCGCGGAGGCCGCCCTTTTTGCCCGGGCCTACGGGGTCCGGCCCGAAGGCAACGTGGCCGACGGCGCGGGGGAATTCGCCGGGGAAAACATTCTTTTCCGGGCGCGGTCCGACGCGGACGTGGCGGCCGATTTCGGTTTGACGGTCGAGGACGTCGCCCGGCGATTGGCGCGGGCTCGGTCGACGTTGCTGGGTCTGCGCCTGTCGCGGCCCCGGCCGTTCTTGGACGATAAAATTCTAACGGGTTGGAACGGTCTTGCCCTTTCGGCCTTCGCCAAGGGCCACGCGGTCCTGGGCGAGGACCGCTATCGGGAGGCGGCGGTGCGATGCGCGGAATTTCTTCAGGCTCACCTTTGGGATCCCGCCGGGGGTCGTCTGTCCCGGCGGTGGCGGGACGGCCAACGGGCCATCCCGGGGCAAGCCGACGACCACGCCTTCCTGATCCAAGGGCTCCTCGATTTGCACGAAGCGACCTTTGAGGTCCGATGGCTTCGGTGGGCGGAGGCGTTGGCGGATATTTTCCTTCGGGCGTTCGTGGAGGGCGATCGCGGCGTGGTGCGCACGACGCCCGTCGACCACGACCCCCGGTTGATCCTCCGGGCCCGGGACGAAGGCGACAACGTGGAGCCCGGCGCCTCCTCGGTCGCCGTGGCGGCCCTGCTCCGACTCGGTCGTTTGCGGGCCCGCCCGGATTTCGCGTCGGCCGCCGGGAAAATCGTGGACGCCTTGCGGGGGCGGGCGGCGGAAGCGCCCCGGGCTTTCCCGGGATTTTTGTCCTCGGTGCTGCTGGGTCTCGGGTCCTTCAGCGAACTGGTCATCGCCGGGCGGCCGGGCAACGAAGCCACCCGACGACTGATGGCGGAAGCCCGTCGAGTGTTCCGTCCCGACCTTCTGGTGTTGCTCGCGGATCAAGGCGAGGGCCAGGCCGCCCTCGCGGAACGCCTGCCGCACTTGGCGGGCCTCCGGGTTCCCGTGGGCCGGGCCCGGGCCTATTTCTGCCGGGACGGGGCCTGCGAACTTCCTTTGGAAACCCCCGACGCTTTGCGCGCCCGGTTGACCGGCTTCCCTCGATGGTGAAGGCGTGATTTCCCCTGGATTCCGCGCGCTTTTTTCCTCCCGGCGGTTCGTTCGGCGTCCCCTCCTTCTGGCCCCCCTTCTCGTGGGGACGGCGGGGGTTTTTGCGGGGCCCGCGGGGCCCCCTCCCCGGCGGGTGATCGTCCAATTTCAATCGGACCCCGCACGGTTTTTCCGCGCCGCCAAGGCCCCCGCCCTGACCGGACTGAACGCGGCCTTCGGCGTTCGATCCGTCACCCCCGTTCTTCGGGGCGGGGGGGCGACTTCGCCGCCTCGGAGGGCGCCCGCCCGGTACGGCGCCGCTCGGGAGCTTCGGGCCCAACTTGAAAACATCCGGATCCTGGCGTACGACGGCCCGGCCGATCCCGACGAAGTGGCGCGGGCCTTCGCCGCGGAGCCCGGCGTGGCCTGGGCCGAGCCGGACCGCCGGTACGAGGCGTCCTGGGTTCCCAACGACCCCGACTATTCCTCGCTCTGGGCCATGCCTAAAATAGAGGCCCCAACGGCGTGGGACTCGACCGCGGGCGGCGGCGTGGTGGTCGCCGTCGTGGATTCGGGGGTCGATGGAACGCATCCCGACCTGGTGGACCGAATGTGGGCCAACCCCGGCGAAATCCCGGCCAACGGATTGGACGACGACGGCAACGGATTTGTGGACGATGCCGGCGGGTGGGATTTTGCCAACGACGACGGCAATCCGACCGACGACGCCGGCCACGGCACCCACGTCGCGGGAACGATCGCCGCCACGGCCAACAACGGGCTGGGCGTGGCGGGGGTGGCGTTCGGCGCCCGACTGATGCCCCTCAAAGGGTTGGACGCCGGCGGCGCGGGTTACGAATCCGATTTGGCCGCCGGTATTATTTACGCGGCGGACAACGGCGCCCGGATCATCAACGCCAGCTGGGGCGGTTCCTCCAAAGGCGCCTTGATCGAAGCCGCCGTGAATTACGCCCGGGAGAGCGGCGTTTTGTTGGTGGCGGCCGCCGGCAACAGCAACGGCCCGGTGGGCTACCCGGCGGCCTTGGACGGGGTGGCCGCCGTGGCCGCCACCGATGACGCGGATCGGAAGGCGGATTTTTCAAGTTTTGGCCCTCCGATGGACGTGGCCGCCCCCGGCGTGGGGATTTTATCCACGTTGCCCGGGGGGACGTATGGGACGAAAAGCGGAACCAGCATGGCCGCCCCTCACGTGTCCGGGGTGGCGGCCCTGGTCGCGGCGCTCCATCCCTTTTACACGCCCGCCCAGCTTCTTGCCGCCCTTCGACTGGCCGTGGACGACGTGGAAACCCCCGGCTTCGACGCCGCCACCGGCGCCGGGCGGATCAACGCCGCCCGGGCGGCGTCCCAGCGGAATCTGGCGGCCGTCAACGACCCGCCGACGGTTTCCATCGTTTATCCCGCCGACGGCGCCACGGTGGCCGGCCTTCAGGGGTTGCGGGGGACGGCGGCTTCATCGGCCGGGCTCTTTCGGGTGGAGGTGTTGGTCGACGGGGCTTCCCGGGGCATGGCCCACGTCAACCATGGGACGTGGTCCTGCGCGGTCGACGCGACGGGGTTGTCCGGCGCTCATCGATTGACCGTGCGGGCTCTGGATGTTTTTGATCAATCCACCGACGCGTCGGTCGCGGTCAACGTGGCGTCGCCCACGCCCCTGGGTCCCGGAATTCCCGCCGTTTACGACGCGGGGGTGGGCGCGCCGGCCTGCGGCGTCGGCGCGGAATGCGATTCCGTGAACCTCTTGACGGGCCGGGGAAGCTTTTTGGGCGGCGCCGAGCCCGACGCGCCCAACACCCTCCTCACCGCGCCTTGCGCCGATGGAAACGAAGGGACCTTTCACTTGGACGAGTCCATCGATCGCCTGCGGGTTCGGAGCGCCTCCGGCGGCCCCCTCACGGCCGGGGGGGGGGCGACCATCGACGTCTCCTATTGGTCTTATTTTGGGTTCACCACCGATCGGGTGGCGCTCTATTACGCCACGTCCCCGGCGGCCCCCGGGTGGACGCCCCTCCTGTCTTTCGTGCCGACGGCGGGCGGCGGGCAAACCCTCCGAACCGCGATGACGCTCCCCGATTCGCCCCGGCTGGTGCTCCGCGCCGTCATGACCTATCAAATTCCGCCCGACGCCTGCGCCGCCGGGGACTACACGGACCACGACGATCTTCTGTTCGACGTGGCGGCGGACACCCGGCCCCCGGTTCTTTCGGACTTGAGGATCCGCCCCGAACCCCGGCGGGCGACCCTTCAATGGAACACCGACGAACCGTCCACGGCTGGGGTGGGCGTCGGTCCGGCGGGAACGTCGCCGATCGGTCGGGTGGTCCTGGCGGATGAGTCGTTGACGCACGCCGCGGTCCTCGGGGACTTGACGCCGGACACGGCCTACGATTTTCAAATCGCCTCCCGGGACGCCGGCGGGCGGGAAAGCGTGTCCTCCGGAACCTTTCGGACCGTGGCGGACACCGAGCCCCAAAAACCCCGGGCGTTTCCCTCCCCGTATGTCCCCGGGGCGGGGGACGTCCGGCTGATTCACTTGCCGGCGCACAAAAGCGTCCGAATCGTGTCGGTGTCGGGCCACACGGTGCGGGTTCTCCCGGTCGACGAAAACGGGGAGGCCCGTTGGGACGGCGCCGGGGAGGACGGCGCGTCGGTGGCCAGCGGCGTTTATTACATTCTTCCCGAAGGCGCTCCGCCCTTCCCGTTCGTGGTGCAGAAATGAAGGCGGCTTCCGTGGGGCGGCGGCTGTTCCTGGCGTTGCTGGCTCTGGGGGCGATCCCCTTCCTGGGAGCGGAACCTCCGGCGACCCGAAAAGTCATTGAGGGTCGAACCTTTGTTTTTCGAAAGGGGAACGCCTACGAAATCGTTCAAGGACGGGAGAAATTCTTCAAGGCCCTCTACGATCCGGCGTTTGTTCATCGTCGGTATCGGAACCGGGGCGGACGCGTTTTTGCCTTGTCGGACGACGGGCGGGAATTTCCCGTCCTTCGGACCTTCGCCGAGGGTTTCGAGGGCGCGGCCTCCCTGCGGGACTTGATCGGCCCCCACCGGGGCTGGTCGGGCTTCACCCTGCAGTCTCCCCGGGCCCGGACCGTGCCCGACTACGTCGCCCTCCGAAACCGGATCTTGTCGGGCGCCTCCGATTTTCTGGACAACCGGGTGGAGCCTTCGACGGTCCGCCCCCACGCCGGCCGGGCGAGCCTTTACCTCTATTCCGCCGCTCCGACCCGGTCGATGATTTGCTCCAAGGCGTCCCTGGAGACGGGGCTGGCCTATTTTGTCCGGGGCGACGATTTTTGGTATTCGGCCTGGTATTTCATCGTGGAGGGGCGGCCGCTGGGTTTGGTGGATTTGGAATGCACTTACATGGACGAAGGACCCGGCCCCCGCGTGCTCCTGTCGGAGACCGGCGAACCCCGGGTGGAGTTAAAGTGGGCCGACAAACCCACCTACCGGGCTCCGCGGGGGATCGCCGTTCCCCGGGGCCAATGGTTCCATCTCCGGGTTCACTACCGGCTCATGGACGACGATCAAGGCGTCGTCCAACTGTGGTTGAACGACGACAAAATCATCGACGTCCGGGGCCAAACCCTCCCCTTGCCCGATACCGTCTTGGACCGCGTGGAGGTGGGCCTCACGGCCAGCCCCCCCGGCGCCCCTTCGGCGTTGTTTCTGGACGACGTGGCTTTCGGCGACAAACCGCCCGCCCCGCCGCGTTGACGGGGCCTCTCCGGCTGTGCTAAAATCCACCCCGTAACGCGCGGGGGGCCTTCCCTCGGGATGGGCCTTCCGGGCTTTTTCAAGTCCCGCAGTTCTCCGTCTTACCCTCGCGTTCAAAAAACTCGTCTCTCTCTAAGGAGTTTCACTGTCATGGCGAAAAAATACGTCTATTTCTTCGGCAACGGCAAGGCCGAAGGCAACGGAACGCAAAAAGACCTTTTGGGCGGCAAGGGCGCCGGCTTGGCCGGCATGTCCAGCGCGGGCGTGCCCGTGCCCCCGGGCTACACCATCACCACCGAAACCTGCCGGCACTACTACGCCAACGGCAAGAAACTCCCCAAGGAATTGGCCGCCCAGCAGAAGGAAGCCATGGCCAAACTCGAAAAGGCCCTGGGCAAAAAATTCGGGGACAATAAAAACCCCATCCTGGTCTCGGTCCGCTCGGGCGCGAAGTTCTCCATGCCCGGCATGATGGACACGATTTTGAACCTCGGCTTGAACGACGAGGCCGTGCTCGGCTTGGCCGATAAGACCGGCAACGCCCGTTTCGCCTGGGACGCCTACCGCCGCTTCATCTCCATGTTCGGCAACGTCGTCATGGAAATCGAAAAGGGCGAATTTGAAAAAGAACTGGAATCCGTGAAGCACAAAAAGGGCGTCCACCTGGACACCGACCTGGGCGTCGACGACCTGAAGCACGTCGTGGACCTGCTCAAGAAATTGGTCAAGCGCGAAACCGGCAAGGACTTCCCCCAGGATCCCTGGCAGCAGTTGGAGGACGCCCGGAACGCCGTCTTCCGAAGCTGGAACAACCCCCGCGCCATCACCTACCGCCGCCTGAACAAGATTTCCGACGACATTGGCACCGCCGTCAACGTCCAGGCCATGGTGTTCGGCAACATGGGCAACGACTCGGGCACCGGGGTGGGCTTCACCCGGAACCCCTCCTCGGGCGCCAAGGAATTCTTCGGCGAATACCTGACCAACGCCCAGGGCGAAGACGTGGTGGCCGGCATTCGGACGCCCAAGCCCATCACCGAACTTCAAAACGACATGCCGCAGGTCTTCAAACAGCTGAAGGAAATCACCTCCAAGCTCGAGAAGCACTACCGCGACATGCAGGACTTTGAGTTCACCATCGAAAAAGGCAAGTTGTTCATGCTCCAGACCCGAAACGGCAAACGCACGGGCATCGCCGCCGTCCGCGTCGCCGTGGAGATGGTCAACGAGAAGCTGATTTCCAAGGAAGAGGCGATCCTCCGCATCGAGCCCGACCAGCTGGCTCAGCTCCTGGCCCCGGTTTTCGACGGGAAAGAAAAAGTGGCCGCCGTCAAAAGCGGGCGCTTCCTGGCCAAGGGCATCGACGCCGGCCCCGGCGCCGCGGCCGGCCGCGTGGCTTTCACCTCGGAGAAAGCGGTGACCATGTCCAAGCAAGGCCCCGTGGTGTTGGTCCGCCCCGAAACCAACCCCGACGACATCGAAGGCATGGTCGTGGCGGAAGGCATTTTGACCGCCATCGGCGGGCGCACCTCCCACGCGGCCGTCGTGGCCCGCGGCATGGGCAAGCCCTGCGTGGTCGGTTGCGGCGTCTTGAAAATCGACTTGGACGCCGGCGTCTTGGCGGTGAACGGCACCCGGGTGAAAGAGGGCGATTACCTCTCCATCGACGGGTTCACTGGCGAGGTCATCACCGGCCAGGTGCCCACCCTTCCCTCCGAAGTCGTCCGCGTCCTGCGCGGCGAGTTGGACAAGAAGGAAGCGCCCCTCTACGCGACCTTTGAAACCGTCATGAAATGGGCCGACAGCTACCGGAAGATCAACGTCCGCGCCAACGCCGACATCCCCCGGGACGCCGTGATGGCCCGGGCCCTGGGCGCCGAAGGCATCGGCCTTTGCCGCACCGAGCACATGTTCTTCGCTCCCGACCGCCTGCCCTACATGCAGGAGATGATTCTGGCGGACACCGAGGAAGAGCGCCGCGCGGCCTTGGAAAAGCTCCTGCCCTTCCAAAAAGAGGACTTCAAAGGCCTGCTCAAGGAAATGAAGGGTTACGGCGTGACCATCCGCACCCTGGACCCGCCCCTGCACGAATTCCTGCCCAAAACCAAGGAAGACGCCACCGAGCTCTCCCGCAAAATCGGCATCCCGACGGAAAAAATCCTGGCGAAAACCCAGGAACTTCACGAGTTCAACCCCATGTTGGGCCACCGCGGCTGCCGGTTGGGCATCACCTACCCGGAAATCACGGAAATGCAGGTCAAGGCGATCCTCCTGGCCGCCTGCGAACTCAAAAAAGAGGGCGTCACGGTCGTGCCCGAGATCATGATTCCGCTCGTCGGGAACATCAAGGAATTGAAGGACCAGACCGCCATCGTCCGCCGCGTGGCCGAGGAAGTTCAAAAGTCCCAGGGCGTGAAGGTGAAATACCTCTTGGGCACCATGATCGAAGTGCCCCGGGCCGCTTTGACCGCGGGCGAAATCGCCGCGGAGGCGGAATTCTTCTCCTTCGGGACCAACGACTTAACCCAAATGACCCTGGGGTTCTCCCGGGACGACGCGGGCAAGTTCACCAAGGTCTATTTGGACAAGAAAATCTTCTCGGACGACCCCTTCGCCACCTTGGACCAGACGGGGGTGGGGAAACTCATGGAGATGGCCGTGAAAGACGGCCGCAAAACCCGCAAGGATCTTAAGTGCGGCATCTGCGGCGAACACGGCGGCGACCCGGCGTCGGTGAAGTTCTGCTACCGCACCGGCCTCAACTACGTGTCGGCCAGCCCCTTCCGCGTCCCCGTGGCGCGTTTTGCGGCGGCCCAGGCCGTCATCGAGGACAAGTCGGGGAAATCCTACTCGTCCAAATAACGCTTCAACGAAGAGGGGGGCGGGCCGCGGGGAATCCCGCCCCGCCCCCCTCTTTTCTTTTCCCGGGAGGGCGCGCGTGAAAAAATGGACGTGGATGTTGGCGGCGGGGGTCGCGGTGTCCGGGGCCCGGGCCGCTTCGCTCGAAGAGCGGCTTCGGACCCCCTTCGCCATCACGGCCAACGAGGACGCCTCCGCCGCGAACCCGCTTCCGCTGGCCAAGGAAGTGGCCACGTTCGAGCAAATTCTTCCGGCCTGGAGCGAACTTCACGCGCTGTTGCCCGCGATGACCGCCCGGGCCAACCAGGAACGGGCCCTCGGGCTCAAGGTGTCGATCGGGTTCAGTCCGACGAGCATCGCGGGCCTTCGGACCGACATCGACTTGCCGCCCTGGGTGGCGGCGGGGTGCGGGCTGTCCACCGCGACGGCGTCCTTTTCCAACCCTTGTCTTCAGGCCTACTTCATCGCGGACGCCACGACCGTGGCGGCGGCCGTCCAACCGGATTACTTCCACCTGGCGACGGAGGTCAATACGCTCCTGCTTCGGAAAATCGCCGCCCCGGCGGATCAAGAATTCGTCAATTTCGGCCTTCTCTACCGGACCGCCCACGACCAGGTGAAAGCCGTGGTTCCCGCCTGCCAAGTGTTCGTCTCCTTTCAATACGACTTGCAGAAAAAATTCGAGCGGGACAACCCGGGGTCCTGGGACGTGTTTTTGGGCGCTTATCGGGGTCCCGGCCCGTCGAAACTCGACGTCGTCGGGTACACTTCGTACCCCTGCAAGACCGGTTTTGCCGATAAGCTTTTCGCCACGCCCTGGGACATCCCCTCCGACTATTACGCCGCGGCCGCGGACCACCTGTCGGGGGCGGAGCGGCCGGTGTTCTCCGAGATCGGCTGGCCGTCCGACGGATCGGGAAGCGAAGCCACCCAGCGGGCCTTCGCGGACCGGCTTCCGGAGCTGATGGCGCCGGCCCGCCCGGCGCTGGTGGTGTGGCCCCTCCTTCACGACATCGATCCGTCGTTTTTCTTGGGAAACGTGGACTTGGCGACCGTGGGCGTCCGCCGATCGGATGGAACTCCGAAGCCGGCCTGGGAGGTTCTCACCGGGGCCGGCGCCCCGACCGCGGGGGATCCCTTTCGCGCGGTGCACGCCTACCCGAACCCCTATCGCCCGGCCGGCGGAGGCGTTCTCCGCTGGAGCGGTTTGCCCCCCGGTGCGACGGGGAAGATTTACGGGCTGAGGGGATCGTTGGTCGGGCAGTTTGCCGCCAACGATTTCGGCAACGCGCAATGGAACGGATTGGACGGCGACGGGGGTTCCGTTCCCTCCGGCGTGTATTTCGTCGTTCTCGCCTCCGAGGGAAAAACCAAGAGGTGGAAAGTCGTCCTCCAGCGCTGATCCCGCGGACCTCCGCGACGCGTTTGGCCTTCCGTCCCACCCCCCCACCGGCCGAAGCGGCGGAGATGACCGAACGCATGGATTTGCCCGCGTGAAAAAAGTAAAAAGGTTTTGATCTTCTTCAAGGAGGCTCCCATGGTTAAACGATGGGCAATGGCGGTGTTGGCGGTGGCGTGCGTCGGCGCGGCGCGGGCGGAGTGGGAAGATTCGGCGGATTACCCCTACCCGGTGCCGGCGGGACTCAAGAAACCCTTTGTGCCGGCGGACAACCCGATGTCCGACGCGAAAGTCGACTTGGGCAAAAAACTTTATTTCGATAAGCGCCTCTCGGCGGACGGGTCGGTGAGCTGCGCCACCTGCCACAATCCGAAAAAGGGCTGGACGGACCAACTTCCCGTTTCGACGGGGATCCAGGGGCAGAAGGGCGGGCGGAGCGCCCCCACGGTGTTGAACAGCGCTTTTATGGACGTGCAGTTCTGGGACGGCCGGGCGCCGTCCCTGGAGGAGCAGGCCAAGGGCCCCATTCAAAACCCCATCGAAATGGGGTTTACCCACACGGCCATGGTCAAAACGCTGACGGGCGTGGCCGGTTACAAGCCCTTATTTAAAGCGGCTTTCGGCACCGAGGAAATCAGCGTGGACCGGGTGGCCAAAGCCATCGCGGCTTTTGAGCGGACCGTGCTGACGGGCAATGCCCCCTACGATCGAAGCCAGGCGGGCGACCCCAAGGCCATGAGCCCGTCGGCCCAACGCGGGCTGACGGTGTTTTTCGGGAAGGCGAACTGCAGCGTGTGCCATTCGGGGTTTAATTTTTCAAACTCGGATTTCCACAACCTCGGCGTCGGTATGAGCCAAAAGGACCCGGACCTGGGTCGCTTTGTGGAAACGAAGGTGGACGCCCACCGCGGGGCCTTTAAAACGCCGACCCTGCGCAACCTCCGGGACACCGCCCCCTACATGCACGACGGGTCCCAAAAGACCCTCGAGGAAGTCGTGGAGTACTACAACAAGGGCGGAGAAAAAAACCCCTGGCTGGACAAGGAAATTCGACCTTTGAAACTGTCGTCGGCGGAGAAAAAGGATTTGATCGAATTTTTAAACGCGTTGAACGGGGACACGGTCGACCTCGAGGAGCCGACGCTCCCGCAATAGTCGGCGTCTCGGCCCGCCCTTCCTCCCGGAACCAATGGGGGTCCTGGAAAGGGACCCGGGAGGGCTCCGTTGGCTTCCGGGGATCGGTCCCTTGGGCGCGTCCGTTCTCCCGGTTCAAATCCCCCCAACCCCGACGGCGCGTCCGCGGGCCGGCCACGGACCCGGGGAAGTCCCCGTCGCGTTAAGGATGTTTTTTTCCATTGAGGTCGATAACGTCCGGCGGATCCTCCCATTTTGCTCTCCGTCGTGATATCATGTAACCCAACATTCGTTTCGAAAGGGGAACTCATGGCCAAAAAGCAAATTCCGGACCTCGTGGTGAAATCCAAAGCGAAAGACATCCTGGCGAAGGCGGGTTGCCGCTCTTCCAGCGACGTTTTTGACTCGTTGAACGGGCTTCTGAACTGGTATCTCCTACAGGCGGCGGCTCGCGCCAAAGCCAACGGCCGGCAGACCGTCCGCGGCCACGACTTCATGGTGGAATAAGTCCCCCACCCTTCACGATCTTGCAAGCGGGGGGCGGGTGCCGAAAGCATCCGCCCCCCGCCTTTTTCAGCCCGGAGCCTTGAAAAGTGAAAATCCCCTATTACGTGGTCGACGCGTTCACCGATCGCCCCTTCGGCGGCAACCCCGCCGGCGTTTGCCTCCTTGACGCCTGGGCGTCGGACCGGACGCTTCAAGACATCGCTTTTGAAAACAATTTGTCCGAGACGGCTTTTTTCGTGGCCGATCGGGACCGTTTTCACCTCCGTTGGTTCACCCCGACGGCCGAGGTGGACCTTTGCGGTCACGCCACGCTGGCCTCGGCCCACGTGCTTTTTGAATGCCGGGGGCACCAAAAACCCTCCGTGCAATTTGAAACGAAAAGCGGGTCGTTGACGGTGGTTCGGGAACGGGACGGTTTTCTGGGGATGGATTTTCCGGCGCTGGCGCCGAAACCGGTCGAAGCCCCCCCGTCTCTGATCGCGGCCCTGGGGACCGCGCCCGAGGCGGTCTTGGCGGGCATGGATTACGTTGTCGTGTACAAAGACGCTCAGGCCGTTTCCCGTTTGGCGCCCGATTTCGACGGCCTTCGACGGCTGGACCGCCGGGGGGTGATCGTCACCGCGCCCGGTCTGGACGCCGATTACGTGCTTCGGTTCTTCGCTCCCAAAATGGGCGTGAACGAAGACCCCGCGACGGGTTCCGCCCAATGCCTCCTCGCGCCCTACTGGTCGGCGCGACTCAAAAAGCGGACGCTGGCGGTGCGCCAACTTTCGTTTAGGGGCGGCGACCTGCGTTGTGAAATCAAAGGCGACCGGGTGATGATTTCCGGTCGAGCCGTTGTTTATTTGCGAGGAGAATTAGGACTGTGAATCCACTGAATTTACGTGACGGGCAAGGAGCCCAGCGATGAGCGATTCAGCGCTCAAGGATCTCCTTCGTCAAAAAATTCTGATTCTCGACGGGGCCATGGGCACCATGCTCCAGAAAATGAATTTGACCGCCGCGGATTTCGGCGGTCCCGCTCTCGAGGGGTGCAACGAGAACTTGATCCTTTCGAAGCCCTCGGCGGTTCAGGCGGTTCACGAAGGCTATCTGAAGGCCGGCGCGGACATCATCGAAACCAACACCTTCGGCTCCACGCCCCTGGTGTTGGCGGAATACGGCCTCGCGGACAAGGCCCACGAAATCAGTCGGCGGGGCGCCCAACTGGCCAAGGAAAGCGCGAAAAAGTTCTCCACCCCCGGCAAGCCCCGGTTTGTGGCCGGTTCCCTGGGGCCCACCACCAAAACCCTTTACGTCACCGGCGGCGTGACCTTCGATGGGCTCATCGAGACCTTTGAAATCCAGGCCCGGGGCCTGATCGAAGGCGGATCGGACCTTTTGCTGGTCGAGACGGCCCAGGACACCTTAAACATCAAAGCCGCCTTGATCGGCATCGACCGGGCCTTCGCCCGAACCGGCCAAAAAATTCCCGTGATGGTGTCCGGCACCATTGAGCCCATGGGCACCACCCTGGCGGGCCAGGGGGTGGAGGCCCTCTACTATTCCCTCCAACAGCGGGACCTCTTGAGCATCGGGTTGAACTGCGCCACGGGACCCGAATTCATGACCGACCACGTCCGGACCCTGTCGGAGATCTCCCGGTTCGCCGTCTCCTGCTACCCCAACGCGGGCCTTCCCGACGAAGAGGGCCGCTACAACGAAACCCCCGAAATGATCGCCAAGAAACTCGAGCGGTTCGTGGACAGCGGCTGGGTCAACCTGCTGGGGGGCTGTTGCGGCACGACCTTCGACCACATCCGCTTGATCGCCCAAATGGCCGAGGGGAAAAAACCCCGAAAAGCCGTTCCGGCGGCCCGCTTCGCCCTTTCGGGACTGGACCCCTTGGTCGTGACCGAGGAAATGCGCCCCGTGCTCGTGGGGGAACGGACCAACGTCATCGGCAGCCGCAAATTCAAGAACCTGATCGTGGAAGGGAAATTCGAGGAAGCCTCGGAGATCGCGCGCCATCAGGTCCGCGCGGGGGCCCAGATCGTCGACGTTTGTTTGGCCAACCCCGACCGGGACGAGCGGGCGGACATGGACAAGTTCCTGGATTTCGCCACACGAAAAGTGAAAGCGCCCCTCATGATCGACACGACCGACGCCGCCGTCATGGAGTTGGCCCTGAAGAAGTGCATGGGACGTTCGGTCGTCAACTCCATCAACCTGGAGGACGGGGAAGAACGCTTTGAAAAAGTCGTGCCCCTTCTTAAAACGTACGGCGCCGCCGTGGTCGTGGGATGCATCGACGAGGACAAACAACAGGGCATGGCCGTGACCCGGGAGCGGAAACTGGCCGTGGCCCGACGCTCCTACGATCTGCTGACCCAAAAATACGGCCTGGAACCCGAGGACATCGTTTTTGATCCCCTGGTTTTTCCCGTGGCCACCGGCGACGCCAACTACATCGGTTCGGCCCGGGAAACCATCGAGGGCCTTCGTTTGATCAAGAAGGTTTTCCCCCGCTGCAAAACGGTCCTGGGCGTGAGCAACGTGTCCTTCGGCCTGCCCGAGGCGGGACGGGAAGTGTTGAACGCCGTCTATCTCTATCACTGCGTGCAGGCCGGACTGGACCTGGCCATCGTGAACTCCGAAAAACTGGCGCGTTACCCGTCGATCCCCGAAGAAGAACGGGCCCTGGCCAACGCGCTGCTTTTCGCCGACCCCGCCCAGTCCCGGGCGGCGGTGGACGCCTACGCCGCTTTCTTCCGGGGGAAAACCACGGAGAAGAAAGCCCCGGTCCGGGCGGGGGCCACCCCCGACGAGCGTCTGCCCCGAAATATTATCGAAGGCTCCAAGGAAGGCCTTCTGGAGGATCTGGACGCCTTGCTGAAAGCCGGCCGGGGTCCCCTGGCGATCGTCAACGGCCCCTTGATGAAAGGGATGGACGAAGTGGGGCGTCTGTTTGGAAAAAACGAAATGATCGTGGCCGAAGTGCTTCAAAGCGCCGAGGTCATGAAGGCCGCCGTGGCTTTTCTGGAGCCCCACATGGACACGGCCGACGTGGCGGCCCGGGGCACGGTGCTCCTGGCGACGGTCAAAGGCGATGTCCACGACATCGGCAAAAACCTGGTCCACATCATTTTGAAAAACAACGGCTTCCGCATCATCGACTTGGGCATTAAGTGCCCGCCGGAGGATTTGATCAAGGCCGTCAAGGAACACAAGCCGGACGTCATCGGACTTTCCGGGCTTTTGGTCAAATCCGCCCAGCAGATGGTGGTGACGGCCGAGGATTTAAAGGTCGCCGGCATCGACCTTCCGGTCCTGGTGGGGGGCGCCGCTCTATCGGAAAAGTTCACCGCTTCCAAGATCGCGGTCCAATACGGTCACACCGTTCTCTACGCCAAGGACGCCATGACGGGGCTCGATCTCGCGAATCGCCTGATGGACCCGGCGGCGCGGGGGGCGCTTTTAAAGAAGAACGAAGAAATACAAGCCCGGCTTCGGGCCGCCGGCCTGGCCCCGCGGGCGCCCGCCGCCGACGGGGCGGCCGTGTCCCGGGTGAGCCGGCGCTACGACCCGCCCACGCCGCCGGATTTGAAACTCCACGTGGTGTCGGATTTTCACGTCGACGATATTTTCAAATACCTCAACCCCGTCATGCTCTACGGCAAACATCTGGGGCTTCGCGGGACTCTCCAAAAACAGCTCGACCGGGGGGACGAGAAAGCCGTCAAACTCCACAAAACGGTGACCGAACTTCAATCGGACATCGTGGCCAAAAAGCTGATGGTCCCCAAGGCCGTCTGGCGCTTTTTCCCGGCGCAGGCCGAAGGCGATCGGACGTTGATTTACGATTCGCCTCAGGGGGGGGATTCGGTCGCCGAATTCGAGTTCCCCCGGCAGGTCGGCGGCGACGCCCTCTGTCTCAGCGATTTCCTGTTGCCCAAAGCCGATGGGAAAAAAGATTACGTGGCTTTTTTCGTGGTCACTTGCGGCCAGGGCATCTTGGAGCTCTCCCGGGAATGGCGGGAAAGGGGGGATTACCTGAAATCCCACGCCTTGCAGGCCATTGCCATCGAGTCCGCCGAGGCTCTGGCGGAGCTTTTGCACGACCGGATTCGCACCATGTGGGGCTTCGGGGATCCCAAAGACACGACGATCCAGCAAAAGCTCCAAACCCGCTACCGGGGAATTCGCGTCAGTTTCGGATACCCCGCCTGCCCGAACCTCGAGGACCAGGCGAAGCTTTTCGCTCTCCTGGACCCCGCGCGGCACATCGGCGTGGGCCTCACGGAGAACTTCATGATGGAACCGGAAGCCAGCGTCTCGGCCCTGGTGTTCCACCACCCCGAAGCGCGTTACTTCAGTGTTTTGGGCGACGAGGCCCCGGCGGTGCTTTGACGAATTGTCGCCTTCCGTTCCTTTTCTTCCTTTCCATTCT
The DNA here is from genome assembly GCA_016722575.1 of Elusimicrobiota bacterium. Lineage (NCBI taxonomy): Bacteria > Pseudomonadati > Elusimicrobiota > Elusimicrobiota bacterium. Next base: position 939,187 of record JADKIY010000002.1, on the reverse strand, counting down.
CCTCGGCCCCCTCGGCGCGCCGTCCGCGTCGGCGAATTGCCCCGCCCCCTGCATCGCCGTCGACCTCTCCAGCGTCTCCCACGCGATTTCCCCGCTTCTCTTCGGCGATCAAATCCAATGGAAATATTACGGTCAAGACCTTCTGTCGGTGGACGCCGTGGATCCCACGACGGGCACGCTTCGAACGGACCTGATCGACGCCCTTCGCCCCTTGGGCCTCACCCTGCTTCGGTACCCCGGCGGCAATCTGTCGGATTTTTTTCATTGGAATCAGGCGACGGGGCCCTGGGGCGGGCGGATCGCCCAAAAGACCGACGATCTGATCGGGGGAACCACCGACCAGTTTCAAACACAACGCCCGGTGTTCGGGCCCGATGAATTTTCGGACGTCGCCCAGCGGCTCGGAACCGAAATCATGATCACCGCCAACGCCGGCACGGGGACCCCCGGGGAGGCGGCCGCTTGGCTGGCGTATCTCAAGGCCCGGGGCGTTCACGCGACGTATTGGGAAATCGGAAACGAAGTTTATCTTTACGGAAGTCCGCTGACCGATCTTCAACACAAAGACGTCGTCGCCTACGCCGGGCTGTTCGACGCCACCGCGGCCGCCCTTCGGGCCGTGGATCCGGACGCGCGGGTGGGGTTTGTGGGCGCGCACCTCGCGGGCGCGCCGGGCGGACTCGACACCTGGATCGCCGACGTGCTGGACCGCATCACGGAAAAAGCCGATTTCGTCGCCGTGCACAATTTCTACGCCCCCTTCGACAACACGACCAACGAAACGGCGGTGGAATACAAATCGCTTTTGGCCGCTCCGGTCACCTTCCGGCAAAATTTGGACCTGGTGCTGGCCGACATCGCCGGTCACGCGAAACCGAACAGCCGGGACCTCGTCATCGCCGTGACCGAACACGCGCCCTTTTTCCTTTATCCCGACGGGGCCGATTTCGGGACCCTGGCCCAGGGCGTGTCCCGCAACCGCAGCCTCGGGTCGGCGCTCTTTTCGGCCCTTTCCTTCAACGTGATGTTGCGCGAACCCCGTCTTCGCCTCGCCAACCACATCAACCCGGTGACGGGCCTCTGGCAGGCGCCGCTCAACGTGCGATGGCCCAACGCGCCGGGACTTCCCGGGTACAACCCCGGCCTCCCGACCTACCCCGTCCAATACGATCCCGCGCCGGTGGCTTCGGCTTTTTACCACGTTTTCCGTTTGTATCGGGAAGCCGCGGGAGGGCGGGCGCTGGCGGCGGCGGTCACGGGATCGCCCGTGTTCGATTCGACGCCGGTGGGGTTGATCCCGGCCGTCCTCAACGTGCCCGTGCTGGACGCCGCCGCGGTGGAGGTCCCCGACGGACGGCTTTTGCTTTACGTCGTGAACCGGGATCTGACGAATTCGGTGACGGCGACGGTGGAGGTGGCGGGGGCCCCGCGGCCCCTGACGGGGCTGTCTTTCGCGCGGCTGAACGCCGCCGACGCGACCGCCCGGAACGATCTCGCTCAACCCAACGCCGTGACGCTGGAAGCGGGTTCCCTGCCGCCCGCCGTGAATTTCACGATGCCGTTCCCCGCCCATTCCCTCACCCGGTTCGTTTGGTCGCGGGAGCCCTTGACCGGCTTGGACCGGGCCATCGTGTATCCGAATCCGTTTCATCCCGGGCGATCGCCCTTCCTGGTCATCGGCCGATTGCCCGAGGACGCCCGGGTTCGCGTGTTGGCGTTGAATGGGGCGCTGCTTCGGGAGCTTCGAGCCGACGCCCTGGGCCAGGCGCGGTGGGACGGATGGACGGCCGAAGGCGATGCCGCGCCCAGCGGCGTCTACGTGGCCCTGATCGACGCGAACGGCCACCGGCGAAAAGTAAAATTTGTCCTCCAGCGATAACCCCGCCTTTCTATTCCCGGGCGCGGACCGTCGGGCGTAAACGACTATTTTTTTATATCGTCGTGCCATGACTTGCAACGTCGCCCGGCCCCACTCCCCCCAATGAATCCGCCGCCCCCGGCAGGTCCGGGGCTCCGTCGCGGGGAGACCGCGCCCGCGGTAAGCCCGTGGTGGATTTGGATTGGGATCTTCGCCGTGTATGTCTTGTTTCGATGGAACCTCTTGGATATTCCCTTCGACCGAGACGAAGGGTTTTTCGGCTACGGGGGACAGGTCCTGCTTCGAGGCGGGGCCCTTTATCGGGATTTCATTGACCACAAGCCCCCCCTCGTTTTCGGACTGTACGCTCTGATCCTTCGGTGGGTTCCCTCGACTCCGGTATCCCTCCACCTCGTATTGCACCTGTGGAACGCTCTCACGGCGGTCGTTTTCTATCGCCTGGCCCTCCGATGGTTTGATCGGCCCACCGCGCGGTGGGCCGTGGTGTTGTATTCGGTTCTGAGCTCGGCGGCCGCGGTGCAGGGATTCACGGCCTCCACCGAGTTGTTCCTCTTGTTGCCGCTGGCCATCTCCCTCTGGGCCCTGCCGCCCGTGGAGGCGACCGGTTGGCGGGCGCGGCTGATGTTGTCGGGGGCTCTGGGGGCGACGGCTTTTTGGATTAAAAGTCAGGCCTTGCCGGCGGTCCTTCTGGTCGGCGTGGCCGCGGGCCTCTCGCCGCGGGGCGGCCCCGCGGGGAGGAAGATGGCCCGCTGGGTCTTCTGGGGCGCGGGGGCCCTGGCCGCCACCGTTTGGGTAGCGCTCCCTTTCGCGGCGACGGGTCGGTGGGGCGACCTGTGGTTTTGGACTTTTGAATACAACCGTCTTTACGCGGCCGGGGCCGATTTTTGGCGAGTGGGGGTGTGGGGAACGGGGAAGAATCTGGGGGCCCTCGCTCTGGAGCATCCCGGAGCGCTCGCCCTCGCGCTCGGGGGATTGGCGAGTGCGCGTTCTTCGTTCCGGTCCGCCGGGGCTTGGCCCCTGGGCTTGCTTGGGGCCGGGGCCCTGGGGGCTTTGCCGGGATTCGCCTTCCCCCATTATTTGGCTTTGCTTTTGCCCGGTCTGGCCATGACGGGCGCTCAAGGGATCGCCGCCTTGGAGCGGCGGCGGGCGTGGTCGGCCTTGTCCCCGAAGGTGCGGGCCCTCGCGCTGGGAGTCGGCTTGGTCGGGGCGCCCCTTTTGTTGGGGTTCCGGTATTACGTGGCGGCGTCGGGGTCGGACACCAGTGTGAAGCTTTTTGGCGCCAATCCATTTGTGGAGTCCGCCCTCATCGCCGATTTTCTTCGTCGAAGGAGCGATTCCGCGGACCGGGTTTTTATCCTGGGATCCGAGCCCGAAATCCTGTTGGCTTCGGAACGCCTTTCGGCCACGCCTTTCGTCAATATGCGGACGTTGTTCGATGAGCGGTGGACGGGTCACGCCGAGCAGCAACGGGCCTGCCTGGCCATTCTCCGCGGTTCACCCCCCCCCTGGATCGTCGGATTCCCCCCCCGATTGTTTTTACCGGAACGGGCGGCACACGCGCCGGATTTTCTTCAACGCGTCGGCGGTCTTCTCGCGGAAAACTATCGGGCGGCCGCCGTCGTTTTGGTGGGGCCGAGCGGCGGGCGGTTGGTGGAATGGGGGGCGGGGTCGATGCCGGCGTTGCCGGTCGGGGGAAAAATATGGATTTTTCGCCGCCTCAGTCCCCCGGATTCGGTTTCGGATCCCCGGGGGTGATTCGCGTGGTCCAACGGGCGTGAACCGGGCGCCCCATGGCCACGTATTGGTCGTGCAACCAACCGATTCGATCGGTCGACCGCAGATCCCATAGGATAAAACAGTGCCCCACCCGGGCCCGCGGCGTCCATCGGGTGAGGGGCGTTTCAAAAAGTTCGGGGTTCGTTTGCAGAAGCTTGGTCGCCACGGCCAACACCACCGGCGTCCGCGGGGAGACGGACAAATCGTCCCGTCGCTCCCAACTGACCAGGGCGGGGGAGAAGAAGTCCACGTAGCGGAGGCCGTAAGCCTCCGGATCGCCCGAGCCCGAGTAGGCCAACAGCAATGTCCCCGGCGGATCCCGACGAAGGTGTTCCGCGAGCAGCGGCAAGCCCTGCCCCCAGTCGTGATCCGAATCCGCCAGCCAACGCCAGCCTTGGTCCGGGCCTCCCGCGAATCCGTTAAAATAACCCAGAGCGTTCGGGTGCGCTTCGGCGATGTCGACCCAGGCCCATCCCAGCAGGCCGATCACGGCCGCGCTGACGTGGCGCCGCCTCGACCGGGGAAATCCGGCCACCCCGGCGGCGAGGACCACCGCGCTCAGGTAGAAGGGCGACAACTGAACCGTCGACACGGGGCGGTCGAAGAAGAGAACGGTCCCCAAGACCAGCCCACCGAAGAGCGTCCACCGCCACCACCCCGGCCGGTCGGCCCCGCTTTTCCACCATCCCCAGGCCCCCAGCCCCGCCAGCCCCAAAATCGCCGGAGGCGCTTTGACCGCGAAGGCCCCCCAACTCAGAAAGGTGTTGCCCGCCGTCCAAACCCGCTCGTGAAAATAATAAGGAATGATTTTGTCGAAGCGCCGGAGATTGTCGCAGGCCATGCCCAGCGCCGCGAGCCCATTTTTCCACGGGAGATAGGACAGGGCGAACACCGCGACCGCGATGCCCGCGAAGCGAAGAGGGTCCGCCAGGCGATCGACGATCCGCGGTTTTTTCCCGGGTCGCATCCATTCCCAAATGAAAAACAAAGGCAGGAGGGGGAGCGCGGCCAGTTTGCACAGGAGGGCCAGCCCGGCGCAGAGACCGGTGGCCCACAGCGAAGCGGCGTCCCGTTTTTTTTCCCGTCGCGTGTGGAACGCCAGGGCGAGAAGTATAAAAAAATACATCGGCATTTCCGCCATGGCAATGGAAGCCCGGGAAGCCAGAATCGGCGTGGCGCCGTAGGCCCACACGGCGACCGCCCCGCCGAGCGGTCCCCAAACGGCTTTCGTTCTCAAAAATAGGAGAATCCCGACCCCGAGTGAAAAAAGCACCGCCACCAATCGGCTCGCCACGATTAACCGTTGGGGGGCGACGCGATTGCGGAAGGTGTACTGGAATCCAAATCGGTATTCGTCCCTTTCCCTCCACGCGGGATGGTCCCAGGGGAGCGTGGCGCCTTGAACGGTCAGCGGGAGGGCGTAAAAAAGTCGGGAAAGAAAGGGGTTTACGGTGTTGAGCGTCAGCGCCCCGGTTTGAAGCTGGGCCAGCCCCGAGGCGGGGGCGGCGATTTCGTCCCAGGTGGGCGAGAGTCGCCTCGCGGCGTTGAGCGCCAACGCGGCGTGAAGGGTGAGGCCCAGGAGGGCGGCGATCGTCGATCCGCGGGCCCAGACGCTCCGGCGTTGAACGGCGATGGGGAAAACATTGTTGACCACCCCGCTAATATCGCACATTTTTGGGGGGCCGGCGACTGCCCGGCGGCTTCCATTGTCTGGTCTTTTTCCGTCGGAAGTGGTAAAATGATTCCGTTTATGGCAGCGCCCGCCCGTTGCGTGTATTTTGATAACAACGCGACCACCCCGGTTCGTTCGGAGGTGTTTGAAGCCATGCGGCCTTTTTTGTCCCCGGACGGGGTCTATGGAAATCCGTCCAGCCTCCATTCGGCGGGGCAAAAGGCCCACACCGCCTTGGAGACCGCCCGCGAGCAAGTGGCGGCCCTGTTGGGCGCGGCCGATCCTTCCGAAATCGTTTTCACCTCCTGCGGGACCGAAGCGGACAACATGGCCTTGATCGGCGCGGCTTTCGAACATCGGGCGAAAGGTCGGCACCTGATCACGTCGGCCGTCGAACACCACGCCGTTTTGCACACCCTGGACTATTTGGCCCGGGAGCACCATTTCGAAGTGACCGAGCTCCCCGTGGACGCCGAGGGACGCATTCGTCCTTCGGATTTGGCGGCGGCCCTTCGGCCGGACACGATCCTCGTTTCCCTCATGGCCGCCAACAACGAGATCGGGACCGTCCAGCCCGTGGCCGAACTGGGGGCGATCTGCCGGGACCGAAAGGTGTTGTTTCACACGGACGCCGTCCAGGCGGCGGGCAAAATGCCCCTGGATCTGAAAAACCTGCCCGTGGACATGGCGGCCATCTCCGGCCATAAAATTTACGGTCCCAAGGGGATCGGCGCCCTTTACCTTCGCCGGGGCGTGCGCCTGCAGTCGTTGCTTCATGGCGGCTCCCACGAAAAAAACCGCCGGGCCGGGACGGAAAACGTTCCCGGGGCCGTGGGCCTGGGCGTGGCCTGCGATTTGGCGCGCCGGGAAATGGCCCGGGAAGCGCCCCGCATCGAGGCGCTCCGGGACCGTTTCGAGCGGGGCGTTCTGTCGGTCATCCCCGGGGTGGCTGTCAACGGCGGGGGCGCCCCGCGCCTCGGAAACACCTCCAATCTCACCTTCGATTGCGTCGAGGGCGAATCCCTCGTGTTGGCCATGGACCAGGCGGGGTTCGCCTTGAAGCAGCCCGATTTGCCCGGCGTGGAAATCTCCACCGGGTCGGCCTGCGCCTCGGGCCTTCTGGAGCCCTCCCACGTGTTGAAGGCCATCGGGATTGCGCCCGAACGCATCCACGGCAGCGTCCGCTTTTCCCTCGGGCATTTCAACACCGAAGCCGACGTGGATTTCGCCCTGCGGGTGTTGCCCGCCGCGGTGACCCATTTGCGCCGAATGTCGCCCCTGTGGGAAGACCGCGGCCGTACGGCCGCCACTTCGTAGGATCCGGGAGACGTTGTGTATTCCGCCAAAGTGATGGACCATTTTCAAAACCCACGGAACGTGGGGGAGATGCCGGACGCCGACGCCCTCGGCAAAGCCGGGAGCCCCACCTGCGGAGATATTTTGCGGCTCTATTTGAAATTCGCCGGCGGCCGGGTGGCCAAGGCCACCTTTAAAACGTTTGGTTGCGGCGCCGCCATCGCCACCTCCTCGGTCCTCACGGAAATCGTCCTCGGAAAAACGCCGGAGGACCTCCGGGCCATCACCAACCTCCAAGTGGCCGAAGCCCTGGGCGGATTGCCCCCCATCAAAATGCATTGCTCGGTTCTGGCCGAGGAAGCCCTGCGGTCCGCGTTGGCCGATTGGTCCCAGAAAAACCGGAGCGCGGCTTAAATGGCGTCCCCGCGCAACATCGTGGTCGCCATGTCGGGCGGGGTGGATTCCTCCGTCGCCGCGGGGCTGTTGCACGAGGCGGGCCACCGCGTCCTCGGCGTCACCCTGCGGCTCCTCGGGAAAGAAACCGGGTTCGGTTGTTGCGGAACCACCAAGGACATCGACGACGCTCGGGCCGTCTGCGGCCGGCTCGGCGTGCCTCACTACGTTTTCGATTTCGCCAAAACCTTCGAACAGAAAATCATGGACCCGTTCCTCGACTCGTATTTGGGGGGGGAGACGCCGAACCCCTGCATCAATTGCAATCGCTACGTGAAGTTCGACGCTTTGCTCAAGAAAGCCGTCGCCCTGGGCGCCGACGCCGTGGCCACTGGCCATTACGCCCGGGTGGAGACGGCGGCCGGGGACGACGGCCCCGTGTACCGTCTCCGACGGGCCCGAGACGCCCAGAAAGACCAGTCCTACGTCCTTTACCATTTGGGCCAAGCCGAACTTTCGCGGTTGATGTTCCCCGTGGGCCACATGGAAAAAGCCGAGGTGCGCGCCGCCGCCCACCGCCTGGGCCTCAACACCGCGGACAAACCCGAGAGCATGGAAATTTGTTTTGTGCCCGGCGCCAACACCGCCGCCTACGTGCGGGACGAGGCCGAGCGCAAGGAGCTTTTGGCCCGAACCGTCCGTCCCGGTCCCATCAAAGACAAAAACGGCCGCGTGCTCGGCACCCACAAGGGCGTGGCCTTCTACACCCGGGGCCAGCGCGAAGGGTTGGGCCTTTCCGTGGGCCGGCCCCTCTACGTGGTCGATTTGGATCCCGCCGCCAACACCGTTTTCGTGGGCGACGACCGGGACACCCTGAGCGACACCTTCGACGTCGGCGACGCCCATTGGGTGCATGGGCGCCCCCCCGCGGCGGAGTTCGCCGCCTACGTCCAAATTCGTTCCCGGCATTCGCCCGTGGGCGCCGTGTTGACCGTGACGGAGGAGGGCCTGCGGGTCCGGGCCGAGGGCCTCCGCGCCGTGACGCCCGGCCAAGCCGCCGTTTTCTATGACGGCGACGACGTGATCGGGGGCGGCGTGATTCGCCGCGCTTCCCTCCGGGAGCCCGTTGCGCCGGGGTCGCCCCTTTGAGCCAGTATTTCGACGTCGCCGTTGCGGGCGGCGGTGTCATCGGTTGTTCCGTGGCCTTTCATTTGGCCCAAAAAGGGGCCAAGGTCGCGGTGGTGGAGAAGCGCACGCTGGGCGGCCAGGCCTCGAGCGTCGCCGCGGGCATGCTCGCCGCCCAGGAAGAAGCCTCCGGCCCCGACGCTTTTTTCGACGTATGCCTGGCGAGCCGCGCCCAATTCAATTCGTTGGTTCCCGAAGTCCGTTCCCTGTCCTCCGTGGATCCGGAATGGGAAACGGCGGGGATTTGGCGCGTGGCGGCCGATGAGGACGAAATCCCCGGCCTCCTGGCCAGGAAAAAATGGCAGGAAGCCCGGGGGCTGTCGGTGGCTTGGGTGTCGTCGGCAGAGTTGAAAGAGGTTCACCCCGGCCTGGCCCCCGCTCCCGGCGCCCTTCATTGCCCCGGCGACGGCCAAATCAACAGCGCCCGTTGGGTTCGGGCCCTGGAGGAGGCCGGGCGCCGTTTGGGCGTTCGCTTTTTGGACCACGCGGAGTCCGTTCAATTTGTGCGCGAGGGCCGCCGGGTGTCGGGCATTCGCGCGTCCTCCGATTTGATCGCCGCCGACCACGTGGTGGTGGCGGCCGGCGCCTGGACCCCGTTCCTGTTGGAGACCCTGGGCGTCGCTCTCCCCTTGGAACCCGTCAAAGGGCAGCTCATGGTTCTGGGCGGCGTGCCCCGGGTTTTTCGCGGACCGGTGTACGCCACGCCGGGCTACGTGGTTCCCCGGTCCGACGGACGGCTCATCATCGGCGCCACGTCCGAGCGGGTGGGGTTCAACGTGCGGCCGACGTTGGCGGCCCAGCGCTTTCTGGCCGACTGGGTGGCCCGCTGGTGTCCGGCCCTCGGACCCATGCCGGTGGTGGAATTTCAGGCCGGTCTTCGGCCGGGAACGCCGGACGGGTGGCCCGTCGTGGGGCGCCTCTGGGAGTTTGATAATTTGTACATCGCCGCCGGGCATTTTCGAAACGGCATCCTCCTGTCGCCCTGGACGGGCCGCTACATGGCCGAAGGCATCCTGGACGGCCGGTGGGACCCCAAGGGCGATGCTTTTTCGCCGGAGCGGTTCCGCCGGACCGTCGAACCGGCCCGCCCCGCGTGAAAAATCTCGAGCGGTTGCTGCGGGGCGTGGCCCAGGTTTTTTCCCGGGCCGACCTCGAGAAAAAACTTTCCCTGTCCCGGCCCCTGCGGGTGAAACTGGGCGTCGATCCGACCTCCCCGGACCTTCACCTGGGCCACACCGTGGCCCTGAACAAACTCCGTCAATTCCAGGACGCCGGCCACACCGTCGTGTTCATCATCGGCGATTACACGGCGCGCATCGGCGATCCCTCGGGTCGCTCCGAAACCCGCCCCCCCTTGTCCGCGGAGGCGGTGGCGCAAAACGCGACGACGTATCTGGACCAGGTTTTTCACATCCTCGACAAAAGCAAAACGGAGGTCCGGCGAAATTCCGAGTGGCTGGAGCCGTTGTTCACCAATCGGGACGCCGACCCCCGGCGGACCCTCCTGGGCCTGATGGCGCGCAACACCGTCCAGCAATTGACCGAGCGGGAGGATTTTCAGAAACGTCTGAAGGCCGGGACCCCGGTGTCCCTGTTGGAGCTTCTGTATCCGCTGATGCAAGGGTACGACTCGGTGGCCGTTCGGGCCGATGTCGAAATCGGCGGAACGGACCAGCTTTTCAATTTGTTGCGGGGGCGGGACCTGCAGGGGGATTTCGGCCAGCCGCCCCAGGTGGTGATGACGTTGCCGTTGCTGGAAGGCACCGACGGCGTCAAGAAAATGTCCAAATCCTACGGAAACGCCATCGCCCTGAACGACGCCCCGGAGGACATGTTCGGCAAAGCGATGTCCCTTTCCGACGCCCTCATGTGGAAATACGTGGAACTCCTCACGGACCGCGACCCCGCCCCCCTCAAGGCCCTTCACCCCATGGAGGCCAAAAAAACTTTGGCCGCCGATCTGGTGGCGCGTTATTACGGCGCCGACGCCGCGGCCAAGGCGCGCGCGCATTTTGAAACGGTTTTCTCGAAGAAGGGCCACCCCGACGATATTCCGGTTTACCGGGTGTCCCGATCCCCGGTGAGCCTATTGGCCCTGATGGTCGAAGCCGGATTGGCCCCGTCCAAAAACGAAGCGCGGCGGCTTCTGGGCCAGGGCGCCGTGGAATTGGCCGGGGAGCGGGTGACCGAGGAGCGGGAAATCACCGTGCACTCGCCCCTGTTGATCAAGGTGGGGAAACGCCAATTCCGATCGTTGACGCCCCCCGCCGGAGCCTCCTAAAGGGGACCGCGTGCACAACCACGGAAAAGACACCTACTACCACCCGGGCGATTTGGCCCACTTCGCCGACATGGCCAAGGGCAACAAAGAGTTGTGGGACAAATTTATGGGCTATTACGGCGCGGTCTTCGCCAAGGGCGCCCTGACCGAGCGGGAAAAAGCGCTCATCGCCCTGGGCGTGGCCCTGGCGGTCCAATGCCCCTATTGCATCGACGCCTACACCCAGGCCTGCCTCGAAAAAGGCTCCAACGAGAAAGAGATGACCGAGGCCGCCCACGTGGCCTGCGCCATTCGGGGCGGGGCCTCCCTGGCCCACGGCGTTCAAATGCGGAACGTCGTCGACCGGCTGTCCATGTGACATGGCCGCGACCCTGACCGCCCGCGGAAATCCCCTGGCCGCCCCGGCGGAGCAGCGCCGGGCCCTGGCGGACCCCGCGGTCCCGAACTTCGCCGACCGTTTGAAAGCGGCGGGGCTTCCCCCCGTGACCGCCGTCCGCGTCGACATCCTTCAAGTGAACGTCGGGCGGGTTTGCAACCAGACCTGCCGCCACTGCCACGTGGACGCGGGCCCGGACCGCCGCGAGGCCATGGCCCGGGACACGGTGGGGCATTGTCTTCGGGTTCTTCGGGAATTCGACGTTCCCACCCTGGACATCACGGGCGGCGCGCCGGAGTTGAACCCCCATTTCCGGGAATTGGTCCGGGGGGCCCGGGCCCTGGGACGCCGCGTCATCGACCGCTGCAACCTCACGGTGTTGGAAATTCCCGCCCAGGCGGATTTGGCGGAATTCCTCGCCGCCCAACGCGTCGAGATCGTCGCCTCCCTCCCCTCTTTTGAGGCGGACCGAACCGACGCCCAGCGTGGCGACGGCGTGTTCGAACGTTCCCTGCGCGGGCTCCGCCGACTCAACGCCCTCGGATACGGCCGACCGGACAGCGGCTTGATTTTAAATTTGGTTTACAACCCGGCCGGGGCTTTTCTTCCGCCCGCCCAGGGCGAACTCGAAATTCAATTCAAGCGGGAGCTTCGGGAACGATGGGCGGTGGAGTTCAATCGCCTCTTCGCTCTCGCCAATTTGCCCATCGGACGTTTTCTGGAATTTCTGCTGGCCACGGGGAATTACGAAGGGTACATGGAGCGTCTCGCGAACGCTTTTAACCCCGCCGCGGTCCCGGGCCTCATGTGCCGGACGCTTCTTTCGGTGGGGTGGGATGGGACGCTGTACGACTGCGACTTTAATCAAATGCTCGATTGGCCGTTGGTGGAGGGAGTCCCGCCCCACCTACGCGATTTCAACCCCGCCCGCCTCGCCGGGCGGCGCGTGGCCGTCGGCAATCATTGTTTCGGTTGCGCCGCCGGAAACGGCTCCTCCTGCGGCGGGAGTCTGACCTAAGTGCCCAAAACGCCTCCGCCCGTCCACGGGCACCCGCTGGTCAAAGCCGGACGATTGCTGTCTTTAACGTTTCGCCATTGGCGGGAAGACCATTGTTCCCTCTTGGCCGCCGGACTGGCCTACTACACGTTGATTTCCCTTGTGCCCCTGTCGGTCATTGTGCTGGCCATCGGCGGACGCGCACTGGGAAACGCGGCGTCCCTGGGGCGCCTGGTCCCGGCCCTGTCCGGCGCCCTGGGCCCCGAACTCGCGGGGTCCATCTCCCGCATCGTCACCGAAGCGTCGTTCAAGGGGTTGGTTCACGCCACGAGCTTGAGCGTCGGACTGTTGATTTGGGCCGCTTCCATCGTGTTCGCACACCTTCAGCGGGCTTTGAACATCGTGTGGGACGTCAAACCCCGCGCCGGGGTGGCGGGGGCCCTCCTCAACCGCCTCATGAGTTTCGCCATGGTGGTGGCCGTCGGATTTTTGTTTTTGGGATTCGCGGGACTGAACGCCGGGATGGGCCTTTTTCGGAATTTCCTGGCCAAAATCGCCCCTCTCATGATGGAGCGCCTGCACCTTTGGGACACGACGAACTTGGCGTTGTTTTTTGTCCTTCAGGCCGTTTTGTGGGCGGTGGTGTTTAAGTTCCTTCCGGCGCTGAAACTGGCCTGGCGGGACGTGCGGGTGGGGGCGGCCGTGACGGCGTTCCTGACGACCGTGGGCGTTTATCTGTTGAAGATCTATTTTCGGGACATTCCGGAATTGTCGGTGTTCGGAGCGGCCGCGTCGGTCATGGCGGTGCTGATCTGGGTCTACTTTTCAACGCAGATCTTTTTGTTGGGCGCCGAGTTCACCTGGGCGTGGGCCCATTTGTTCGGGTCTCGCGCGGGGCCGCCCCCGTCGGTGGAAAAAGCGCCTTCGATTTAGGTTTTTAGCCGACGGTCCGCGAGCACCACCAGGACCGCCGCGAAAAGAAATCCGCAGAACCACACCCCGCCGACTCTCGGCGCCCGATAAACCCCCACCAAGAGCATCGTCAGAACATGCAAGGCGAACACCGCGGCGAACCCCGCGGCGCCCGCGCCCAATCGGACTCCCCACTTTTGGAGGCGGCTCCATTGAGAGACCGGGCGACCCAAAACCGATTCGAGGACGGAGTTCATGGGCTTTTCCTTCCGGCGAGCCACCGGTTGAAAATCCATCGTCCGGCCAGGGCGAAGGATCCCAGGAACGCCACGAAGGCGAAAAATTTCGACACCCAAGAAAGAGCGATTCCCAAAGCGAACAACCCCGCCGCGGCTCCGAGCGGCGTGTGGATCCAACCCAACTCCCGGGGATGGCGCTCGGCCAAACGTCCCAGCCCGTCCCATCCTTGTCGAAGGCGAAGCCGAAGTCGGAAGAGCGCCAATAGAATCCCCAAAACCAGCAGGAGCTTGACCAACGGAATCACGGCGCCGTGCAGGTGCAGGGCCCCCAGGGTCATGGGTTCGTTTTCCTGAACGAGAACCTTTGAAAACCGGTAAATCTGCCCGGCGTTGGGCACCTTGATTCGCAAAGGCGTTCCCGTGGCGTCGCCGCCGCCCGGGGAGCGATTGACGTTGCTGAAGAAATTGATTTCCCGCTCCACCTGCTGGGCAAAGGCGTCCTCGTTGATCCCTTGGGATTCGTCGAATTCGCTCTTGAGGTTGTACTGGGCCGACTGACGGGCTTTTTGCTTGCGGGCTTCCCGGTGTTCCCCGCCGACGCCGGAAGCCGATTGGTAGAGGGCGTCGGTGGAGGCTTCGGACAAGCGGTTCAGAATCCGCCGTTGACCGCGGGCCACCGCCGCCAGGGGCCGGAAACCTTCCGCGTCCTTTTCCTTGTCCACCGTCCCGCCGAAATAGAGGTAATCGTCTTCGGTGGGGAGGTAGACGGACCAAATCAATTGGCTGATTTTTAGATCCACGTTGGGCAGGTCCAGGGAGCGCCAACCGCCCGGGCCGGGGCGGCTCAGGGGCCGGAAGTACATGACCTCGACATCGTAGGGCGCCAGATTGTCCCCGTCGATCCGGGAGCGATTCAAAGGCACGAGGGTCGCCCCCTCCGCGTTCTTGGACGGTTTGGCCGGGCGTCCGTCCACGACCACCGACCATACCTCCGCACCGGGGGGCAGGCGGAGTTCCAGGAACTGCCGCGCGGTGTTCTTGACCGACCAGGTGACGTGGGTGACGCATTTGCCGTCCTTCAGCAAGAGGGTCACCGCGTTGGCCGTGTCGATGACCGAGGACACCACCGCGATCTCTTCGTGCCGTCGAATGTCCAGGCTTAAGCGGTAAGGCGGTCGGATGTATTTGTAGGCGTCCAAAAAGGTTTGGGACGCTAGGGCGCTCAAAGCCGGCGGAGTTTCTCGGGGGTCCAGCCTTGTTAAGCCCGCCGTTTCGGCCACGGTGACCTCGCCGTTGGTCGTTTTTTCGATCAGCAGGTCGCCGCTTTCCCGCACGACGTCCAAGACCCGGAAGCCGTCGAAGGGCAGAGCCCCGCCGGTGTCTTTAAAGGCCCGTTCCACGCGGACGTCCATGGTGAAGCGCCCCTTTCGGGCGTAGGCGAAAGGCACAAAAAGGGTCCGCGCGCCTTCGCCGCGCTTTTTCCATTCGCCCACGGCGTCGCCCGTCACGTCCAGCAGGGTGTAGCCTTCGGGGAGCACGATCGAAAGATTGTTGATGGTGTTTTGGAGGACGTCCAATTCCACGCGCGCCGTGGCGCGCACGGCGTCGTCTTGAACCGAAAGCAATTGATGCACCGTGGCGTACACCTTGGCGGGTCCCTTGGCGCGCTCGGGCTCCACGGCGTTCCATGAAATCCCGATGGAATTCCCCTGGGGCAACGACGCGCGGACCCGCGTGCCGCCGTCGGCGGGGGTCGAGGCCGCCTGGGCGGCCCCGTCCACGCGGGCTTCCAAATGCGGCGCGTCGAGGAAAAAGTCCACCTGCGTGATGGGGGTGGCGGGCACTTGAAAATTGACGCGGTAGGGCTCCTTGTCCAGAGTGGAGGACAGGGCGAAGACCGCCGTCAATTCGTGTTCGCCGGGGCGCGGCACGGTCACCGTCGTCCAACCGCCCGCGCTTTCCACCAGGGCCGGGCGGCCGTCCAATAGAATGTCTTCGAAGGCCACGCCGTCCGGAAATAACGGGACCCGGACGGGCGAATAGGCGCCGGCCGGCGTCGCCACGTCCAGCCGAATTTTGGCCGTAACGGTCGCGCCTTTTCGCGTGACGCGGCCGGTGTAGACGGCCCTGGTCAAATAGGCCTTGGCGCCTTCGCCGGCCGGAGGTTTGAGGCGGTCCAACAAGCGCTTGAATTCGTCCCGGGTCAGGGACACCTGCCCGTTTTGAAGTTGGTAGGGGGGCGTTTCCGCGGCGCCGGTTTGTTGGAGCAGGCGCTGGAACTCTTCCCAGGTGAGGAGGACGTTGTCCTTGTTGAGCTGCAAAAGCTTTTCAAAGGCCGCCCAGGGAAGGCTCAATTCGCCCTGGGATTGGGTCGAGGCGTCCTCGGCCCGTCCGGCGAAGGAAGGACCGACCAGGGCGCCGATTAAAAAAAGTCGTCGGAAATTCATCGTTGCTCTCCTCGGGGAAAGACGGACAGGATCCAGCGCCCCACGGCCGTCGTGAAAGGGATCAGGGAAAGGTAGAAAAATCCGCGGGAGATCGAGGCCGCGGCGAGGGACAGAACCAATCCGCCGAAGGCGCCCAGACCCGGGTCGGTCCAGGGAATTCGCCGCGCCCAGGGCTCCACCCGGGGCCGGGCCCATTGCGCGGCCCGTCCAAGAGGGGTTCGGAAAAACCAAAGGAGGCTCAGGGCCGCCACGAGGACGAGGAGTTTTAAGATCCGGCCGACCCCGGCCGTGCCGTGGTAAAGCACGAGGGGGAGCAGGCCGTTGGCTTCGGGAAGCGTTTTGGCGAAGACCCGTTGCGCGCCCACCCGGGGCACGGCCACCCGAACGGGCATCACGCCGCGAACGGCCGAAAGGTCCGTTTTGGCGCCCCCGCCTTTTCCCTCCCATCCTCCACCGATGGACGGCGCGGGGGCGTTCATTTCCGCTCGAAAAGTTCGACTTCTCTTGGCCATCGGTTTCGCGGCGCTCAGTTGATTCAGGAGTTCTTTGTCGTCGGAGCCGTCGCGCTCGTCCTTGAGCGCGCCCAGGGATTCTCCCGGGACCGGTTCCTCGGAAGCGACGTCCGTCCGGCCGAAATCTTCGGGCGGGGGCGAGGCGGGGACGCCCGCGGCGTACAAGGGTTCGGGTTCAAAGTCATGGCCGAACGAGTGGAACCCCTGGTCCGGCGGGGTGATCACGGTCCATCGGAGGCGGCTCACCATCACGTCGGGGGTCGGGAAATTCACCGTGGTCCGGCCCAGGAAGCCCAGGGGCGGCGTTTTTTCAAAATAAACAAATTCCACCGGGAACGCCTCCGCGGGGTTCCGGCCCGCCCGGATCAAGGGCAGGAGAACGGTCCCGGAGGATCCCATCACCGGTTTGACCGGGGCGCCGTCCACGAAGGCGTTCCAGAGTCGGGCCCCCGCGGGCAACCGGACGGACAGAAACTGCTTGGCGGCGTGGCGAAGATAATAGACCACCTGATGCACGCGTTTGCCGTCGTCGCGAAGCACCGTGGTGCCCTCCGCCCGGTCGATAACCGAGGAAACGACCGACACGGTTTCGTGGCGGGAAAGAGCGAGCCGAAGACGGAAGGGGGGTCGAAGATACCGGTAACCGAAAAGCAGGCGGGCGCTCCGGGCGGTCAGGTCCGGGGGGAGTTCCCGGAAAGGATCCTGGGGGTCCAATCCTTCGGTGTCGGGGGACGGCAACTCCGCGTCGCTTTTAAGTTCCAACCCCACGTGGCCCCGTTGCCGGAGAGCGCCCCGCACCCAAAGTCCGCTCACGGTCGTGGTGGATTTTTCACCGGGGAGAATCCGTTCCAAATCGACTTCAAAAGACACGTGCCCTTTCCGCGCCGATCGGAAGGGGACGTCCAGGGTCGCGGGCCGGCCGGTGTTTTCCTGCCACTCCCCGATATCGTCGCCGCGAACGTTCAGTACGGCGAACCCTTCCGGAATTTCCAAGGCGGTCCGGTTGATGGTGTTGTGCAGGACTTCCAAATCCACGAGGCCCGTGACCCGGAGGGCGTCCTCTTCCACCGAAAGAAGATGGTCCACCGTGGCATACACCTGGGCCGGTCCCTTCGCCGCGTCCGGGGCCAGGGGATTCCAGGAGGCGGACACGTAATCCGTCGGGGGCAGGAGGGCCCGCACCCGGGTGGCGCCGGCCCCGCCGCTTAAGTCCCGGTGGAGGGCCGGGGACACGGCGATGTCCAGTTTTGATTCGGGAATTTCCAAGGTCCAGTCCGTGATGGGGGTACGGGCGACGGGCACGGTGAAGGATTGCGCGGCGCTCTCCTCGGGCAGGGGAACGACGAATTTCAAGTCGATCCGGTGGGAACCCGCGTCGTCGACGAGAACGCAGAGGCGCCCGGTGGATAAATCGGACCGGGCGGGTTTCCCGTCCAAAAGAATTTCTTCAAAGGCCACTCCGCCCGGAAACACGTCCACGGGTTGTGGGCGGGGGGGGCGGCGGGGGATTTCCAGTTGAAGGGCCGCGGAGAATCGAACGGCGTGGTTTTCCAACCGACCCCGGTAGACGGCTTTGGGGAGGTAGGCCCCGGCCGCTTCGGGCGCCGGGGGAACCAGGCTTTGAACCAAGCGCGTGAATTCCGCCCGGGGCAGAACCACTTCGCCCTCCGTGATCCGGTAATCGGGGAGGGGCCGCGCGCTGGTCAATTTAAGGAGAGTTTCGAACTCCGTCGCGGTTAAACGAACCTCGTTGCGGTCGATTTTAAGGACGGATTTGATGGTGTCCCAGGGAAGTTTCAGGCGCGCGTTGTCGGTCGTGTCCGCCGCGTGGGCGGACCACGCCGCTAGGAGCAGGGCGGGGAGAAGTCGGCGTGTCATGGGCGTCCCCCAAGCGTAGGTTCAAACGGCGCGGGAATCAAGGGTTTCATACCGGTGGGACACCGGCCCGCGTTAAAAGTTCCCGGTCAGGGAATCTTTTTAAAGCGGACCGCCCCGGCGGTCCGGGGCACCACCCGGAGGTGGTAAGGCGCGGTGAGAACGGTGATTTGGCTCTGGTCGGGATCGGGCGTCACCTCCCGGTAGGAAACGGTCAAACCGCCTTTTTCCTCCCGCGTGTCCGCCAGGCCCGCCTCGAAACCGCCCGAGGGTTTTTGTCCCAGGAAGACACCGACAATCATTTCCCGGGAGAAGTCCACGGCCGGGGGGGGCGGCGGGGGCACGCGGAGGGCCGCGTGTTCCGCCCAAAGAGTTTTCCACGCGGCGGCGTCCCGCACGACCACCGTGCGGAATTGGAGGACGCCGCTGTCGTCCCCCCGCCACTCCAGGGGGACCGCTGTTTTTGCGGGGATCCGGAAGCCGGCGATGGGCCCCCCGCCGGAAAGCCCGGCGGTCCGTTGGCGGTCGGACAAGGCGGATCCGTCATTGGAAAACGCCCCAGTCGGGAGAGCTTCGCGTTTGGCCGCCGGGAATTGGGCCTTTTTTTCTTCCACGGATTTGGCTCCGGCCCCGGAAGCTCCCAGGGCGAACCCGCCGGAAGGGACCGCTCGAAAGCCTTTGTCTTGAACGGAGCCCACCGCGCCCGCTTTAAGACGCGCGGCCCCGGGGGGCGAGGGCTCGGGGTCGACCCGCCGGTCTTTTTCCTTGAAGAACCCCCGGGTTTGGACATCGCTTCGAGGGGCGGCGGGAAGCCCTTCGGTTTCAGCGGCGGGCGAAGAGGCGAGGGCGGCCCGGTGAGAGGAGGCCTCCCGGGCGAATCCCTCTTCGAGACGTTCTTTCGATAAATCGTCGGCGACGTCGGCTTTTCGATCGGCGGAGTCAACGCTTATTGGTCCGGGTCGAGCGGAATTCGCCGGGGCGGCGGCGACTTCGTAGTCCCCGCCGGAGCCCGCGGGAGCGCTTTGAAGGGCGTTGGAAGCGCGGTCTTTCTCCGGGCTGTTCTCCGTCGATAATTGAACACGGACGAGGCGGGACTTCTCGAGCGGGCGAAGGGCGTCCACTCCCACGGTTCGCCGGACGTCGCGGTGAACCGCGACCATGACCAGCGCGGCGGCGGCCGCCGCCGCGAGGGGCGGAAGGACGAAACGCCAACGCCGGGGTTCCGCGGCGCGGCGCACCTTCCGGTAGAAATCGAGCGTGGGCGCCGGGGTCGGCATCGATCGAAGAAGCGACCGGAGCGCCCGAAGCCGGGACAGTTCGCGCCGCAGGTCCGGAGATTCGGCCAAGGCCTTTTCCAAGGCCGCGCGGTCCCCCGGGGCCAGGGCGTCGTCCACGTAGGCCGAGAGCCGTTCGTTCATCGTCGGTTCTTTTTCGTCGGTCATGGCTGTTCTCCCAAAAGCGGCTCCAGCTTTTCCTTCAAAGCCTCCCGGGCCCGGGCGATGCGGGATTTGACGGTGCCCAGGGGCAGTTCCAGGAAGGCGGCGATCTCCTCGTAGGATTTGTCTTCCATGTCCCGCAAAACGATGACCGCCCGTTCGTGGGGTTCCAGGGCCTCCAGCGCGTGGCGCACCAGGCGCTGGCGTTCGTCCAGCTCGGCCGGCGCGTCGGTGGCGTCCGACGGGTCCGCGATCTCCATCGGGCGCACTTCGCCGTCGGCGTCCCGGATTTCCAAGGGCCGGTGCTGCCAAAAGAAACGCCGCTTTTCGTAACGCACCCGGTTTTTCCACAGGTTGACGCAGATGCGGTAGATCCAGGACCCCAGGTCCGCCTCGCCCCGGAATTGATCCCGGCGGCGGAACGCTTGGACGAAAGTTTCCTGGGCCAAATCCTCTCCGTCGGTTCGGTTGCCGCAAAGCCGAACCGCCAGGGCGAAGATCCGCGGGCCGTGGGTTTGGAGCATGGCGTCGATTCCCTCCGGGGGATTGGACCCCGGATCGGACAAAAAGTTCCCGTCCGTCATCGCGCGGTCCCCGGTGTTCGAAGATGGATCGTGAACGCCGTCAAATACACGACCGCGGCCAACAGGACCAACGCCCGGAACCCCAGGACCATGGAACCGAATTCCAGCACCCCGCCGGCCACCGCTCCGAGCAGGTTCCAGGCGAAGCCCCTCGGAGAGGATGGGTGGTGGCGAAAGAAATCCGCGAAAACGAGGCCGGCGAAAAAAACCGGAAGTCCCACCAAGACGCCGGAGACCAATACCTTGGCGACCGGGTTCCATCCCAGGAACAACGAAACCGGGCACCCATACGTCAGGGCCAGGGCCGCCAGAAGACCGACGGCCCCCACGGTCCATCGAGGGGACAGCGCCCGAGCCACGGCCGTGGAAACGAGTCCCATAAAAAGGATTCCTCCGAAAACCACCGCGCTGGTGATCCACGTGGCGCTCCACAAAAGGTTTAGGGCCGTCACGCCGCGGGTCTCCAAGAGGAGGAACCCCGCGCCGAAGAGAGCGAGAACGATGTCTTGCCGGGAAGGGGGGGTTCTCAGGTTCTTCCACCCGCCGATGGCGATGCCGCCCGTGAGCGCCGCCAACAGAATGAGAAACGCGGCCGCCGCGTAGTGGAGGGGGATCCGGGGGGCGCGGAGATACAAGTAGGGCCAATCGTCCGAAGGGAGAGGGTCCGCGTTGAGGCCGCCCGGGACGTCCCGCGCGGGTCCGCCCACGTGGTCGAAGGCCGGACCGGCGGCAAAAATCCGGTTGAACACTCCGACATCCAGGGCCCGGGCCAGGGGGCGGCGCCCGAATTCGTTTTTCAACAGGGTGAGAAGGCGTTCATCGATAAACCGTTGGGAGATCATGAAATACATCAGCAGCCCGCCGTCGGGGGTCAACCGACGATGAATCGCCCCGAGGGACTCTTGGGTGTAAATGAAATTGTCCAGGCGCACGTTGGAAAGGGCCGACAGCCGGGTCATCGAATCCAGCGTGCCCAGGACGATTAAATCGTAAGTTCCCGTGGAGCGGTTCAGGAAAGCCCGCCCGTCGGTGTTGAAAACGTGCACGCGGGGCGAGGCGTATGGACGGTCGGGGTGCCGGTCCCCCAGACGAAGGATTCCGGGATCGATTTCCACCGCGTCGATGGATTCCGCCCCACGGTCCAACAGCACGGAAACGTCGTTGCCGGTGCCGGCGCCGAGGACCAGGGCGCGGCGGGGGGGCCGCCGGAGGAGGTCGTAAGGCGATTGATAACCGTCTCGGGCGCGGCGCAAAAACGGATCCGTCGGGGCGTTGGACCGGCGCACCGGAAGGGCGATTTGGTGGAGGGACCCGTTCGCCGCAACGTCGAACGTACCGCCGCCCCGGGACGAGGAATGGGTGCGAAGGGCGTAATACGGCGTGTGCGCTTCCGTGCGATCCCCCATCGCCACCAAGAGCGCCAAAACGGCCGGGGCGAGGGAGATCCATCGGTCCCGCCCGGTCTCTCCCAAACCCAAAACCAATCCGGCCAAAAGGAGAAATCCGCCCGCGGGGGGAACGCCGGCCGCGGTGGCGACCGCAAAAATCACAACCCCCGCCAACGAACCCGCCAGCTCCCAGTAATAACCGCGCAGGGGCTCCCCCCGGGATTGGAACGCCCGGAGACGTACGGCGACGTATTGCCCAAGCGGAGCGAACGCCACCGTGACGAGTACAAACGTCGCGGCCAGGGCCGGAACGATGTGAGGAACCACCGGAGATCCCTTCGGCAGATCGTAATAAAGAAGCCAGAGATGTTCCGAGGCGCCTTCGGCGGTGAAGACGATGCGCGACAAGCCCAACGTCGTCACCACCACCGTGGTCAGGGCCGCGGGCCAGAGGACGGCGGAGCGGCGACGGTCCACCGCCAGGCATCCCAACCCCAATCCCAAAAAGGCGGCCAGTAACAGGAGGTTGGGAAAATACGCCATGACGCGAATTTGCGTTCCGATCCACCGAATGAAAAGGAGTTCCTGGAACAGAATTGTCGCCGAGGCGGCGAAGAGTTGGCGTTCCTCTCGTTGGAGGGGGAAAAGGAGTGGAAGCATTAGATTGCTATAATACCGAATTCACAGGCCCCCCCGGGACTTCCCGAGGGAATTTCAAAAGGCGGAGGAAGCGGAAATGGGTCAATTGGTGCTGGTGCGTCACGGGCAGTCGCAGTGGAATTTGGAAAACCGGTTTACCGGCTGGGTGGACGTTCCCTTGACGGACCAGGGGCAAAGCGAAGCGCGCCGGGCCGGCGAACATCTGAAGGGCTACAAATTCAACCGGGCCTTCACCTCGGTCCTTCAGCGGGCCCAGAAAACCCTCGCGCTCATTTTGGAGGTGACCGGCCAAAAATCCGTTCCCATCGAGAAGAATCAGGCCCTGAACGAACGGCACTACGGGGCCCTTCAGGGATTGAACAAGGAGGAGACGGCGAAGAAATTCGGGGCCGATCAGGTCAAAGTGTGGCGGCGCAGCTACGACGTGCCTCCCCCCAAGGACAAAACCGACATGAACCCCGAGGGCATCGCGGAAAGCCTGAAAGACACCGCCGCCCGGACCCTGCCCTACTTCTACAGCGCCATTTTGCCCCACGTGAAAAAAGGCGAAAGCGTCATCGTGGCCGCCCACGGCAACAGCTTGCGGTCCATCGTGATGGATTTGGACAAACTCACCAAGGAGCAAGTTTTGGAACTCAACCTCGACACGGGCGTGCCGCTGGTTTACGAGATCGACGACAAGGGGCGGGTGACGGGGAAGAAAATCCTTAAGTAAAGGGCCTCAGCGCCCCCGGGAGTCCTCGTAGGCCTTGAGGGCCTCGGGCATCCACTTTTCCAAATCGCGTACGCGGGTTTCGTGGTTGGGGTGGGTCGATAGGAATTCGGGCGGAGCGCCGCCCCCGGCGTTCTCCATGCGTTTCCAAAAGGCCACGGCCTCCCGGGGGTCGTATCCGGCCCGGGCCATGTAAATCAGGCCGATGCGGTCGGCTTCGGATTCCTGAAAACGGCCAAAGGGAAGGACGGCGCCGACGGTGGCGCCCAGGCCGAAGGCCTGCATCACCGCGGCCCGGGTTTCGCCCGGGCGGTTCTTCAGGGCCACGGCCAGGGATTCCTGGCCCAACTGCAGCAGCAGGCCCTGGGACAGGCGTTCGGCCCCGTGCTTGGCGATGGCGTGGGCGATCTCGTGGCCCAGCACCACGGCCAACCCGGCGTCCGTTCGGGTGACCGGGAGGATGCCGGTGTAAACGGCCACTTTGCCCCCGGGCAGACAAAAGGCGTTGACGGTTTTGGGCTCGTCGATCAAATTGTACTCCCAGGCGAAATCGGGGCGGTCGGAAATTTTCGCGATGCGCTCGCCCACCCGCCGGATCAGGGCCACGGCGGCCGGATCTTTGGAGAGGTTGGCCTGGGTCAACACCTGCCGGTAGGAGTCCATCCCCAGGGTCAACTCCTCCGATTCCGGCAGGAGAATCAACGAGTGGCGGCCGGTGACGGGCACCTTGGGGCACCCCGTCAAAAAGAACCCGGCGATCCCGAGGGCAACGATGGAGGAACGGCGAGACATGATGACCATTATATATCAGGGCTTCCCGGGCCGGGAAACAATGGGGCGGGGGATCGCGTGATCGGACACCTCACGCAATGGATTTTGGACGCCCTTCGGACCCACGGGGGATGGAGCGTTTTCGTGGGCGTGTTGATCGAGCAAATCGTCGTTCCCATCCCGTCTCCCGCGATCATCATGGGGGCGGGCTTCCTGTTGATCCCCGCCGCCGCGACCTGGGCGTCGGCCCTCGGGACGACGTCCCTTCAGATCGTCCTCCCGGGGGTTGCGGCCTCCACCTTGGGCGCCATCGGCACCTACGCGGTCGGGCGCTACGGGGGGAAAGCCTTCGTCGATCGGTTCGACCGGTTCCTGGGTTTCAACTGGAAGGACGTGGAAAGCCTGAGCGCCCATTTCAGCCGCCGGGGGGAGGCGACGTCCCTTTTCCTTCTTCGGGCGGCCCCCATCGTGCCCCTGTCCTTGATCTCGGTGGTGTCCGGGGTTCTTGAGATTCCGCCCCGGCTCTTCGTCCGGTGGTCGGTGCTGGGCACCATTCCGCGTTGTTATTTGTTGGGCGTGCTGGGCTGGCAGATGGGGGCCAAGGCGCTCTTCTTCGCCAAGGGCGTGGACCGGTATGAAACGCTTTTTTCGGGCGTGATCGTGGCCGGAGTGGTCGGCGGGATTCTTTGGGTCCGCCACCGCGTCCGAAAGGGACTGGCGGAAAAAAGCTAGGCGGGAACCCCGGAGCGGGCGGGCAGGGCCTTGAAAAAAGCGGCCATTTCCCGGGCCGTGCGATCGACGCTCACGTCCGGGGTCACGGCCAGAGCCCCCCGCACCAGCGCGGCGCGCCGCCGGGGATCGCCGAAAGCCTGGCCGAAGGCCTGGAGGGCGCTCAGGAATGATTCGGGATCGGGTTGCCCGTCCCGGTAACTCACGGTGAAGCCGTTGACGGGTCTCCCGGCGCTCGGGTCGCCGAAAACGAATTCCGGCACGGCGCCGTCCGGGTTGGCGATCACCGCCGCTCCGTTCATTTGGGCTTTCATGAAACCCGTGGCCGAAGCCTCTCGGCCGTCGTCCGACAGCATGATGGAGGCGTCGCCGCCCCAGAAAAGCCGGGGGGCCTCCCACACGTTGTAGTTGTGAAGGAAGACCACCCGCTCGCCCAGTTCCCCGTCCTGATTTAAATCCTCCACCAAATTGTAAACCATCTTTTCCGACACGTTGTCCCGTTGGTAAACGCGGCCGCCGACCACCAGCACAACCCCGCTGTCCAAGAACCGCCGGCGCCAGTCGGGCCGATGGAAGATCTTGTCCAACATGTCGAGGCGTTTGTAACTGGTGATCCGCCGCGTCCAGAGAACGATGGGGCGGCCCCGGACGGCCCGGGCCCAATGGGGCCAGAGGAGCGCCCGGCGCCACAGCCACTCCAGGAACTCCTCCCGAAGCTTGTCCTTGGCCGCCAAAAGCTCGGCGTCGCCGATTTTGTCCGCCAGGCGGAACACCGGGTGCTGCCACAGGGCCCGGCTCACCCCGTTGGTGATGTACTGAATTTTGGCGGCGTAGGCCGACAGGGACGGCATGGCGCGCATCACGTCGGCGTGTTTCCGCGCGACCCCGAAAACACCGTCGGAGCAGGCGACCAGCAGTTGCGTGATGTCCACGCGGCCGTTCCGGACGAAGGGGCCGTAAAGCGCCGCGTTCATGCGGGCGAGGCGCATCATGTCCTCGGGCCAGATGGGGTGCGCGTATTCCAGGGGGGTGTGGTCGTTGAACACCGTGCGGGTTTGGGCGAAAAGCGGGTCCCGGGCCAAATCGTCCGCCACGAGGGTTGGGTGGGCGAAGAGGGTCGGCGTCTCGCTCAGCACGACGACGTCCGGGGAAAAATTCAGGGCCTTGGCCAGGGCCAGGGCCCCGCGGCCGACCACCCAGCTGTGTTTGAGCCGCTGGCGTTCGGTCCAGGCGCCGGTGTCGGCCGTTTTGGGGGGCGCGTCCTCGGCGCCGGGGTACACCACGTCGGCGACGGAGGGGCAGTCCAGGAAATACACGAAGGATTGGCCGTAGGGCGCCCGCCAGACTTTCACCTCGACCGTGGAACCGTCGAAGAGCGGCAGGGGGAGCACGATCCCCGTGTCCTCCAGGACCGCCCTCAAGAAGGCGGCCACCGGCCGGCGGTCCAGGGTGAGGTGGTTCCAGGCGTGCCAGCCCTGGTTCCACACGCTGTTGTAAAGAAGGGAAACGCCGACCACGTCCACGGCCTGTTCGGATTGGGCGATCACGCGCTCCCGCAAAAGGGGGCCGATGCCGCCGACGGAGGTCGACATGGCGGCGGCTTGGGCGGCTTCCAGGCCGAATTGGTCTTCGATGGCCTGGAGGAGTTCCGGGGTCAAAGCCAATTCCATGGCCACTTCCAAAACGCGGGAGCGTCCGCCGGGGGTCGTCATGGGCCCATGATATCTCTTCCTCGACGAACCTGTCAAAAAACCAATCGCGTCTCTTGAATTGTTAAAATGGCCCCTCGCCGTTCCTCAGGAGGAAGCCGCCATGAAAACCCGCACCGAAAAAGATTCCTTGGGCACCAAAGAAGTTCCCGCCGACGCGCTCTACGGTATTCAAACCCTGCGCGCCGTCGAAAATTTTCCCGTGAGCGGTTGGCGTTTTTCCCGCTCCTTCATTCGGGCTCTGGCCCTGATAAAAAAATCCGCCGCCGAGGTCAACTTAAAGCGCGGCGCCCTGGACGCCCGGGTGGGCGGCGCCATCGTCCAAGCCGCCGGGGAAGTCGCCGAGGGGAAATGGGACGACCAATTCCCCGTGGACATATTTCAAACCGGTTCCGGCACTTCCACCAACATGAACGCCAACGAGGTCATCGCCAGCCGGGCCAACGAACTGTTGGGCGGCCAACGGGGGGCCAAGTCGCCGGTCCATCCCAACGACCACGTGAACAAAGGCCAATCGTCCAACGACGTGATTCCGACCACGATCCACGTGGCCGCCTTGGAAGCCATCGAGCGCGACACGATCCCCGCCCTGGAAGGCCTGCGCGCCGCCCTGGAGGAAAAAGCCAAGGCTTTCGACGACGTGTTGAAAATCGGACGGACCCATTTGCAAGACGCCGTGCCCATGCGGTTGGGCCAGGAATTCGGCGGGTACGCCAGCCAAATCGCCCACGGGATTCAGCGCCTGCGGAACGCGCGCGCTCATCTGGCGGAACTGGCCCTGGGCGGGACGGCCGTGGGGACGGGTCTCAACGCCGACCCGGAGTTCATCGACGGCGTGATCCGGCGTTTGGCGGAGGTTCTGGGCCTGCCTTTCGTGGGAGCGCCCAGCCGGTTCGAGGCCCTGGCGGCCCGGGACGCGGCCGTGGAAGCCAGCGGCGCCCTTAAAACCGTCGCCGTGTCTTTAATGAAGATCGCCAACGACATTCGCTGGCTGTCTTCGGGCCCCCGGTGCGGCATTGGCGAAATCGAAATCCCGTCGCTTCAGCCCGGAAGCTCCATCATGCCGGGCAAGGTCAACCCGGTGATCCCCGAAGCCGTGGCCATGGCGGCCGCCCAGGTGATCGGGGCCGACGCCGCCATCACGGTCGGCGGTCTGTCGGGCAATTTCGAATTGAACGTCATGAAGCCCGTCATCGCCCACAACCTCTTAAGCGCGCTGTCCATCGTGGCCAACGTGGTTCGTCTGTTCACGGAGAAATGCGTGAAGGGGATCAACGCCAATCGCGAAATCGCCGAGGGGTTCATCGAAAAGAGCCTCGCCATGTGCACGGCGCTGGCCCCGAAGCTCGGCTACGACAAAGCCGCCGAGGTCGCCAAAGAAGCCTACGCGACCGGGAAAACCGTGCGGCAGGTGGTGTTGGAGAAAAAAATGCTGCCGGAAAAGGAGTTGGCGACCCTCTTGGACGCCCGGGCCATGACCGAGCCGGGCATGACCTTGGACGGCGCCGGCGGTTAACTCCCCCGGCGAAATCTCGGAGCGCTTTCCACCCAGCGGCGAAGACGTCGCCCCTCGTCGGCCCCCGGTCGGATCGATTCCAATTGTCCCACCACGGCCAGCGCCTCGTTTTTTCGACCGAGACCAACGAGCGCAACGGCGCGGTGGGTGAGCGCCTGGGGGGACGCTGGGGCGGCGACGAGGGCTTTGTCGGCCCAAGCCAGCGCGCCCCCCGGGTCGCCCGCGCGCAGGCGGAGGTCCGATAGATTGGTGAGCGCTCCCGCGGCGTGCCCCCGGGAGAGTCCCACGCGCAGGGCGTGAAGGTATTCCGACTCCGCTTCGGACCAACGCTTGTTTTCGTTCAGAGCCTGGGCCCGGCAGAGCCATGAAAAACCGTGTTCGGGGTCCCGAGCGGCCGTCGCCGTCCAAAGAGAAAGATCGTTTCGCCAGACCCCGACCTGCGCGCAGGAAAGTCCGCCCCAAAGGGCCAGAACCCCCCATGTCCCCCCGCGAACCCATCGCCGGGCGCGCGCGCCCTCCGACGAAATTCGATCCCAAAAAATCGCCGCAACGCCCCCGAGTCCAACGAGGGGAACGTAAAGGAAACGTTCCGCCACAAAAGTGTCCGTTGGAGCCAGGCCGAGGACGGGCAAGAGGGTGGCGGGGATCCATCCCGCCCAAAAGGCCGCCCGGCGATTCCGCCGCCACAAAAATACCAGACCGACGGCCGCGAGGGCGACGGCCGCCAGACCCACCAAGGCCCAGGGGCTGGTCCAGGGATTATCGAGGTATTGGCGTCGGCTCACGCGGAGCCCCAGGGGCGCGAGGAGCAGTTTGAGATACTCCCACCAGGACACCGTGCCCAAGAGCACGCTCCCCCCCCATCCGCCGCCCCGGAATTCCCTTTGGGCGAAAGATCCCACCACCGCCGACCGAAGGAACAAATAGGCGGCCACCAGGGTCGCTCCCGCCAGCACGCGCACCCGCGCGGGCCCGCTTTCCCAGAATTTTTCTTCGGGGCAATAAACCCGCAGAAACAACGGCCAAAGGCAAAGGGCCATGACCGCCGTTTCTTTCGAAAGAAGGGCGACGGCCAATCCGACGAGGCTCCAGGGGGACCGACGCCGGAGGGCCCACACCGATCCCAGCAGACCGCCCAGGCAGAGGAGATTCGACCGTTGGGTGACCCATTGAACGGTTTCGACCTGGGCGGGGTGGAGCAGGAAAGCGGCGGATCCCGCTAAGGACGCTCCAAAGGAAAATCCTACGGAGCGGAAAAGCAGCCAGAGAAGAAAGCCGTTCAGGGCGTGGAGTAGGACGTTTTCCAGACGGAAACGCCAGGGGTCGCGGGCCCCCAAGGCGCGGTCCAGGGCGAAGGTCAGCGTGGGCAGAGGGCGGTAAATCGAATCGCCCATGCCGGTGGCGGGAGCGGCCACGGTGTTCCGGTCGAGAAAAAATCGGGCCAAAGGGGTCGGTTGCTGAACGGCGTTGTTCTCCACGACGGTCCAACGATCGTCGTATACAAAGGAATAGAACAGTCCCCGCCCGTAAACGGCGAACACGAGGGCCAGGCACCCCAGGGCGGCGGCCGTTTCCCGATGGAATTTTCGCAAGACCGTCATGAGACGCTATTGTAATATATCGTCCATGCGCCGCCCCCGCGGGACCTTTTCCCGCCCATGACACGGAAAGATTGGATCGCCCTGGGCGTGTTCGCCCTCGCCCTCGCCGCGGCGTTTTCCGGAACCTGGTTCACCGGCCGGACTTTTTTCGCCCGGGACTTGACCTACCTGTTCCATCCCATGCACGCGTTCACGGCCCAAGCGCTCCAGTCCGGCGAAATGCCGGCGTGGAATCCCTACGTTTCCGGCGGGGTGTATTGGCTGGGCCAACCGCAGACCGGCGTGTTTTCCCCCGGGAATCTCCCTTTTTGGATTTTTCCCTTCGTGCCGGGGTTTAAACTTTTTCAAGCCCTTCATTTCTTTTTGTCGGGTCTCGGCGGGTATCTCTGGGTGCGGGCGAACCGCGGGGCCCGTTGGGCCGCGTTGTCCTCCGCGCTTCTCTGGAGCTTAAACGGGTTTTGGCGCGCGCGGGTCGAGTTCCCGCCGCTCCTCAACACGTTGACCTGGACCCCGTGGGCCCTTCTCTTTCTCGGGGCCAAACCCGGCTGGACCGCCGGGCTGGGTATGGCGTTGTCGTTGACGTTCGCCTTGCTGGGCGGCCATTGGCCCCACGCGGCGTGGATGGGCGCGGCGCTCCTCGCGTTGTGGGCGGCGTCGGGCGGCCGAGGACGGGGGGTCGTGGCCCTGTCGGCGGGCGCGGGCGCGGCGGTTCTCGCGGCGGTCCAATTGTTTCCGGGCCTGGATCTCCTGGGTCAATCGACCCGCGTTCAATCGGGCGTGGCGCCGTCCGTGGCCGGACTTCACTCGTTGACCGTCGCCCGTTGGGCGGGCCTCCTCGCGCCGCGGTTCGGCGATTTCCCTTCGGATCGTTACACCGGGGAGCGATTTTTCTGGCTCGGCTGCTTTTACATCGGCGCGTTGGCCCTGTGGGCGGCGGGGCGCGGGTTTTGGCGCTCCTCCCTCCGGGCCCGGGGGGCCTGGGCCGCGCTTTTCGCGCTGGGGGCGTTGTTTTCCGTCGGGAACGCCACCCCCGTCTATGCTTGGGCCGTGAATCATGTCCCGGGGCTGCGGGGCGTTCGGTTTCCGGCCCAATACGCCTATTGGATGGTGATCTCCGCTTTGGCCCTTTTGGCCGTGGCCGGGGGGGGCGATTTTCGGCGGCGTTGGCTTCGCTGGACGGCCGTCGGGATCGTCGCCGCCGAATTGATGTTTTGGGGCGCGGGCCTTTCCCCGACCCTGCCGGGAAACTATTTTCAATCCCGGCCCTCTTGGATTTCCATGGTTCAATCGAGCCCGGGAAAATTATTTTTGACGCCCCGCGCGGCGGACCGCATGTCGGCCCACGGGCGGACCCTGGAGGAGACCTGGACCCTTCTTCGCCATCGGTTGTTGGATCTGGGCACGTTGCCCTATCGGGTGGCCAATTTGAATCCCTCCGGGTTTTCCCTCAATCCCGCCGGGAACGACCGGGCGCTGATGGCGCTTTACGCCCATCCGACGCCGGCCGCCGCGGAGGCGGACCTCGACCGCTTGGACGTGCAATGGGTGGCGGCGCCCGAAGCCCTCGAGGTTTCGGGGTGGCGTTTGATTCGGGACGACCCCTGGCGACTTTACGAACGTCCCCGTCCGTCGGGCGAAGGCGCGGTCCTTTCCGGTTCTGGCACCGCCCCCTGGGCGAAGCGGCGCCGGGGTTTGGGCCGCGACTTCTGGTCGGGAGACGCCGTCGAAAGCGCGACTCTGGTGACCCGGGATCTTTGGCAAAAGGATTGGATCGCCGGAAACGGCCGCCGCCGGTTGGAGGTTTTTGCCCGCGAGGGCGTCGCGGCGGTTCGCTGGGACGAACCGTTGAACCGATTTTGGATGAGGTTCGCGCCCGCCAGTTTCCGTTGGGGGATTCTGTTCGCGCTCGCGGGGTGGACCGCGGCGCTGGCCATTGCCTTCCGCCGGGCGGGGGCCGTCCGGTGAAGCGCGCCTTCCTGTTGTTCGCGGCCCTCACGGGTTTCTTCGCCGCTCCGCTGATCGTCGGACACGGTTTTGTGGCCAACGCGGGGGACGTATACGATTACGCCGCCCCCTTCCGGGCGTGGGGAAATCGGGAGCTGGAAAGCGGCCGCCTTCCCCTCTGGAACCCCTGGATTTTCGGCGGCACGCCTTTTTTGGCCTCCTCCCAGTCGGCCCTTTTTTACCCGGGGAACGCCGCGCTGGTTTCCACCGGCTTGGCCGGGGCTTTCCGAATCGCCATCGTCCTTCATTTGCTTTTGATGGGGTTCGGCTATTGGCTGTGGTTGCGATCCCGGGGGGAGCGTTGGGGTGGGGCGGCCTTGGGCGCCCTCCTCGCCACGTTTTCCCTTTTCACCATCGCCAAGGTGGCGGCGGGTCACGCCATTCATTTGACGGGCTTCGCTTGGACGCCGTACGTTTTTCTCCTGGGCGAATCCGTGACGCGTCGACCGGAAAACCGGTGGTTGCCCTGGGGCGCGGCGGCGGCGTCCACCCTCCAATTCCTGACGGGGCATTTACAGGTTTGGCTGGTGACTCATTTGGTCTTGGCGGCCCTGGTGGCCGGCCCGCGCTTGATCGACCGCCGGGTCGCCCGGTCCGTCGGGGCCGCCGGCCTTTTCGGCGCGCTCCTGGCGGCGGTGCAGGCGCTCCCCACGGCGGATTTCCTTCCCCACACCACCCGGGGGCTTCGCGGGGTGTTGACCGACCGGGACCGGTACGCCTTTGCGACGTCTTACTCCTTGGACCTGGAACGCCTTTGGCGGGGATGGACGACGCCCTGGGCTTGGGGCGCGTTGCCGAAACCCGCGCATTTCCCAGACCCGCCCTCGGTGTATTTTGAAACCGCGGCCGTTTTCCTGGGATGGACCGGCCTTGCCTTGGCGGTCGCGGGTTTGATCGCCCTGCTCCGCCGCCGGCGTTGGCGCCTGCCCGCCCTGGCGGGTGTCGCGCTTTTATTGGCCCTCGGGAAAAACGGGCCCGTCTATCCGCTGGTTTGGCGGGCCTTGGCATCCCTGCGGGTTCCGGCTCGTTTTTACTTGGGGGTTCACGTGGCTTTGGCCGCGGCGGCCGCCCGGGGTTGGTCCGTGATCTCCCGCCGTCGGGCCTGGGGCGTTGGGCTTTTCGCCTTGGTGGCGGGGGAGTTGTTGATCGTTGGACGGCCCTTTCTTCGCACCGAGGACCCGGGTTCCCGGCTCACCCGCACGGAATTGCTGGCGTGGTTTCAGGAGCGGCTCCTGGGGCCCACGGGCCTTTCCCAGGGGCGGGTTTTCACGTCCCAGTCCGTCGGGGGGCATAACAAAAGTTTATTGGCCGGGTTGCCCAATTTGAACGGCTATGAGGCCCTTGTCCCCGCGGCGCCCTGGAGGGAAATCGCCGAAACCCAACCCGGGGTGGAGCAGCCGACCACGGGCCTCGAGGTCGAGCGTCCCGACGCCCCGCTCCTGACCCGGCTGGGGCTCCGCTATTTTGTCACGGCGGAATCGCTGAAAATCGATTGGCCGGTGGTGTGGACCGCCGGCGCCCTGCGGGTGTATGAAAACCCCGCCCGGCGACCGCTTCTCACGGTGACCGGCGGGGAGCTCCTCGCGTATTACCGTCGTCGGGCCGAGAAAATGACCTGCCGATGGCGCTCGGACAACCCCGGAAGTCGTGCCGTCTGGGCGGAAACCTCCGACCCGGGGTGGCGGGCGTGGACCCGCACGGGGGAAATTCAAATCCAAAACTTAAACGGCGTGGCCCAGGCGGTCGGAACGGGGGAACTCGGCCCGGAGCGGATTTGGTGGCGTTACCGGCCGGCGCCGTTTCTTTGGGGCCTGATTTTTACGATCGCGGGGGCGACCGCGGGCCTGTGGATTTTGGGACGTCGGTTGGCGGCGTTCGGCGCGGGGGGGCGTGCGTGAGATTTCTTTCCGTCGTTATTCCAACTTTCAACGAGAGCGCGAACATCGGCGGCCTCCTTCGGGCCCTGGCGCCGCTCCTGGCGCCCTGGGATTATGAAATCATCGTGGTGGACGACAATTCGCCCGACGGAACGGCGGGGTTGGTGAACCAACTGCGCAAAGATCGATTGTTTGATGGACGATTGCGTTTGCTTCGCCGGACCCGGGACCGGGGGTTGAGCCCCGCCGTGGTCGAAGCCTTTCAATGGTCCACCGGGCGGTTGTTGGCCGTGCTGGACGCCGACCGTTCCCACGACGAAACCTTGCTCCCCCGCCTGATCGAATCCGTCAGCCGGGACAGCTGGGTGGCGGTGGGGTCCCGCCGGGTGCCCGGGGGGGGCGCCGACAAATGGCCCTGGTATCGTCAATGGACCAGTTCCCTGGCCACCGGGGTTTCCCGGGCCCTGCTCGGCGTGGCTCTCAAGGACCCCATGAGCGGTTTCTTCGCCCTTCGCCGGGACGTGTTTGAAAAAAGCCGCTCCCGCCTTCGTCCCCGGGGGTACAAAATATTGTTGGAGATCCTGGTTCGGGCCCGGGTCCCCGCCGAGCGGGTCCGGGAATTCCCGTACGTGTTTAAAGACCGCCGCCAAGGGTACAGCAAGCTGAGCCCGGGCGTGGCGTGGTCCTTCGCCCGGCAACTTTTGAGTT
Source organism: Elusimicrobiota bacterium (assembly GCA_016722575.1). NCBI lineage: Bacteria > Pseudomonadati > Elusimicrobiota > Elusimicrobiota bacterium. The sequence continues at coordinate 905,652 of JADKIY010000002.1, read as the reverse complement.
TGGCGGCGGACCGCTGGCGGAGGCGGTGATTTTTTGTAGAATTCCCTTGGAGCCCACGCCCCGCGTGGGTTCGTCTATTTAGTGAGGTGTCGGCATGGCGGGCGAATCGTTTCTCACGCGGCAGGGATATGAAAAGTTGCGCCAGGACCTGGCGAAGCTCAAGGAGCGCCGCGGCCAATTGAGCGGAGACATCGGCGAGGCCCGCGAAAAGGGCGATTTGAAGGAAAACGCCGAGTACCACGCGGCCAAGGAAGAGCAGGCCAAGGTGCAGCAGCGCATCAACGAGCTGGAGGAAAAACTTCGCTCCGCCCGGATCATCGAAGAGTCCGCCGTTCAAACGGGGGAAATTCGAATCGGGGCCACGGCCCACTTAAAAGACGTTAAAAGCGGCGAATCCTTCGCCTACACGCTGGTTGACGTGGCCGAAGCCGATTTTTCCAAGGGAAAAATTTCCGTTCAATCGCCGGTGGCCCAGGCCCTGCTCGGGCGAAAAGAGGGGGAAAAAGTCGTTGTCCGACTCCCCGGCGGTCCCCTGGAATACCAGGTGACCAAAGTCACCCGCGGATGATATTCGCTTGAGCGCCGGCCCTTCCGTTTGTATAATCCCAGCGTTCTTTTATGACCGATAAAATCGAAGCCAAAGATTCCCACGCCCCCAAGGGCCTCGAAGACGTCGTCGCGGGTCCCTCCGCCATTACCTTTCTGGACGGTCTCAAGGGCCGCATGATTTACCGCGGCTACGACGTCATCCAGATCGCCGACAAAACCATTTTCGAGGAGATCGTGCATCTTTTGTGGCACGGGGATCTCCCGAACCGGACCGAATTGGACGCGTTGAAGTTGGAATTGGCCGAAGCGCGTTCCCTGCCGCCGGACGTCTTGACGACCATGCGCCAGTTCCCGAAGAAGTCCCATCCCATGGACGTGTTGCGGGCCGGGGTGTGCCTCTTGGCCATGACCGATTCCGACACCCAGGACAACAGCCCCGCCGCCAACCGCCGCAAGGCCGCGCGCCTCGTGGCCCGCATGGCCACCTTGTCCGCCGCCTGGCACCGCATTCGCAACGGCAAGACGCCCTTGGCCCCGGACCCGACCCTTTCCCATTCGGCCAATTACCTTTACATGGTGACGGGCGAGAAGCCCGACCCGGTGAGCGTCCAGGCCATGGACCTCTATTTATCGCTTTTGGCGGATCACGATTTGAACGCCTCCACCTTTACGGCCCGGGTCATCGTCTCCACCTTGTCCGACATTCACGCCGCCCTGGCGGGCGCCATCGGCGCCTTGAAGGGCCCCCTGCACGGCGGCGCCAACGAAAAAGCCATGGAGATGTTTTTGGAAATCGGCGATCCCGCGAAAACCGAAAAATGGGTGGAGAAGGCCATCGCCGAAAAGCGCAAGATCATGGGCTTCGGCCACCGGGTGTACAAGGTGGAGGACCCGCGCTCCGCGTTGCTCAAAAAAATGGCCGAGCGCATGGGCGAGATCAAAAAAGAGCCTCGCTGGTATCAGATTTCCGTCAAAGTCGCCGACACCGTGCACCGCCTCAAGGGCCTCAATACCAACGTGGATTTTTACTCGGCCTCCGTCCTTTACCTTCTGGGCGTTCCCATCGACCTGTTCACCACCGTCTTCGCCGTGGGCCGCGCGGCCGGCTGGTGCGCCCACGTGTTTGAACAGCTCGGGGACAACCGATTGATCCGCCCCCGCTCCGAATACACCGGTCCCCTGGACCGCGTGTTCCTCCCCCTCGAAAAAAGACCCTGATCCCCGACGGGACCGGTTCCGTGAACCCCCTGCCCCTCTCCCGTCGCGGTTCCGCCGCGACGGTCGCCGCCGTTTTTTTGGCCGGATTCGGTTCAGGCGTTTGGTGGGCCCGGGGCCGCTCCGCCGCGCCTCCGCCCCCGGCCGTCGTCGATATCTCCCTGGTTCCCCAGGGCGAGGGTTTGAGCGCCGACGACCCCGACCGCCTGCCCACCGTGCCCGTGCTGTCCGTGGTGGACGGCGACACCCTTGAAATCCTCTGGAACGACCGTCCCACGAAATTGCGTTATTACGGGGTCAACACGACCGAGCGGGATCAGGCCTGTTACCGGGAAGGCACGGAAATGAACCGCGCCTTGTCGGGCGGCGCTGTCCGCTTGGCTTTTGACGAGCGGACGGAGGACAAATACCACCGCCTCTTGGCCTATGTCTTTACCCCCGATGGGAAATCCATCGACGCCGCCCTGGTGGCGGCGGGAATGGGAAAAGCCTGGCGGCGGGACGGGCGGTTCCGAGAGCAGATCGTTTCCCTGGAGGACGATGCCCGGGTTCATCGGCGGGGATGCCTCTGGGGCGCCGACAGGCCCGGGGGGGGCGCGCCGTCGGAGGCGAAGCGCCGAACTTCGCGTCCTCGCCGATCCCGGCGCGCCAAATCGTGAAGCTTTACGTCGACGACGTTCGAACGCCTCCGGCCGGTTGGCGCCTGGCCCGCACCGTGGCGGAGGCTCAGGCCGTCCTGGAGACGGAAACCGTGGACGAAGTAAGCCTGGATTACTACATCGGCGACGGAGAGGGCGGCACCTTCATGCCCGTCGCCGAAACCATCGCCGCCCTGCCCGAGGCGCGGCGTCCCCGCCGCGTGCGGCTGCACAGCGCCTCCGACGCCGGGGCCGCCCGGATGGCCCGGGTGTTGTCGGGGCGGGTCCCGGAAATCCTCCGCTGACCCCTTGCTCCCCGGGTTCGGGGGGAGTATTCTTTTTCCCATGCCGTGGCTGGACCTCACCATCGCGGGCTTCTTCGAAGTGTTCTGGGCCGTTTGCTTGAAATACGCCCAGGGGTTCACCCGTTTGGGGCCCTCCGTCGCTTCCGTGGCGGGAATGGTCCTGAGCGTTTGGTTTCTGTCTCGGGCGCTTCGGGTCATCCCCGTGGGCACGGGCTACGCCGTCTGGACGGGCATCGGCGCCGTCGGCACGGCGGTCGCCGGGGCGATCCTCTTCGGCGAATCGCGCCACCCTCTCCGCCTGATTTCCATCGGGCTCATTTTGGCCGGGATCCTCGGCCTCAAATTCTTCTCCAAGGAATAAACGTGCTCGCCAAGGTGTCCAGCGCGGCGGTCTCCGGCATCGACGGGTTCATCGTTCAGGTGGAGGTGGACCTGTCTCCCGGCCTTCCGGTTTTCTCCACGGTGGGGCTCCCCGACGCCGCGGTGCGGGAATCCAAGGACCGCGTGGTGGCGGCCGTTCGGAATTCCGGGTTCGATTTTCCCGTGCGGCGGGTGACGGTCAATTTGTCCCCGGCCGACGTCAAAAAAGAGGGCACCGCCTTCGACCTCCCCATCGCCCTGGGCGTGTTGGCGGCGGAGGAGCGCGTTCCCGCCGATCGTTTGGCCCGGGTGGCGGTGATCGGGGAATTGGCCCTGGACGGGCGGTTGCGACCGGTGCGGGGCGTTTTGCCCATCGCGCTGGCCGTGAAGAAACTGGGTTTTGAGGCCCTGGTCCTTCCGGCCGCCAACGCCGCCGAAGCGTCGGTGGTCGCGGGCCTGCCCCTGGTGCCCGCTTCGACCCTGGCGGACACCGTCGGTTACTTGCGGGGGGAGTGGACCCCGGGCCCCGTTTCGGCCCCGGCCGCCACACCCTCGGAGGCCTCCAACGGCCCCGATTTCTCGGATGTAAAAGGACAGCTTTTCGCCAAGCGCGCCTTGGAAGTGGCGGCCGCCGGCGGTCACAATATATTAATGATCGGCCCGCCGGGTTCCGGCAAGACCATGCTGGCCCGTCGGATCCCGGGCCTCCTGCCCCCGCTCTCCTTCGAAGAGGCCATCGAAACCCGAAAGATTCACTCCGTGGCGGGAATGGCTTTGGGGGCTCTCCTGGGGGAGCGTCCTTTTCGTAGTCCCCACCACACCATTTCCGACGTGGCGCTGGTGGGCGGGGGAAGCGTCCCTCGTCCCGGCGAAGTCTCCCTGGCCCACAACGGCATCTTGTTTTTGGACGAGTTGCCCGAGTTCGACCGGCACGTTCTGGAGGTCCTGCGTCAACCCTTGGAGGAGGGCGCGGTGACGGTCTCCCGGGCGGCCCAATCGGTCACCTTCCCGGCGGGGTTCACGTTGGTCGCCGCCATGAACCCCTGCCCCTGCGGCTATCAGGGCCACCCGGAGCGGGAATGCGTCTGCACGCCCTTTCAGGTTCGAAAATACCGGGCGAAAATCTCGGGACCTCTCCTGGATCGGATCGACCTGCACGTGGAGGTTCCGGCCCTTCGATTGGCGGAATTGACGGAAGAAGCCCCCGCCGCTGAAAATTCGGCCGCCGTTCGCCTCCGGGTTCTGGCGGCCCGGGAGCGCCAGTCGGCGCGCTTGGGCGGGGCGGCGGTCAACGCTCGGATGGGGTCAAAAGACGTTCGGTCCCATTGCAAGCTGGGGGAAGGGTCGAAAAAATTGCTTCAGTCGGCGGTGACGCGGTTGGGGCTCTCGGCCCGGTCCTTCGATCGGATATTGAAAGTCGCCCGGACCATCGCCGACCTGGCCGATTCGCCGGCCTTAAAGGAAGAACACGTGGCCGAGGCGGTCGGCTATCGTTCCCTGGACCGGCCATTGGTGGATGTCCCCTAATTCAATCCAAGGGATGATTCGTCGAGGTCGCCTCAGATAGCAAAAATCGTTAAAATGGAAAAGTCGTTAGCGGTTTCCGTTCACCCCCCCCGAGATCAATCTCACCACGTGCTCCAGCGGCGCCCGCTGGTATCGGTGTGAACGCAATTCACGACGATTTGGCCGCTTAGTTGAGAGTATATATAGGCCGCTCGGGGGCCGGCGATATAGAACCAGTCCAAGCTGGTAAGCCCATATCCGACGTTGGAGTCTTCTAAATGGGCGAGGACTGTGGGAACGGATATTTTCAAAGGAGCATCGAGATATTTTCCACCGGTTGTCAGGGTTTGTGTCACTTCGTTGTTGTCTAGATTCCATGGATATTGACCTTCATTGTCCGCGTAATAGATGGTTAAAGCGCTTCGAAAAGTTCCCAACTTCCCCTTGACCGCCGCCTCCTTCGCTTTAATGACGAGGTCCGCAAATCGTGGAAGGGCGATGGCGGCCAGGAGGCCGATGATCGCCACCACGAGCATCAGCTCAATGAGAGTAAATCCATCGTTTTTGAATGGTTTCTTCGTCACGCGGCGTCCCGTCCCTCTCTCCTAAGACTAAGTCGCGGGGCGGGCGAAAACAAGGGAAGAAAGCGCGGAGACCCCGGGTTCGAATTGTGGGAGCGCCGAAGGAAGTGAAAATCTATTTGGCGGGGGGGGCGCTGATTTGAGGGGCGGGCCGGTCGTATTCCCGGGATTTGCGGGCTTCCTCCCGGAAGTTTTCCAGGTCCTTGAGGGCTTGCTCCTGGGAAGTTCGAAGGCGTTCCCGCCATTGCGCCCGAAAGGCTTTCCGTTCGTCGGCTTGTTTCTCGTTCAGGCGGTCCAGCAGGAAGCCGCGATCGGCGGGGGAGAGGCTTTTTAACGTGCCGATGAAGGCCACTTGTTCGTCCACCTGCATTTTTTCGAAGGACAGTTTGGCGTCTTTGAATTGAGTTTCAAATTCTTGACGCCGTTTGAAATTTTGTTCAATCAGGGCCGCTCGTCGGCCGAACCCCTCGGTCAGGGTCTTTTTCCTCTCCTCCAGGG